>JBFISC010000047.1:0-17786 GCA_041608775.1 Pseudomonadales bacterium | reverse complement strand
CAGGCTGCCGAACAGCGCCGGAAAGAATCCGTCCACCCGAAAGCCGTCGAGCAGCCACGCCACCAGGCCGAGCATGCCGGCATTGATCACCAATAGAAAGCCGCCGAGGCTGAGCAGGGTGATCGGAAGCGTCAGCAGCACCACCAGCGGGCGGATCAGGGCGTTCACCAGGCCGAGCAGCACGGCCGCCCAGAGCAGGGTTCCGAGCCCATCGGTGTGCAGGCCTGGGACGAGGGCATCGGCGACGAACAGGCCGCCTGCGATGATCAGCACGCGAACGAGGATACCCACCATGACGTGTAGTCTACCCGGGTGGCATCGAGCGTGCTATGTGGGCATCATGGTTTTCCCACTCCGGGCCTCGTCGCCCGTCTCCCTCGGAAGCCGTCAGGAGCCGCCTTCATGAAGATTGCCAGCCAGTGTGTGGTCGCCATTCATTACACCCTCACCGACGAGCAGGGCCAGGAACTGGATTCCTCCCGTGGTCAGGAGCCGTTGACCTATCTGCACGGCAGGCAGGGGCTGATTCCTGGTCTGGAGCGCGAACTGGAGGGGCGCCAGCCGGGCGACCAGTTCGAGACCACGGTGCAGCCTGAGGAAGCCTACGGCGACGTGAACCCGCAGCTGGTGCAGGACGTTCCGCTGGAGGTGCTGGACGGCATCGAGAACCTGCACGTGGGCATGGCGCTGCAGTCCAAGGCACCGGACGGCAGCGTCCAGAATCTCCGCGTCGACGCCATCGGCGAGGAGACCGCAACCCTCAACGCCAACCATCCGCTGGCGGGTACCGTGCTGAGGTTCGACGTGACCGTGGAGAGCGTGCGCGAGGCCACCGCGGAGGAACTGGAGCACGGGCACGCCCACTAATCCCTGACCCGGAATCCGCTGTCGTTTTCGTTGCGCGCGCAACGGCCCGGGCGGCGTCGCGCCGACCCCCATGTTTGCTGCAGCGCAACACGGCCAGCACGCGAGCAGAGCGGCGAATCGCCGCAGGGCGCCGCTGCGCGGTGTCCGGCGGTTCAGTAGAATTCGTCGCGATTTTTTCTCAACGGGAAGCCAACCATGGAAAACGTCTACATCGTCGAAGCCGCCCGCAGCCCCATCGGCAAGCGCGGCAAAGGCTTGGCGGGGCTGATGCCCGCGGATCTGCTCGGGGCCATTCAGAAGGCCGCGCTGGAGCGCAGCGGCATCGACGCTGCGCGGATCGGCCAGGTGATCGGCGGCTGCGTGTCGCAGGTGGGCGAGCAGTCGTTCAACATCGCCCGGATTGCCTGGCTGTCCCAGGGGCTTCCCGAGGAGATCGCCGCCACCACGGTGGATTCGCAGTGCGGCTCGAGCCAGCAGGCCACCTCGCTGGGGGCGGCGATGGTGGCCTCCGGCATGGAGGACCTGGTGATGTGCTGCGGGGTGGAGATGATGACCCGGGTGCCGCTCGGCTCGAACATGAAGGACGGTGTGCCCATGGGCGAGAGCTACATGGCCCACTACCAGCCCACCAGTCAGTTCCAGGGCGCCGCCATGATCGCCGAGGAGTACCAGATTACCCGGGCCGATACTGACGCATTCGGGTTGCGCAGCCAGCAGCGGGCCAACCGGGCCAGGCAGGAAGGCCGCTTCGATCGGGAAATCGTTCCGGTGCAGGCGCCGGTGCTTGACGACCAGGGCAAGCCGACGGGCGAGGCGCGCACGATCGAGCGCGACGAGGGCCCCCGTGACACCACCCTGGAGGGTTTGCAGGGGCTCAATCCGGTTCCCGGGCAGGAAATTCACACGGCGGGAACCAGCTCGCAGGTGTCGGACGGCGCGGCGGTGGTCATCCTCGCCAGCCAGAAGGCCGTGGACGAGCTGGGGCTCAAGCCCCGCGCGCGCATCGTCGCCACCACGCTGGTCGGCGTGGATCCGGTCACCATGCTGAAGGGGCCGATTCCGGCCAGCCGCAAGGTGCTGGATCAGGCGGGACTCGGCGTCGACGACATCGACGTGTTCGAAGTCAACGAAGCGTTCGCCTCAGTCGTGCTGGCCTGGGAGAAGGAGCTGTCGCCGGATCCGGAGCGGGTGAACCCCAACGGCGGCGCCATCGCCCTGGGCCATCCCACCGGCTCCACGGGCGCGCGGCTGATCACCACTGCGCTCCACGAGCTGGAGCGGTCCGGCGGTCGCTACGGGCTGATCGCCATGTGCTGCGGCGGTGGCCTCGGCACCGGGACCATCATCGAAAGGCTGTAACGGATCATCTCTTCGTGCCGCGGCGGTCGGCGGCCCGTGGCCCCTAGGGTGCCGGCACCGGCAATCCGGGCCGGGCTCAGTCGCCCAGACGCGCCGCCAGGCGCTCGGCCGTCTGCTCCATGTTGGTCAGGCGGATGCCGGATTTGTTGAGGTCGTAGCCGGTCAGGTTCACGCCGCGGATCAGATACCGTTCCGGGGTGCCGTCATCGGCGCTGTCGACGTCGATGATGTTGATGCAGCAGTTGTCCTGCTCGATGCTCATCCGTCCTTGCCACGGCAGGCGCATGAGGTGGTTGAAGATCATGCGGTTGACCGCACCGTGGAGCACCAGCAGCAGGGTCCGCCAGCTGCCGTCGGCGAGAATGGATTCGAACGCCGGCACCACCCGGTCGGCAAAGTCGACGAACCGTTCGCCGCCCAGGAAGGTGGCATCGGGGCGGTCAGCGCCTGCCCAGGGGTTCGCCACATGGTCGAGCCAGGATGCCATGTCCCCTACCGGGTGATTGCGATCGCCGCCCCGGATCTCCTCCAGCGCCCGCATGGCTTCGAGCTCGGGCCGTTCCCGCCCCGCCAGCACGACCGTGGCCGTTTCCACGGTACGTGGCAGGCCGGAGCAGATCGCCCTATCGAACGGCACGCTGGCCAGCACCCCGGCCTGCTTGCGGGCCTGGATCCGGCCCTGCTCGGTGAGGCCGACGTTGCGGGGATCGTCGGTGACGGTGCCGTCCGGGGCGACATAGGCAGCCTCGCCGTGGCGCATCAGAAAGATCCGGCGCCTGTTGGGCCTACGCAGGCGGGTGCTCATGACCTGTCTCCTGCCTCGGCGAGCTGCACCACGCCGCGCTCGGCCAGACCTCGAATGACCGCATCCTCGTAGCCGGCCTCGCGCAGGATCGCGTCGCTGTGCTCGCCGAGCCGGGGCGCCGGGCGTCTGGTGCTCGGTCCGTCCGGGTCGGCGGCGAAACCGGACTGAACCAGCCGCACCGGATTCGCGCCATTGGGACTGGCTACCTCGACGAACACGCTGCGGGTGTCGAGCTGGGGATCGCGCACCGCTTCCGGAAGGCTGCGGATGGGTGCCGCCGGGACCCCACAGTCGGCCAGGCGGGTAAGCCATTGGGCGGTAGGACGGGTCCTCAGCCGCGACTCGATCAGCTCGAAGATCTCGTCGTAGTGGGCAAGTCGTGCCTCCAGCGTGGCGCAGCGCGGCTCGGCGAGCAGTGCCCCACACTCCAGCGCCTCGAACAGCCCGCGGATCTGGGCGTCGCGCAGCGCGATCACCTGGATGTGGCCGTCGCGGGTGCGGAACACGTTGGCCGTCGGCTGGCCGGTTGGAGAGCGGTTGCCGATCAGCTGCGGAATCTCGCCGTTCACCAGATGATTGCTGATCTGGGACGCCTGCAGAACCATGGCGGTGTCCATCATCGCGACGTCCAGATACTGCCCCTGACCGGTGGCGAGGCGTCGGTACAGGGCCGCCGCCAGCGCAAACGCCGTGTTCAGCGCGGTGGCCATGTCCACCGGCATGTAACCGGTGCGGGTCGGTCCGGTTTCCGGGTGCCCGGTGATGGCCATCATGCCGGAATCCGCCTGGATCGCGCCGTCGTAGGCGCCGGTGCCTGCCCGGGGCCCGCGCTGACCGTACCCGGAGATCGAGCAGTAAACGAGGTCTGGGCGCACGGCGCTCAGGGCCGGATAGTCGAGACCTAGCCGCGTCATGACGCCCGGGCGGAAATTCTCGACCACCGCGTCGGACGCCGCGACCAGACGGCGGACGATTTCGCCGGCCTCGGGCGCCTTCAGATCCAGCGCCAGGCTGCGCTTGTTGAGGTTGCAGGTGAGAAACGACGGCGACATGCCAGGACCGGCGGCAGCCCGGGCATTCATGAGGCCGCGGGTCTGATCGCCGGTGCCCGGCTGCTCGATCTTGATCACGTCGGCGCCGAGCACCGCGAGCTGCTGGGTCGCGAAGGGTCCCGCCAGCACCTGGGTGAAGTCGAGCACGCGGAGTCCGGAGAATGCCTGGGTCATCGCCTTGTCTCGTCGCCGCGCGAATGGCGGCCTGCCATGGCCGAAGCCTATCATGCTGGTAACGCAGCAACCGGGATCCGGCTATGACGGTGGCCATCAACGGCATCGCCCACGTTTACCTGACGGTGGCGTACTTCGACCTGGCGCGAGGTTTCTAGGTGGCTTCGGTGGCCGGATCGTGCATGCGCCTCGGGAGGACGACTGGGCGCCCGGCTATTACTCGGTGCTGTTCGAGGATCCCTGCGGCACCCGGCTGGAGGTCAACTACGTGCCGGGCAAGGGTAATCTCGACGAGGCGGTGAGCCTGCCGCTTCCCGCTGACATGCAGGCGCGGCTGTCCGTGCCCTGACCCTCCACTTCGCCGGCGCGATCTGGGAAACTCACCTGAAACCATGTGGAGCGGGACAGCGATGCATACCTTTGCCGATCCTCTGCAGCGGGCGCTGCAGATCGCCGCGGACCGGACGGCGGTAATTGCCGACGACAAGGCGTTCAGCTACCGGCAGTTCCACGAACGCTGCTGCCGGCTGGCAGGCGCGCTGTCCGCACTTGGTGTGGAGCGGGGCGAGCGGGTGGCCATCCTTGCGGCCAACGGTCACCAGTATCTGGAAACCTACGTCGGCGTGCCGGCCTCCGGTCGCGTCGTGGTGCCCCTCAATACCCGTCATGCCGAGCCCGAACTCCACTACGCGCTGGAGGATTCGGGATCCCGCGTGCTGATCACCGACCGCGATCCGGGCCGGCTCGGCGCGGTGGTGGATCATGTGATCAGCATTCCCGACAGCTACGAGTCGGCGCTCGCCGGGGCGGAGCCGGAACCGCTGGGTGGCGGGGTGACTGAGAACGACCTGGCCGGGCTGTTCTACACCGGCGGCACCACGGGCAAGTCGAAGGGCGTGATGCTGTCCCACCGCAACCTCATCGCCAACACCTTTCACTGGCTGGCCACGGTGCCGCAGCGCGCCGACGACCGCTATCTGGTGATGGCACCGCTGTTCCACGCCGCCGGCTCCAACAGCGTCCTCGGCAGCATCTGGACCGGCGGCTGCCAGATCACCCTGGCCGCGTTCGACCCGGATGCCGCGCTGGATCTCATCGAGCGACACGGCGTGACCGAGTCGCTGGGCGTGCCGACCATGCTCGCCGCCATGGTCGAGGCCCAGAACAAGAAGCCGCGGGAAGTGGGCACCCTGCGGATGCTGGCGCACGGCGGCTCGCCCATTGCCACGGAGGTGCTGCGGCGCTGCGCCCGCGCGTTTCCGAACGCCCAGCTGGTGGAGGTCTACGGTGCCACCGAGCTGTCGCCGCTTGCGACCGCGCTGGTGGGCGAGGAGCAGCTGCTGGACAACGACCGGGCCCGGTCCTGCGGCCAGGCGATCCTCGGCAACGCGATCCGCATCCTTAATCCCCGGGGCGAGGACGTGGTGTGCGGCGAGGTGGGTGAGGTAGTGGTGCGCGGGCCGAACGTCATGCAGGGCTACTGGAACAAGACCGAGCAGACCGAGGCGGTGCTCAGGGACAGCGGTTACTGGACCGGCGATCTCGGCTACATGGACGAGGACGGTTACGTGTACCTGGTGGACCGCAGCAAGGACATGATCGTGAGCGGCGGCGAGAACGTCTATTGCACAGAAGTGGAGGAGGTGCTCTACCAGCACGAGGCGGTGCTGGAGGCCGCTGCCTTCGGCGTGCCGGACGAGAAGTGGGGCGAGGCGGTCTGGGCGGTGGTGGTGCCGCGGGAGGAGTTTCGCAACGTCGACCCGGGGGACATCATCGCGTTCTGCCGGAAGAACATCGCCGGGTATAAGGTTCCGAAGGGGATCGACATCCGTCACGAGCCGCTGCCCAAGTCCGGCCCGGGAAAGGTGCTGAAGCGGGAGCTGCGGGCGCCGTACTGGGAGGGTCAGGACAGGAGCGTGCATTGATCGGCGCGACCGGGCGCGAAGGACGTGGCTGAGCGCTACGCCCCGGCGGCGCTGCAGTCGTTTGCCGCCGGGTTGTTCGAGGGCGCCGGTCTTTCCGAGGATCGGGCCCGCACCATGGCCAGAGTATTCGTCGAGGCCGATCTGCTCGGCTTCACCACCCACGGGCTGGCCCGGGTGCCGATCAACCTGGCATGGCTCCGGAACGGCGTGACCCGCGCCGACGGCGAGCCGGTGGCCATCAGCGACCGGCCGGGGGTCTTCTGCTGGGATGCCGGCTTTCTGCCGGGGCCCTGGGTGCTGGAGCGCGCGCTGGATGAGCTCGTCGAGCGCGCCAGGACAAACGGTATCGCCGCCGCGACGCTGCGGCGCTGCACCCACGTGGCCTGTCTGGCCGCCTACCTGGTGCCGGTGGTGGAAGCCGGTCTGGTGGGCACGCTGGTGGTCAGCACCCCGGACGAACGCTTCGTCAGCCCGTTCGGCGCCCGGCAGGCCGTGTTCTCCAACAACCCCATCGCCTTCTGCGCGCCGACCTCGGGGGCGCCGCTGCTGTTCGACGTCAGCATGGCGATCACCGCGGGCGGGCAGATTGCGCGAGCGGCGCGGGAAGGGCGGCGGCTGCCGGAACCCTGCCTGAAGACGGCGGACGGTCGCGCCACCGACGATCCGTCGGCCATGGCGGCCGATCCGCCTGCCACCGTCATGCCCATCGGCGGGCTCGGTCACGGCCACAAGGGCTATGCTCTGACCCTGATGACCGAGGTTCTGTCCCAGGCGCTCGGCGGTCACGGTCGCCTCGATGCGGCGGGGGAAGGGGAGGCGAACTCGGTGTTCGTCGAGGTGCTGGATCCTGCGGCATTCGGGGGCCGTCAGGCGTACCTCGCCGAGGTGGATCACCTGGTCGCGCTCTGTCGCGAGGCAACGCCCGATGAGCCCGGCGAGCCGGTAAGGGTTCCCGGCGAACGCGCCTGGGCGCGGCGGGCCCGGGCGCTTCGCAAAGGCGTGGAGCTTCACCCCGGCGTCTTCGAGGCGCTGCTGCCCTGGGGCGAACGTCTGGGGGTGCCACCGCCTCAGCGGCTCTGAAGCCCCTGACCTCCGGCGCGGCTGTGCTCCTGCAGTCGCGGAGGACGGTTGGGCGGAACGGCCGCGGTCGAGCTCGGTCGAACAACGGGTGGAAAACGCGATCGGCATGCTGCTCGGCTGGCCGAGCCTGCTGCTTGCGCTGGCCCTGGCCATCGCCGGCGCCTGGCGGCTCAGCCCCGTGCTGCTTTGGGGGGCCATCGCACTTTCTCTCCCGACCGCTTTCTACGTGTCCGCATCGCCGGGGATGCCGCTGGTGGGCGTGGTGCCGCTGGTGGCGCTGGGTGTTGCCGCCGGAGCGAGTCGCCGGCGTAGTCGCACCCTCGGTCTGGTGATGGTCGGGCTCTTTGCGGCCTGCCTCGGGGCGCTGGCCCTGGTGGCCTTTGGCGACTGAGCTCGGGTCGAGGATGCGATGCCGATCGCACGCCCGTAGAATCATGGCTCAGCCTGTGAATGGAGTACCGACATGGATCTGAAGGATTCCGCACTGCTGAAGACCCGGGCGTACGTCGATGGCGCCTGGATCGATGCCGATGACGGCGCCACCAACAAGGTCATCAATCCTTCCACCGGAGAGACCATCGCTGAGGTGGCCAGGTGCGGCGCCGCGGAGACGGGTCGCGCCATAGATGCCGCCGAGCGCGCGCAGAAGGACTGGGCGCGTCGTCCCGCCAAGGAGCGCTCGCAGCTGCTGCGCCGGCTGTTCGATCTGATGATGGCGCACCAGGACGATCTGGGACGGATTCTCACCGCCGAGCAGGGCAAGCCGCTCGAGGAGGCCAAGGGCGAGATCGCCTACGGCGCCGCGTTCCTCGAGTGGTTTGCCGAAGAAGCTAAGCGCGTCTACGGGGACACCATACCGGGACCGTCCCCGGACAAGCGGATCGTCTGCATCAAGCAGCCGGTCGGCGTGGTGGCGTGCATCACCCCGTGGAACTTCCCCAACGCCATGCTCACCCGCAAGATCGGACCGGCCCTGGCCGCGGGCTGCACGGTGGTGTGCAAGCCGGCCAACGCCACGCCGCTGTCCGCGTTCGCCATCGCCGAGCTCGCCGACCGGGCGGGGATACCGAAGGGCGTGATCAACGTGCTCGCTGGCCGCACCGGTGAGATCGGCGAAGCGCTGACCTCGAGCACCAAGGTTCGCAAGCTGACCTTCACCGGCTCGACGGAGGTGGGGAAGGAGCTCATCTCCGCCTGCGCCGTGAACGTCAAGCGCACCAGCATGGAGCTCGGTGGCAACGCTCCGTTCATCGTCTTCGACGACGCCGACCTGGATGCGGCGGTGGAGGGTGCCATCGCGTCCAAATATCGCAACGCCGGGCAGACTTGCGTCTGCGCCAACCGCATGCTGGTGCAGTCCAGCGTCTATGAGGCGTTCAGCGACAAACTCGCCGCCGCGGTGCGGCAGCTGAAGCTCGGCGATGGCTTCGAGGACGGGGTCAAGATCGGCCCGCTCATCGATGTCAACGCTGCGAACGACGTGCTCTCCATGGTCGAGGACGCGGTGTCGCGAGGTGCGGAGCTGGTGATCGGCGGCAAGCGTGCGGCCAACGGCGAGGCCTTCGTGGAGCCGGCGATACTCACCGGCGTGACCCGGGAGATGCGGGTGTTCAACGAGGAAATCTTCGGGCCGGTTGCGCCGCTGGTGCGTTTCGACAGCGAAGCGGAAGCCATCGAGATGGCCAACGACACCCCGTTCGGGCTGGCCTCGTATTTCTACGCTCGGGACATGGGCCGCATCTGGCGAGTTTCCGAGGGGCTGGAGTACGGCATCGTCGGCGTCAACGCCGGGCTGATCTCGAACGAGATGGCGCCGTTCGGTGGTGTCAAGGAGTCTGGCAACGGCCGCGAGGGCTCCAAGTACGGCATCGACGATTACGTGGAGATCAAGTACCTCTGCCTCGGCGGGATCTAGGACCGCGCTGCGGCTGATTGCGCCGGCTTGAGTTAGGCTGTGGCTCTCGATGCGCCCCGGAGGCAGGCGTGACCTGGCAGACCCTCGGCCCCCAGCTGCCCAAGGCTGGAAACCTGATTACGCGCTGCCTCGGCCGCACGGCGCTCGGCCTCGCAGGTTGGCGAGTTGAGGGCGAGGTTCCCGATCGGCCGAAGCTGATCGTTGCGGTGGCGCCGCACTCTTCGAACCTGGACTGGGTTCTGTCGATTGCGGTGATCTGGTCCCTCGGTCTGGGGGCCTCCTACCTGGTCAAGGACACCCTGTTTCGCTTTCCTCTGGGCGCACCGCTGCGGTTGCTTGGCGCGATTCCGGTACACCGGGGCAGTGCTCAGGGTCTGGTGGAGCAGATCAGCCAGCGCTTCGCCGGGCAGGACCGGCTGGTGCTCGGGATCACTCCGGAGGGCACCCGGCGGGGGGCGCAACGATGGCGTACCGGGTTCGCCCAGGTTGCCCGGGTGGCCGATGTTCCGGTGCTCCCGACCATCATCGACTACGCAGCCAGGGTCGTCACCTTCAAGCCCCTGATTACCGCCGTCGACGACGTCGACTCGGTAGTCAGCCAGGTTCGCGACGCCGCAGCAAGCGGTGTTCCGCGTCAGCGCCGCAGAGAGCGTTAGCCCCGCGTGCAGCGGCGGGTTGAATTCAGCCGCACCGATTCAGTGCCGGGCGGGTCTGCCTGCTTCGAATTGATGCGCCACGGTGTCGAGCGGAGGTCAGCGAGCCGTGCAGATGCGGCGCTCAGGCCGGGTTGGGAAGGTTGGCACCTGAATTGCTTCATTGCAGCCAGGGCGGTTGCGAAGCCCCTGAAACCATGCGACGGAGCAACGACATGATGGATCACATTCTCGAGCTGCCGGCAGAGCTCGACCTGGGCGGCTCATTCGTGCACGAGCCGTTCTTTGATGTCTCGGCGCTGTTCGAGCAGTACGAGCCGGCGAACGACGCGGACATCCCCTCGGCAGCCGATGAGGCCTGCGAGAACCTCTACGCCACGCCGTGGTGAGGTTTTCAGCGCGGCGCGGTTCAGTCGTCGAGTCAGTCGTCGAGTTCCTCGGCCTCGATGGTGTTGCGCAGGGTGCCCAACCCGCTAACGCTGATTTCGACCTCGTCGCCCGGTTCGAGGTAGCGCGGCGGATCCTGCTCGGAGCCGGTTCCCATCGGCGTGCCGGTGGCGATCAGGTCGCCGGGCGTGAGGCGCATGAACGTGGAGAGGTAGCTGATCAGGTAGGTGAAGCGGAAGCGCAGCCCGCCGGTGTCGGCATGCTGGCGCTGCTCGCCGTTCACCAGCGTGGTCAGGGTGAGCTCGTCCATGGCCGGGCACTCGTCCCGGGTTACCAGCCACGGGCCGAGGGAACCCGAGCGTTCGAAGTTCTTGCCCTGAGTCACGTTGAACTCACCGTGGGCCATCCAGTCGCGGGCGGAACCTTCGTTCATGATGGTTAGACCGGCGATGTGCTCGGTAGCCCTTTCCTCCGGGATGCGTCGTCCTTCCTTGCCTACCACCAGCACGATCTCGCCAGCGTAGTCGAGCTGCTCGGTCTCCGGTGGCTTGAGGATCGCCTGGCCGTGGCCGACCAGCGACTCCCGGGTTCGCAGGAAGATGCTGGGAAACTCGCTGCGCTTGCCTTCCCGCGTGGTACGGGGTTTGCGATCCGGGTAATTCACGCCGATGCAGACGATCTTGCGCGCATTGCTCACCGGCGGGAGAAACTCGATTTCGTTCGGTGCGAAGTCGGCGGAGGCACTTACCGCAACGTCCTGAGCGCGGACCAGGGCGCCTGCATCCAGCACGTGGCGCAGGCTCGGATACTCAGGCATCCGCTCCGACAGATCGACGACACGATCGTCCACCACGGCACCGAAGTGGGTGGCGCGGCCTGCCTGGAAGGTGAGAAAGCGCATGCTTAGCTCCTCTCTGTGGTCGGCTTCGCCGCGGTCGGCGGGGCCTGGCTGGTCAGACGCTCGAGCTCCCGGGTCACGGCTTCCGGGGAGCCGGTGCGCCGCGCCAGCAGGTGGTAGAACGCGGGCACCACGAACAGCGTGAGGAAACTGGCGATAGTCACGCCTGAGAAGATGACCACGCCGAGCACGTTGCGGCTTTCTGACCCGGCCCCGGTGGCCAGCAGCAGCGGCAGCGCGCCGATTGCCGTCGACAGAGTGGTCATGACCACCGGACGCAGGCGAATGCCGGCGGCCTCGACGATGGCGTCCTCGAACTCACGGCCGCTGTCGCGCAACTGGTTGATGAACTCCACGATCAGCACGCCGTTCTTCGCGGCGATTCCGATGAGCATGACCAGGCCGATCTGACTGTAGATGTTCATGGAGTTGCCGGTCAGGTACAGACCCAGCAGGGCGCCGGCCATGGCCAGAGGCACGGTGAGAATGATCACCAGCGGGTGGAGGAAGCTCTCGAACTGGGCTGCCAGCACGAGGAACACGATGAACATGGCGATGCCGAAGGTGAAAGCGAGGCTGCCGGCCGCTTCCTTGAATTCGAGCGACTCGCCCTTGTAGTCCACCTGGGCGATCTCCGGGAGCTCCTCACGTACCACGCCTTCGAGGAACGCCAGCGCCTCGCCGAGGGCGTAGCCGGGAGCCAGGCTCGCGCTCAGGGTTACCGCGCGCAGCCGGTTGTGCCGATAGAGCGTTCCCGCGCCGGCGGTTTCCTCCAGGTAGATCAGGTTGGACAGGGGCACGAGCGCACCGCTGGTTTCCGAGCGGACGTAGATGTTCGAGAGGTCCGCGGCGGACGCGCGCTGGTCCTCCCGGGCCTGCAGCACGACGTCGTATTCTTCACCGTCCTGAACGAAGGTGGTGATGCGCTGCTCGCTCATCATGGCCGACAAGGTACGGCCCACGTTCTGCACCGACACGCCCAGTGCCGCCGCCCGGTTTTTGTCGATTCGCACGACCACCTGGGGCTGGGTCTCCTTCAGGTCGCTGTCGATTCGGTCTATACCCGGCCAGGCCGCCGCGCGCTCTTCCAGCAGGTCGCGCCACCGGGCCAGCTCGTCGTAGTTGGGACCGCCCAGGACGAACTGCACCGGCATGTTGCCGCCGCCCCTGGAGAGCCCCGAGCGGCTGAAGGCGAAGGCCTGCACGAACGGGATGTCCCGCCAGGCGGCACTGGCCCTGGCGGAGGCCTCCGCCGTGGTCACGTCGCGCTGCTGCCACGGTGTCATGGAGACCATCACCACGCCGGAATTCGGCGCCGAGCTGCCCCAGCCCGGGATGCGCACCAGGGTCCGAGCGATCAGCCCTTCGTTCTGCATGTCGATGAGCGGTGCCTCGATCTCTGCCATTGCTTCCCGCATGCGCTCGATGCCGGTTCCCTCCGGGGCTCGGATCATGGCCATGAACATGCCCTGATCCTCTGCCGGCGCGTACTCGGTGGGCAGGTGGTTGAACAGCCAGAGCAGACCAGCCAGCACCAGCATGGTCACCGGAACCGCACCCCAGCTGGCCCGAAGCAGTCCGGTCAGCGCGCGCCGGTAGCCGTGCTCGAGCCGGCCGAAGGTGCGCTCGACGAAGCCCGTCAGGCGGTTCCTGCGTTCCTTGCGCTTGAGGATCTTCGAGCACATGACCGGGATCAGCGACAGCGCCAGCACGCTGGAGAACACCACGGCCGCGCAGATGGTTACCGCCAGCTCACCGAAGATCACACCCATGTTGTCCGACAGGAACACGATGGGCGTGAAGACGGCCACCAGCACCGCGGTGGTCGCCACCACCGCGAAGGCGACCTGACGGGAGCCGCGGTAGGCGGCCAGCAGCGGTGGCTCGCCTTTCTCGATGCGGCGGTGGATGTTCTCGAGCACGACGATGGCATCGTCCACCACCAGCCCGATGGACAGCACCAGGGCCAGCAGGGTAATCAGGTTCACCGAGTAGCCGAACGCTGCCAGGGCGATGAACGCGGCGGTGAGACAGATCGGGATGGTCACCGCGGGAATCACCATGGTCCGGAGCGTGCCGAGAAACGCGAGGATCACCAGGCTGACCAGCACGGTGGTGGCAACGATCGTCTGATAGACCGAATCGATGGCCTCGCGGATGAACAGAGAGTCGTCGGAGCTGGCGATGAACTCCATGTGGTCCGGCAGCGACTCGTTGACCCGGACGATCTCCGCCTTGACAGCTTCGAGGGTGGCCAGGGTGTTGGCCGTGGACTGCTTGACGATGCCCATGCCGACGGTGGTCTTCTGGTTGGCGCGGAACGACTCCCGCAGGTTCTGCGGCGCCAGCGCCACCTCGGCAACCTCGCCGAGCCTGATCAGGTGGCCGTCGCTGCCGGTACCGAGCACCAGGTTGCGGAAGTCCCGGGGTGAGCTGTAGCCGCGCTCGAGGCGCACCTGGAACTCGCGGTCGCTCGATTCCAGCCGTCCGGCGGGAAGCTCGAGGTTCTCCCGGCGCAGCGCCGCCTCGATGTCGGTGACGGTGAGGTTGCGCGCCGCCAGGGCCATGCGGTCGAGCCAGATGCGCATACTCGGGCGGCCGCCACCGTTGATGCCTACCGAGGCGACCCCGGGGATCACGGCAAACCGATCCTCGAGGTACCGGCGGGCGTAGTCGTCCAGCTCCATCATGGTCATGCGGTCGCTGGACAGGCTGATGTACATGATCGGCCGTGCGTCGGAGTCTTGCTTTGCTACTTCGGGTTTCTCGACGTCTTCCGGCAGCCGGCCGAGGATGCGTGAGACCCGGTCGCGAACGTCGTTCGCTGCCTCGTCGATGTCCCGGTCCAGGGCGAACTCGATGTTGATGCCCGAGCGGCCGTCGCGGGACGATGAGGTGATCTGCTTGATGCCCTCGATGCCGCTGATCTGATCCTCGATCACCTGGGTGATCCGGGTCTCGACGATCTCCGCCGATGCGCCCACGTAGTCGGTGCTGATCGAGACCACCGGGGGGTTGATGTCCGGGTACTCGCGCAGCGGCAGGTAGTTGAACGACAGCACTCCGAAAGCCACCAGCAGCAGGCTGATCACGGTGGCGAACACCGGTCGCTTCACGGACACGTCGGACAGCCACATGGTCAGGTTCCCGCGCGCGCCGCGGGTCGCGCGGCGGTGTCCGCGGTGCGCACCGGAGCGCCGGGCCGGACCTTGATCACGCCTTCCGTGATTACCAGCTCGCCGGGCCCCAGCCCATCGGTGATCTCGACCCAGCCGCGGTAGCGGTCGCCGTGGCGGACTTCGCGGATGTCGGCATGGCCGTCTGCCACGGTGTACACGAACACCTCGTCGCCGCGCTGGACCAGCGCGTCCTCCGGCACCATCAGCGCCTCCCGCTGGGCTGTCACCAGGCGTACCGTGAGCAGCATGCCGGGACGCAGCAGCATCTCGGCGTTGTCGATGTGTGCGCGCACCGTGGCGGCCCGGGTGACCGGATCGACCCGCGAGTCGATGGTGCGTACCGTCGCCTCGAAGGTCCGCTCCGGATAGGCGACGCTGCGGGCGGCGAGCTCCATGCCGGGATGCAGAAGGTTCAGGTAGATTTCCGGGAGCGAGAAGTCGAGCTTGATGATGGAGACGTCGTCCAGGGTCGTGATCGCTGTGCCCGGTGTGATCAGCGTGCCTTCGCTCACCTGGCGGAAGCCCAGCAGGCCACCGAAGGGGGCCCGGATCAAGCGGTCGGCCAGCCTTGCCACGACGGACTGGTAGCGGGCCTCAGCCGCCGCGAACCGGGCCCGTGCCTCGTCTACCTGGGAGACCGGGACGGTGCGCTGCGCCAGCAGGTTCTCGAGCCGCTGCAGCTGGGTGCGGGCGTCGTCCACGTTGGCCTTGGCTTCCGCCAGCAGCGCGGTTTCCTCCCGGTTGGTGAGCTCCAGCAGCACGTCGCCGGCCTCCACCAGGCCGCCGTCGTCGAAGCGCACCTTGCTGACGGTGTCCGTCACCTTGGCGGTGATCACCACCGACTCGTTGGCGCGCGCGGTGCCGATCGCTTCGACCTCGGCCCGGATGATGCGTGGCTCGGCGGCCGCGGTAACCACCAGGGTGGGCCCGCGTCCGCCCGGATCAGCACGACCCGACGGGCCGGCCGCGTCCTCGGCGCAGCCGGCGAGCAGCGCCAGGGTCAGGCCGAGCAGGCCGACGGCGCGTAACGGCACGGCGTGTAGCAACAACGATGGAGCTTCCCCGATGCGGACGGGAATGATACCCGGAAACCAGCTCACGCATGCCTGTGCGGCGGCGGGTGCCCGCCCGTGTACACTAACCCCATGAACGGAGGCAACGGCAATTTCGCCCACGCGCTGGCGGTCGCGGCCGCGGAGCATCCGCACCGCGACTGCCTGGTTCTCGGTGCCGGCGCGGACGCGCCGAGCTGGTCCTACGCGGATCTCGACACCTGGATTCAGCGTCTGGCCGGGGCGTTCCGCGCCCACGGCGTCGAGGCTGGAGATCGGGTAGTGGTCCAGGTGGATAAGTCCGCGGAGGCGGTCGCAGCCTATCTCGCCTGCCTGCGTCTCGGTGCCGTGTACGTGCCTCTGAACACGGCATACACCGCTGCGGAAGTGACCTATTTCATCGGCGATGCCGAGCCCAGAGTCTACGTCTGCGGCAGCACCGCGGACTCCAGCCCGGCAGACGCGGCGGCGGTGACCGTGCTCACCCTCGACGGGGACGGGCACGGGTCTCTGCGCGAGGCGGCGCGGCAGGCGGAACCGTTTACCGGCATCGAGCACCTCGAGGACCGGGACCTGGCTGCCATCGTTTACACGTCCGGCACCACGGGCCGCTCGAAGGGCGCCATGCTGAGCCACGCCAATCTGGCGTCCAGCGCCAGGGTGCTGCGCCAGGCCTGGGGCTGGCGGGACGACGACGTGCTGCTCCACGCCCTGCCGATCTTTCACGTGCACGGTCTGTTCGTGGCGCTGCACTGCGCGCTGCTCGGCGCCACGCCGATGATCTTCCTGCCGCGTTTCGATGTCGGCGACGTGATCCGCGCGCTGCCACGGGCCACGGTCATGATGGGGGTGCCCACCTTCTACACCCGGCTGCTGGAGCATGACGCCCTGGACCGGGATCTGTGCGCGCACATGCGCCTGTTCGTGAGCGGGTCGGCCCCGCTGACGGAGCAGACGTTCAGTGCCTGGCAGGCGCGAACCGGCCATCGCATTCTCGAGCGCTACGGCATGAGCGAAACGATGATGAACACCTCGAACCCGCGGGACGGGGAGCGCCTGCCCGGCACCGTGGGTTACCCGCTGCCAGGGGTCGAGGCGCGCATCACCGGCGACGAGGGTGAGGTGCTCGACCCGGGCGAGGTGGGCGTGATCGAGGTGCGGGGGCCAAACGTGTTCTCTGGCTACTGGCGCATGCCGGAGAAGACGGCAGAAGAGTTCCGGCGCGACGGGTTCTTCGTCACCGGAGATCTGGGCACCATGGCCGAAGACGGGCGCATCGCCATCGTCGGCCGCGCCAAGGATCTGGTGATTTCCGGTGGCTACAACGTTTACCCGAAGGAGATCGAGCGGCTGCTGGACGAGATTCCGGGCGTGGTGGAGAGCGCCGTGATCGGCGTGCCCCATCCCGACTTCGGTGAGGGCGTGGTGGCGGTGCTGGTCACCGGTGGCGCCAGGGTCACCGACAGCGACGTGGCCCGGGCACTCGACGGTCGGCTGGCGCGGTTCAAGCAGCCGAAGGCCGTGGTTCGGGTCGAGGCGCTGCCGCGCAACGCCATGGGCAAGGTTCAGAAGAACGTGCTGCGCGAGCGCTTCCGGGACCTGTTCTGACGCCGGCGGCGACTGGATTTCCCCGCGTTCATCCCCTACGGTACCGGCGGTTGTGGGACAGGGGAGGCGAGCGTGCCGACATACAGACAAGGCGACGTCGAGCTCTACTACGAGGAGCACGGCGAGGGTTTTCCGCTGCTGCTGATCGCGCCGGGCGGGATGCGCTCGGCGGTTTCGTTCTGGGAGCGGACGCCGTGGAACCCGATCACGGACCTCGCGGACGGATTCCGGGTGATCGCGATGGATCAGCGCAACGCCGGCCGTTCCAGCGCGCCCATCCGGGCAGACGATGGCTGGCATGTCTACACCCGTGATCAGCTGGCGCTGCTCGATCATCTGGGGGTCCGGCAGTTCCATGTCGCCGGCATGTGCATCGGCGGACCGTACTGCATGGGCCTGATCCAGGCGGCGCCCGAACGGGTGGCATCGGCAGTGCTGTTCCAGACCATCGGGCTGAAGGACAACCGCCAGGCTTTCTACGATATGTTCGACGCCTGGGCCCAGGAGCTGAAGCCGAAGCGGCCCGAAGTTCCCGAGGCTGCCTGGGAATCCTTCAAGCACCGCATGTACGACGGTGATTTCCTGTTCAACGTGGATCGCGAATTCGTGCGCCGTTGCCCGACGCCGTTGCTGGTGCTATGTGGCGCCGACCTCTACCACCCGACCGAAACATCCCGGGAGATCGCCGAGCTTGCGCCCCGGGCACGCTTCATCGAGCGCTGGAAGGAAGGCGCGGACCGGGAGGCGGCGAGGGCCGCGGTGCGGGCGTTTCTGACCGAACACACGCCGGCTGACCGGGGCGCCGGCTGAGGAGAACAGAATGCGTGATGTG
>JBFISC010000046.1:0-17884 GCA_041608775.1 Pseudomonadales bacterium | reverse complement strand
GCGCCGCGAGCTGCCGCGCGAGCGTGGTCTCAATTACGACGCCGGTAAAGAACGCGAACCCGACCCAGGTGTTGTTACGGAATGCCTGAAAACAGCCGCTCCGGCTGCGGTCGCGCATCAGGTACTGCTGGTAGACGAACAGCGCCGCGCCGGCGGCGACGCCCAGGTGGTAGAACGCGCCGAAGTCGCGCTGGGCCCCCAGCAGCGACAGGGTCAGCACGGCGCTTGCCTGGAGCAACCCGACCATGAAGCGGTCGGCGGCCCCGAACAGAATCGCCGTGGACTTGATGCCGACCTGGAGGTCGTCGTCCCGATCCACCATCGCGTACTGCGTGTCGTAGGCGACGATCCACAGCAGACTGCCCACGAACAGCAGCCAGGCCTCCGCGGGCACGTGGTTGGAAACCGCCGCGTAGGCCATGATGATCGCCCAGCTGAAGGCGGCGCCCAGCACCACCTGGGGCAGGTACGTCCAGCGCTTCATGAATGGGTACAGCACCGCCAGAGCGAACCCCACCACCGCCAGCATCCGGGTCAGCGGATTGAGAAACACGAGCAGCAGTGCGGCCAGCGCAGCCAGGGCGACAAACAACGCCAGGGCCTCGGTGACCGTCACCCGCCCGGCGGTGAGGGGACGGTGCTGGGTCCGCTCGACGTGGCGGTCCCAGCCGCGGTCGGCGAAATCGTTGATCACGCATCCGGCTGATCGCATCACGAAGGTGCCCACCGCGAACACCGCCACCAGATGCCACGGCGGCCAGCCGTCAGCCGCCAGCCACAGCGCCGCGAGGGTCGGCCACAGCAGCAGCAGGGTGCCGACCGGCCGGTCGAGGCGCATCAGCTCGAGGTAGGTGACGACGCGGGCATGCATGGTCGGGGAGTGTACCCGCCGGGGTTTGGGGTGTGGAAGGTCGTCGCGGCGGCAGCCACGGTAGTTCGGGGTCAGTTCGGTGATGCCCGGCTGTCGCTGCGGGACGGCCGGGCGCGTCAGCGCGTTCATCCCGGTGAAGCAACCGGAAGTGCCCCTAACCCGCCGTCCGCGTTGATTTTTAACCACCCGGCAAGTAGCGTAGCCCGCTGCTCAGGGAATCCCACGGGACGGACAACGAATGCGGAAGTGGCAGTGCATCGTATGCGGCTGGATCTACGATGAAGCCGAGGGATACGAGGACGAAGGCATCGCGCCCGGCACCAAGTGGGAGGACGTTCCTGAAGACTTCGTCTGCCCGGAATGCGGAGTCAGCAAAGAGGACTTCGAAATGATCGAAGTCGGCTGAGGGGGTCGTAAGGCTCGGCTGGCTACTCGCCGGCGCAGCGCTCGAAACTCCCGTCATTGCACGTCGCTGCGGCCCGGATTCGCCCCCGCCGCCGCCGGAGAAGCCTGATGAACCTGACCATTCGGATCCTCGTCGGCATGCTCGCGGGCCTCGTTCTCGGGGTTCTGGTGAAACAGCTGGGCCTTCCGGACGGCCATTGGATCTACGGCTTCGGAATCAACGGCTTCATCGAGGCCGGCGGCAGGATCTTCATAGCCAGCCTGCAGCTGATGGTGGTGCCGCTGGTGCTGGTATCGCTGATCTGCGGCGCCGCGAGCCTGGGGAATTCCGGCAACATGGGACGCGTTGGCGGCAAGGCCATCGGTCTGTATCTCATGACCACGGCTATCGCCATCACCATCGCCCTGATGCTGGCGCTGCTGGTGGACCCCGGCAAGGGCGCCGGCCCGCCTCCCATGGACGTGACCTTCGACCCCGGCGAGCCCACCAGCATCAAGGAAACCCTCATCAACATCTTCCCCACCAATCCGGTGGCGGCGATGGCCGAGGGGAACATGCTGCAGATCATCGTGTTCGCGATTCTGTTCGGCATCGCGGTCAGTCATGCGGGCGAGTCGGGCGCGCGGCTGATCGGCTTCTTCGATGACATCAACGAGGCGCTGATGCGCCTGATCACCATGCTCATCAAGCTGGCGCCATTCGGCGTTTTCTGTCTGATGACCCGGCTGTTTGCCACCGAAGGGTTCGACGAGATCTACAAGCTGATCCGCTACTTCTTCACCGTCATCGGGGCGCTGGTAATCCACATGCTGGTGGTGTACCCGCTGCTCCTGTCGCTGCTCGGCCGGGTCAACCCGCTGACCTTCCTGCGCAAGATGCGCGAGCCGATGCTGGTGGGCTTCTCCACGGCATCGAGCGGCGCCACCATTCCGGTCACGCTGCGCACCGTGGAACACCGGGTCGGCGTGAAGAACGAGGTGGCCGCGTTCTCCGTGCCCCTGGGCGCCACCATCAACATGGATGGCACCGCCATCATGCAGGGGGTGGCCACCGTATTCATCGCCCAGTTTTACCAGGTGGACCTGGGCGTCACCGATTACCTCATGGTGATCCTCACCGCGACGATGGCATCCATCGGCACCGCCGGGGTGCCCGGGGTTGGCCTGATCATGCTGACCATGGTGCTCACCCAGGTCGGCCTGCCTGTGGAAGGCATCATGCTCATCATCGGCGTCGACCGGCTGCTGGACATGCTGCGCACCGCGGTGAACGTGACCGGGGACGGCATGGTAGCGACGATCGTGGCCAGCACTGAGAACGATCTGGACCTGGAGGTGTTCAACGACCCGGATGCGGGTCGGGTGATAGAGGAGGAGGATTAGGAGGCGGGGCGCTCAGCAGGGGGCGTGTGCCTGCCGCCCGGCTGTCCCGCCCCGTCCGGCGTCAGTGGCTCAGCGAGCCCGCCAGGTCGTCGAGCTGGGCGCTCGACTCGTTGAGCAGCTTCAGCACCTCGCTCAGATCCTCCTGGGACAGCCCCAGAGCCTCGATCTCGGCGGCCTCGGGCAGCTCCGGCGGGTGGTCGGTGATGCCCTGGCTGCCGAGCAGCGTCCGGGTCAGTCGCAGCAGCTTGGCGCAGGTGCTGTTGGGTCCCTGATATTCGGGCAGGTACT
Source organism: Pseudomonadales bacterium (assembly GCA_041608775.1). Lineage (GTDB taxonomy): Bacteria > Pseudomonadota > Gammaproteobacteria > Pseudomonadales > Azotimanducaceae > UBA7803. The sequence goes on along the minus strand of JBFISC010000046.1, from coordinate 14,937 downwards.
GAAAGCGGATGGCGTCCGTCACGGCATCCGGTACCGACCAGCACTCCAGCAGCGCCGACGTCAGCAGCTCCCGGGGCATCTGCAGCACGTACTGGTCTGCGAAGGTGTGAGGCAGGTGCCGGTTGGCTTCCTGAAGCGCGCAGATGGTGGCGTACTGATGGGGGAACACGTGGCCTACCACGAGCGTGCCGAAGTTCGCGAGCAGGCCGATCAGGTAGCACATACCGCTGGCCGGACGTTGCCCCTTCGGCATCCGCCGGGCCAGATTCTCCATGGCTGCCGCGGTGAACACCGCTTCCAGCCAGAACGTCGGCAGGCCGCGCACCTGAGTGTCGGGCAATCGCAGTGTCTGACCGAGGGCCATGCCCAGGGCCATGCTCATCACCGTGTCGAGGCCGAGCACCCGCATCACGGCTTCGTCGATGGTGCGGGCCGGCGGGTTGGGGTTGTAGAACGCCGAGTTGGCCCAGCCCATGATACGGGCCGCGATGCTCGGATCGGTTTCGACGATTCGAACCAGGTCGCCGAGGTCGAAGTTGGGGTCGCTCTGCAGCGCGACGATGCGCCGCGCGGTCTCCGGCAGCGGCGGGATGTGCAGGGTCTGATCGAGCCGGGCCTGCATCCGCTGGGAGGTGAATCGGGACAGGGTGACGCCGATCTGGGTCATGTCCTCGGCGCGGTCCTCGGGCGTCGGCTCGGCGCCGATGCTCTGGGTGAACTTGCCGGTGCTCAACGACAGCGCGGGATCGAGCAGGTCGCTGCCCCGTGCCTGAACGAACGCGCCGGGCTCAGAGCTGGCAAGCGCCAGTCTCGCGGCCTGGACCAGAGACTCTTCCACCACCACGGGCAGACTGTACACGCCGGGCACGGCAGACGTCGGCTCTTCCACCCGGTAAGGCATGGCGCGTAGCGGCCGCCCGGTGGCGGCGCGCACTGCGGCCACGTCGAGCAGCCCCTGTTCCGGGGCGAGCACCTGAACCTCGCCGCGCTCGTCGGCCATGATCAGCGCCCGGACCCGCTCGTTCGGGGGCGGGTTGGGATAGGGCTTGAAGCTGCGGGGTGTGCTGAGCGCCTTGGGCGCCTGGTCGAATGCCGCCATGGGATTCCGCCATTGGTTAGCTGCTTACCTGAGTATATGTTCGGCTGCGGGATCCGACGGGTTTGTGAGCGGACGGTTACACGGAAATGTGACCTGTGTCCGCTGGCGCCCACGCATGAAGCAACGCGGCGGCCTCTTCCGGGTCCTCGGCGAGCAGACGATCGCCGCGCCGGACCACCTCGGGCATCAGCGCCGCATGGCGCGCCAGGTCGGCGATGCGGAAGCTCTGCTCGCCGGTCTGGCGGGTGCCGAGCAGCTCTCCGGCGCCGCGCAGCTCCAGATCCCGCTCCGCGAGGAAAAAGCCGTCCTGGCTGTGACGGATCGCCTTGAGCCGGGCCCGGGCCACGGCGCCCAGGGGGCCTTTGTAAAGCAGTATGCAATTTGACGGCGCCGTCCCGCGGCCGACCCGGCCGCGCAGCTGGTGGAGCTGGGCCAGGCCCATGCGCTCCGGGTTTTCGATGACCATCAGGGTGGCGTTGGCCACGTCCACGCCCACCTCGATCACGGTGGTGGCGACCAGCAGGTTGAGCTCGCCGGCGCTGAACTTCTCCATCACCTTCACCTTGTCGGTGCTCGCCAGCCGGCCGTGGAGCAGGCCCACCCGCGCCCGGGGCAGCGCGGCACGGAGCGCCGCCGCGGTGGTCTCGGCGGCGGCGAGCTCGAGCTGCTCCGATTCCTCGATGAGCGGACAGACCCAGTAGGCCTGACCGCCCTGGGCGAGCACCTGGGATACCGTCTCCAACACCTCTGCGCGGCGGGCCTCGGAGACCACGCGGGTTTCGATGGGTTGTCGGCCCTTCGGCAGCTCGTCGATCACGGACACCGCCATGTCGGCGTACAGGGCCATGGTAAGGGTGCGTGGGATGGGCGTTGCCGTCATCACCAGCTGGTGCGGCGTGCGTCCTTTGTTGCGCAGGGCCATCCGCTGGTGCACGCCGAAGCGGTGCTGCTCGTCGATGATGGTGAGCGCCAGGTTGGCGAAGTCGACACCGGTTTGAAACAGGGCATGGGTGCCCACGGCCACCAGCGCTTCGCCGCTGGCGAGCCGCGCGGCGGCCTGGCGGCGGTCGGCGGCCCCCAGGCTGCCGGTGAGCAGGACCACGGGGATGTCCAGGGGCTCGAGCCAGGCAGAGAAGTTCAGGAAATGCTGCTCGGCCAGGATCTCGGTGGGTGCCATGAGCGCCGTCTGGGCGCCATGTTCCGCAGCGCGGATGGCGGCGAAGGCCGCGACGACGGTCTTGCCTGAGCTTACGTCGCCCTGCACCAGGCGCAGCATCGGCTGCGGTCGCGCCAGATCCTCGAGCACCTCGCGCACCACCCGCTTCTGTGCTGCGGTAAGCTCGAAGCCCAGGTTCTCGAGCAGCCGGCGGCCGAGCTGGCGGCTGCTGGGCAGCGCCAGCGTGGTCTGCCGGGCGCGGTCGCGCTGGCGTCGTCGCATCACCAGGTAGTAGGCGGTCAGCTCGTCGGCGGCGAGGCGGTCCTGACGGGCGGCGATGTCCTCGTCGGTAGCGTCCGCAGGCGGCGCGTGCAGGTACAGCAGGTCGGGATACGGCGTGCCCGCGTCGCTCGGCCAATCGAGCTCGCGAAGCTGCTCGATCAGCGAGCGCAGCCGATTCTGGCCGAGCCCCTTGGTGGTGCGGTAGACGGGGGTCAGACCCTGGCTGAGCGGCGGCGGCGCGCCGGTGAAGGCGCGGTACTCCGGGTGCGCCATCTCGAGGCCCTTGGGCCCGAACCGCACCTCGCCGAACGCGCGCACCCGCATCCCGGCGCGCACGCCTTCCTGCTGGCCGCGGGAGAAGTGAAAGAACCGCAGGGTCAGGAACCCGTGACCGTCGGACAGCGTGACCGTCCAGCTGCGCCGGCGCCCGAAGCCCACCCGGGATTCCACCACCTCGCCCTCGACCAGGCAGTCGCGGTCGGCTTCCAGGCGGTTGAGCGGCACCAGGCGGCTGCGATCCTGATAGCGGATGGGCAGATGCAGCAGCAGATCGCCGAGGCGGAATATCCCGAGCCGCTCGAGCTTGCCGCGCAGGCTCGGGCCGACACCCTTCAGCGACTCGATGCTCCGGTCCTGCAGAGTCGTAGCGGCCGGCGAGCCGGAGTTGCCGCGCGCCGCCGCGATCACGCGCCCCGGGGCGCAACCATGACCGCCTCGACCTCGACCTGAGCGCCGCGGGGCAGCGCCGACACTCCCAGCGCAGCCCGCGCCGGATAGGGTTCGCGGAAGAGCTCGGTCATGATCTCGTTGACGATCTGAAAGTTGCCGAGATCGGTGAGATAGACGTTGAGCTTGACCAGGTGCTCCAGGCTGCCGCCGGCGGCCTCCGCCACCGCTGAGAGGTTTGCGAACACCTGTCTGGTCTGGGTGGCCACGTCGTCCCCGGCCAGCTCCATGGTGTCCGGCACTAAGGCGATCTGGCCGGACAGGAACACCAGCTCACCGGCCCGCACGGCCTGAGAGTAAGGGCCGATGGCGGCGGGAGCGCGGTCGCTGTGAATCGGTTCGAACGGCCTCTGGCTCATGGGCTTTCCTGCGGTTGCTTCGGATGGCGGCCGCGTCGCCGGCATTGCGGCCGACGACGCCTCAGGAGTTGACCCGGCTGATGGCGACGATGTCGCCCGTCGAGCGCAACCGGCGCATCACCCGGGCTAGGTGATTGCGGTTTCGCACCGAGACATCCAGGCTGACGCTGGTCACCTCGGCGTTGCGTTCCTCGACGTTGATGGCCTCCACCCCGGCGTCCGACTCCGACACCGCCGCCGCGATGCTGGCAATCATGCCCTTCTTGCGGTGCACGTCGACCCGGAGAAAGGTGAGGAACTCCGCCTTGGTTGTTGCCGCCCAGTGGGCCGGGATAATGTCGCGGCCGCCCCGCCGGCGACGGATCTCCACCATGTTCGGGCAGGTCTCCACGTGTACCACGAAGCCCTTGCCCGGCGTCATGTGGCCGACGATCGCATCCCCGGGGATCGGCCCGCAGCAGCGTCCGTAGTTGATGACCAGGCCCTCGCCGCCGCGGATAGCCACCGGCCCGCCGCTGTCCACGGTGATCCCGGTGGCGTTCGGATCACCGGCCGCCAGCAGCTGTTGCGCCACGACGTAGGCCATCAGCTCGCCGTTCCCGATGGCGGCCAGCAGCTCATCGAGCTTGCGCACGCCGAACTCCTTGAACACTTTCCGGAGCCGGCGGAAATCCAGATCGTTGATGCTCTTGTCAGCGCTGGCCAGGGACCGGTTGAGCAGCCGTCGGCCGAAGGCGATGGAATCGACCGCCTGCTGCACCTTGAGCGCCTGGCGGATGCCGGTGCGGGCCTTGCTGGAGACGACGAAGGTCAGCCAGTCCGGGTTGGGCCTGGCCTCGGGCGCGGTGATGATCTCCACGCTCTGGCCGCTCTGCAGCTGTTGTGACAGCGGCGCGAGGTTGCGGTCGATGCGGCAGGCCACGCAGCGGTTGCCGATGTCGGTGTGGACGGCGTAGGCGAAATCGACGGCGCAGGCGCCCCGGGGCAATTCCATGATGTGGCCTTTCGGCGTGAACACGTAGACCTCGTCCGGGAACAGGTCGATCTTCAGGCTCTCGATGAACTCCATCGGGTTGCCGGCCTTCTGCTGCAGATCCAGCAGATCGCGGACCCACTGGCGGGCGCGCTGCTGGCTCGACTGGAAGTCTTCGCTGGCGGACTTGTAGAGCCAGTGCCCGGCGATCCCGTTCTCCGCGACCGCCGCCATGTGGTGGGTGCGGATCTGCACTTCGATGGGCACGCCGTGCATGCCGAACAGAGTGGTGTGCAGGGACTGGTAGCCGTTCATCTTCGGGATCGCGACGTAGTCCTTGAAGCGGCCGGCCACCGGCTTGTACAGGTTGTGCACCACGCCCAGCGCGCGATAGCAGTCGTCGACGTTGTCGACGATGACCCGGAAGCCGAACACGTCCATGATCTCGGCGAAGGATTTGTGCTGGGCCTTCATCTTCCGGTAGATGGAGTACAGGTGCTTCTCGCGGCCGACCACGTCGGCTGCGATCTCCTCCTGCTCGAGCGCGCCGGCGATGGTCTTTCGAAGCTCCTCCATCAGCTCTTTGCGGTTGCCGCGTGCTGCCTTTACGGCCCGGTCGATGCGGTCGGCGCGCAGCGGATAGAGGGCGCGGAATCCTAGCTCCTCGAACTCCACCTTGATGTGGTGGATGCCGAGGCGGTTGGCGATGGGCGCGTAGAAATCCAGGGTCTCGCGCGCAATCCGTTTGCGCTGCTCGTCCGACATCACCCCGATGGTGCGCATGTTGTGCAGCCGGTCTGCCAGCTTCACCACGATTACCCGGATGTCCTTGGCCATCGCCATGGCCATCTTCTGGAAGTTCTCTGCCTGGGCCTCGGCCCTGGAGCGGAAGATCGTGGACAGCTTGGAGACCCCGTCGACGATCTGCGCCACCGACTCGCCGTAACGCTCCACCAGCTTGGCGCGGGCGACGTCGGTGTCTTCTATGACGTCATGGAGCAACGCCGCCATGACCGTCTCGTGATCCATGCGCATGCTGGCGAGGATGTTTGCGACGGCCAGGGGATGAGTGATGTAGGGATGTCCGGTCCGCCGCCATTGGCCTTCGTGGGCGGCGGCCGCATAGCCGTAGGCGTCGCGCACCAGCGCGATCTGCTCGGGCTCGAGGTAGCTGGCCAGCTTGGCGCACAGGTCCTCGATGGACACCGGGTTGGCGATGGACGGATGACGGGCCCGCTCGGCGAGCTGAGCGACGAAGAACGATTCGGAGGGAACGGGACGTTTGCCGGCGGCCTTGCGGCGTCGTTTCGGCGGCGTGGATTTGTCTGCGGAAGCTTTGCTGCGGTTGCGCTCGGACGATGACTTGCCGCGACCGGTCTTGCGCGCTGGGACGGACCGGTTGGTAACCTTAGACGTCGCGGACTTCGTCATCTCCTATGCCGAAAGTGACTTCCAACCGTTCATCCTCGGTGGAGGCATCCTGCTCGTCAAGCATTTCCTCGTTGATCAGCCCGGCGGCGATTTCCCGCAGCGCGATCACCGTTGGCTTGTCATTCTCCTCCGGCACCAGCGGCTCGACGCCGAAGCGGCGCATCTGGCGAGCGCGGCGGGTGGCCACCATGACCAGCTCGAAGCGGTTGTCCACGTGATCGAGGCAGTCTTCGACGGTGATGCGGGCCATGGGCGTTACCTGAGGTCGGTTGGCGGAAGAGGCGCGAGTGTAGTCGCCGCGTCCGGGTGATTCAAGGGTCGCGCAGCAGGTCGGCGAGCAGAGCGTCCTGGCGGATCTGCTGACGGGCCAGCCGCATCCGCTCCGCTCTGACGATGCACTCAAGGTCGCCGACGGCGACGTCGAAGTCGTCGTTGACCACCAGGTAGTCGTAGTCACGGTAGTGGGACATCTCCCAGCGGGCCTTGTTCAGACGCTGCTGGATCACCCCGGGATCGTCCTCGCCGCGTCCGGTGAGGCGGCTGGCCAGTGCGGCCGTGGACGGCGGCAGGATGAAGATACTGACCGCGTCCGGATAGCGTCCGCGGACCTGGGCGGCGCCCTGGAAGTCGATCTCCAGGATCACGTCCCGGCCGGTGGCCCGCTGCGCGTCGACGGCGGCCGCCGACGTGCCGTAGCGGTTGCCGAACACCTCGGCGTGCTCGAGGAACTCGCCGCTCGTGATCATGGCTTGAAACCGGCCGTCGTCGACGAAGTAGTAGTTGACCCCTTCGCGTTCCCGCGGCCGGCGGTTGCGGGTGGTGTGGGAAACGGAGACGACCAGGCGCCGGTCGCGCTCCAGGAGCGCGGCGACCAGGCTGGTCTTCCCCGCGCCGGAGGGCGCCGAGACGATGATCAGCATCCCTTCCGCCGTGCCGCTGCCGGCTCCGCCGAGCGCGCTCATTCCAGGTTCTGTACCTGTTCGCGGATCTGCTCGATCACCACCTTCAGGTCCACGGCGCGCTGAGAGGTTTCCGCCAGCAGCGCCTTGGCGCCGACGGTGTTGGCTTCCCGGTTCAGCTCCTGGGTCAGGAAATCCAGCCGCCGCCCGTGGGGACCGGGGCTGCGCAGGTTGGTACGGGCCTCTTCGACGTGGATCCGGAGCCGGTCCAGCTCCTCGGCGATGTCGCCGCGGCTGGCCAGCAGCGCCACCTCCTGCTCGAGACGTTCCGGGTCCACGTTGGCCTGCAGGTCGGCGAGACGCTGGCGCAGCCGCTGCTGCACCTGGTGGGAGGTGGAGGTGGTCTGGCGGCGAATCTGGTCCACCAGCTCGTCGATGGCGTCGAGGCGGCCCGTCAGGGTTTCGCGCAGGGCTTCGCCCTCTCGGCCCCGGTGGGCAATGAGCTCGGCGAGCGCGGACTCGAACAGGTCGGACACCGGCTCCCGCAGCGTGGCGACATCGAGCGCCAGCTCTGCGGCCAGCATGCCGGGCCAGCGCAGGATGTCCATGCTGCTGGGCCCGCCGACCTCCGGAGCATCGCGGCGGATCTGTTCCAGGATCGCCAGGATCTGCAGCAGCAGCGGTCGATTGAGCTGCATCCGCTGGACCCCCCCGGGGGCTTCAGCCCGCAGGGTGCAATCCAGCTTGCCGCGGCCGAGGTGGCGCCGCAGCAGCTCGCGGAGGTCGTGCTCCAGCTCGCGCAGCTGCTCGGGCATGCGGAACTGCGCTTCGAGGAAGCGGTGGTTGACGCTCTTCAGCTCCCAGGTGAGCACCAGGCCGTCGGGCTCCTCCTGCTCGGCCCGAGCGTAGGCGGTCATGCTGTGGACCATCGAACCGGGGGACTCCGTGAGGTGGATCGAGGCAGGGAATTCTAACCCGTTCGCCGCCGCAGCGTCCGTGCTTCCGCGCTGCGGCACCTTTATACTCTGCCGCCAACTTTTTCATCGAGCAGTCAATGGCAGTGCAGCGTCCTAGCGGTCGTGCGGCGGACGCGCTGCGCGAGGTCCGTTTCACCCGCGGTTTCACCCGACATGCCGCCGGCTCAGTGCTGGTGGAGTTCGGCGACACCAAGGTGATCTGCACCGCCAGCGTGGAGGAGTCGGTGCCGCCGTTCCTGCGCGGTCGCGGCGTCGGCTGGGTGACCGCCGAGTATGGGATGCTGCCGGGCGCCACCCACAGCCGCAACGACCGGGAGGCCGCCCGCGGCAAGCAGGGCGGCAGGACGGTGGAGATCCAGCGCCTGATCGGCCGGTCGCTGCGCGCGGCGGTGGATACCTCGGCCATGGGCGAGCGCACCATCCGGATCGACTGCGACGTCATCCAGGCCGACGGCGGCACCCGGACGGCTTCCATTACCGGCGCCTGCGTCGCGCTGGCAGACGCCACCGCGAAGGCCGGAGTTAAGGGCGCGTTCAGGGAGCTTGTGGCATCCGTGTCCGTGGGCATCTACCGGGGCGAGCCGGTGCTGGATCTCGACTACCCGGAAGACTCTGCGGCAGATACGGACATGAACGTGGTTCGGGTCGCCGGCGGCGGGTTCATCGAGATTCAGGGCACCGCCGAGGGTGAGCCCTTCGACGACCCGGCGCTGCTGGCGATGCTGGGGCTGGCCCGTAAGGGCACCGACGAGCTGCTTGCTGCCCAGCGCGCGGCACTGGGCTGGGACTGATCGGGCGAGGAACATCGTGACTCAGGTACGGCGTCGATGAGCGCGAGCGCGAACCCGGACCGGCAGGCGCTGGTCGCCATGCTGGTGGCCGCCGGCGTGCTCCGATTCGGTGATTTCACCCTGAAGTCCGGGCGCAGCAGCCCCTATTTCTTCAACCTCGGTGCGCTCAACACGGGCGCCGCCACCCAGCGCCTGGGCGATGCTTACGCGGCCGCGATCGACGCCGCCGGGTGGCGCTTCGACGTGGTGTTCGGCCCCGCCTACAAAGGCATTCCCATTGCCGTCGCGACCGCCGAAGCGCTGGCCAGGCGGGGGCGCGACTGCGCCTGGGCGTTCAACCGCAAGGAAGCCAAGGATCACGGCGAGGGCGGCGCCTTCGTCGGTGGTGAGCTGGCGCAGCGGGTGGTGCTGGTGGACGACGTGCTCACGGCCGGCACGGCGGTCCGCGAGGCGGTGAGCCTGGTGCGGGGAGCCGGCGGCACCCTGGCCGGGGTCATCATTGCGCTCGACCGCCGGGAGCTGGACGACGGCGGTCGGACGGCGGTGCAGGCTCTGGCCGCCGAGCTTGCCGTTCCGGTGATCAGCCTGCTGGTCCTCGAGGATGTGATCGATTACCTTGACCGCGGCGCCGATGCGGACAAACATCACGCGGTTCTGAGCGAGAAAGTTCGTGAGTACCGGCAAGCCTATTGCGCGCCAGCCCGCGCGCAATCCTAAGGATTCCACGGGTATCTTCGGCCATATGAAGTCCATCATCGCCATCTGCGCCACGCTGCTGCTGCTGGGCGGGCCCCTGGCCCGGGGCGCGACCGGAACCATGTTTCAGTACGTCAACGAGCACGGTGATCCGGTGTTTTCCTACACCCTCCCGTCCGGACAGGAGGAGCGTGGCTACAAGGTCATCGACCCCGTCACCGGCGAGGTCTTCAAAGACGTCCCGCCGCAGCTGCCGCCGGACCAGCTGGCGGAAAAGCTGCGCCGCGAACAGGCGCTCAAGGCCTGCCGTGACGAGCTGGACCGGATCTACCAGCTGTACGGTTCCGAGACCGACATCGATTACGCGCTGCAGGAAACCCTGGAGTCGCTGGAGACCCGCGTCGGCCAGCTCCGCACGAACCTGCGCCAGGCGCGCCGCGAGCGGGACCGGCTGCGGGCCCAGGCCGCGGAAGCGGAGCGCAGCGGCCGTGGGGTGAGTCAGGGCCTGGCGGAGAACCTGCAGCGCAGCCGCTCGCAGATCGCCAATCTGGAGGGAGAGATCGCGCAGCGGGAGCGGGAACAGGCGGACACGCGGGCGCGCTACGCGCACGAGCGCGAACGCTTTCTCGACGGTACCTGTCCGGCACCGGATGCGCTAGCCGACGCCCGCAGCTGACGCGTGTAGCAGACGCGTGTAGCAGACGCGTGTAACTGACGCGTGTAACTGACGCGTGTAGCAGACGCCGGCGGCGGACGGTCAGCGGAACACGGCCCGCTCCAGGGCCGTCCACTGCTCCTCCCAGCCGGCCGTGGGCAGCGCGCGGAACTCGCTGCGCACGAACTGGTTGATTCGTCCCTCGGAGGCGGACAGCAACAGGTTGGCGGCCGCGGTGCTGCCGAGCTCGGGGCCGGGCACCCGCGTCACCGACCATTCCCGCAGGATCAGCCGGAGCTGGGTTTCCAGCCGGTCGAACAGCTGACGTACCCGGCTGCGCAGGCGCTCGGTCTCGCCGAGCAGAGCGTCTCCCACCAGCAGCCGGGCCATGCCCGGATTGCGCTCCGCGAACGACAGCAGCAGCCACAGGATGGTTCGGCAACGCCGCTGGGCGGTGGGCTCCTCGGTGAGGATGCGGGTGATGCGGGTGAACAGGCTTTCCTCGATGAACTCGATCAGCCCCTCGAGCATTTTTGCCTTGCTCGGGAAGTGCCGGTACAGGGCTGCCTCCGAAACGCCGACTTCCCGGGCCAGGGCCGCCGTGGTGATGCGGCTGCCGGGATGGGTCTCCAGCATCAGGGCGAAGGCCTGGAGGATTTCTTCGCGCCGGTTGCCTTTAGCCGGCATCGGCTGGCGGCTCCAGGGTGATTTTGGTGCCGATGCCGGCGTCCGTGAACACCTCGATGAGCAGCGAGTGGGCGATGGTACCGTCGATGATCTGCACGCTGCCGACCCCACCCCGCAGCGCGTCCAGGGCACAGCTCGTCTTCGGCAGCATGCCCTCGTTGATGGTGCCGTCGGCGATCAGCCCGTCCACCTGGGCGGCGGTCAGCGTGGCCAGGCGCTCGCCGTCTGCGCCCATGATTCCGGGGCGGTTGGTGAGCAGGATCAGCTTCTCCGCGGTGAGTGCCTCGGCCAGGCGACCGGCGACGATGTCGGCGTTGATATTGTAGGACTCGCCGCCCTCGCCCACGCCGATGGGAGCGATCACCGGAATGAAGTCGTCGCGGGTCAGTGAGTTCACCAGGCCGACGTTGACACCGACGACCTCGCCGACGTGGCCTATGTCGATGATCTCCGGTGCGGCCAGCGTCGGGTCGGTGCGCTTCAGCGTGAGCTTCCGAGCCTGAATCAGGCCGCCGTCCTTGCCGGTCACGCCGACGGCCCGGCCGCCGTGCTGGTTGATCAGCGAGACGATCTCCTGATTGACGAGGCCGCCGAGCACCATCTCCACCACGTCCATGGTTTCTTCGTCGGTGACCCGCATGCCGTCGACGAAGCGGCTCTCGATGTTCAGGCGCTTCAGCAGGTTGCCGATCTGCGGACCCCCACCGTGCACGACGACCGGGTTCATCCCCACCAGCTTGAGCAGCACGATGTCCCGCGCGAAGGTGTTCTGAAGCCGTTCCTCCACCATCGCGTTGCCGCCGTATTTGATCACCAGGGTGCTGCCGTGGTAGCGGCGGATGTAGGGCAATGCCTCGGTCAGGACGCTGGCGATCTTGCTGGCCTCGTCGTCGGATATCTGCATGTCGTGAGTTCCGGAGTGGCGGTCGTGGAGAGATCCCTAGCGGAATCGGAGTTCGGGATCGATCTTGCCGAGCTGTTGCTGGAACAGGTCCTGGATCCGGTCGAGCGCCTCCTGACCGTCGGCCTCGAAGCGCAGCGACAGCACCGGGCTGGTGTTCGAGGGGCGGACCAGGCCCCAGCCGTCGGGAAAGTCGACGCGCACGCCGTCGATCGTGGTGATCGTGCCCGCGCCGAATTCGCCGTCGATGGCCAGTCGCTGAATCACCTCGAACTTGGCTTGTTCCGTGGTCTGGATCTTGATCTCCGGCGTGCTGTAGGTCGCCGGGAACTGGGCGAAAACCTCGTCCGCGGTCGAGTCGGTGGCGCCGAGGATCTCCAGCAGCCTGGCCGCCGAATAGAGCGCGTCGTCGAAACCGTACCAGCGCTCCCCGAAACAGACGTGGCCGCTGAACTCGCCGGCCAGCAGCGCGCCGGTTTCCTTCAGCTTCGCCTTCATGTGCGAGTGGCCGGTCTTGTACATGATCGGGCGCCCGCCCAGGTCGCTGATCAGGCTGTTCAGGTGGCGGCTGCACTTCACGTCGTAGATCACGTCGGCGCCGGGGTTGCGGGCGACGATGTCCTGCGCGTAGAGCATCAGCAGCTTGTCGGGCCAGATGATCTCGCCCCGGGCGGTGACCACGCCGAGACGGTCGCCATCGCCGTCGAAGGCGAGCCCCAGGTCTGCCTTTTCCGCTTTGACGACGGTTATCAGGTCTGCCAGGTTCTTCGGCTCCGCGGGGTCCGGATGGTGGTTGGGAAAGTCGCCGTCCACCTCGCAATAGAGGGGCACCACCTCGCAGCCGAGCCGCGAGACCAGCTCCGGCGCCAGGTTGCCGGCAACGCCGTTGCCGCAATCCACGACCACCTTCATCGGCTGGGCCACCACCACGTCTTCGACGATTCGGTCCAGGTACTGGGCCGCCACGTTCACGGTCTCGACATCGCCTTCGCCCTCGCTGAGGCGGTTCTCCTCGATCCGGGTGCGCAGTGCCTGGATGCGCTCTTCGGCCAGGGTTTCGCCGCCGATCATCATCTTCAGGCCGTTGTACTGCGGCGGGTTGTGCGAACCCGTGATCATCACCCCGGTTCCGGTATCGAGGACGTGGGTAGCGAAGTACAGCACCGGGGTAGGCACCTGGCCGACGTCGAGGACGTCCGCGCCGCCGTCGGTGAGGCCGCGGCACAGCGCATCCCGGAGTGGCACGCTGGAGTGGCGGCCGTCGCGGCCCACGCAGACCCGCGGGCATTGCCGATCCTGGGCTTCGGCAGCGAAGGCGCGGCCGATCCAGTAGACGACGTCCTCGGTGAGGTTCGAGGTGGTGATGCCGCGGATGTCGTAGGAGCGGAAGATCTCGGGCTCCAGCTCCAGGCCCATGGCCAGGGGCGATGTGTCCTCGATCACCTCGATGCCGAAGTTGTCACCGGCGCTGCCGCCGGCGCTGCTCACTTCCAGGAAGTCCTCCGAGCGGGTTGATCGCTTGCGGGCAGGCGCGTCCTCGTCCTTGAGCAGGTCGGCAACCTCGTCCACCGCTTCTTCTTCCGGTTCCGGCACGGCCGCCGCCTTGCCCCGGCTGCTGCGGGCGGCCGCGCCCCGCGACGGTGATACGTTGTCGTTCGCGCCGGCGCGGGCGCTGGCGGCGCCCGCAGCGCCGGCGGGCCCGGCCATCCGCCCGATCTCCCGGGCCATGTCCTGGAACAGCCCGAGCTTGTAGCGGGCCGCCTGCTGGCGCCGACCGCGCACGACGTTGCTGGCCTGCTCAAGCAGCACGCCGGCATCGTGGCGCAGCTTGCGGGACAGGCTGGAGAAGGCGAACAGCACCGCGCCGAGCAGCATGCCGAGGGTGACCGCCAGCGCCGTGAGCAGATCCACCACGCCGGCCACCGGCGCAATGGCGGTCAGGTTGGGGTCGAAGACGACCTGCCAGTGAGGGACCTCGAGCGGCGCCGTCACTGTGAAGCGACGCTGGGGATCGGCGCCGGAATCGTCGCCCCACTGGAGCAGCGAGACCGGCTCGGTGCCTTCGAACCGTTGCTCCAGGATCATCCGTCCGGCCGCCGCGTCGAAGGTGCGCACGGGCTCGATGAGCAGCTCGGGGGTGAGCGCTGCGAACAGCACCCCGGCCACGGTGCCGGATTGCACCACCGGGCTGGCTGCGTAGAAGCGGCTGCTCTGGCCGTCCAGCTTGACGCCGTCCGGGCCCACGAAGGGCTCCGACTCGGCGCGCTGAATGACGTTGAGGGCGGCGTAGGAGATGGGGACTTCGGCGTCCAGGTCGAGCCGGGCAGTCCCCACCGGGATCAGGTCCACGCGATCGGCGTAGGGCATGACGTTGGTCAGCGCGCGGGCGCGGGCGGCGACGATCGTCGGGTCGCCGCTGGTCAGGGCGGCCTGGGTCTCCGGGGCGCTCGCGGCCGCGCCGAGCTCGGCGCGCAGCGATTTCACCCGGGCGTTGATCAGCCCCGCGTACTGCTCCGCCCGGGCGGTCGCCAGGGCCCGGATGTTGGCATCGTTGCTGCCCTGAACCAGCTGCAGCCAGAGGACGCCGGCAGAGACGAGGAGCCCCGCTACGGCGAGCGCGATGATCAGCAGCGCGCCGGTCCAGACGCCTTCGCCGGTGCGGCGTTGGCGAACCGGCGTCGTTACCGGGGTATCCTGCTGGGTCTCGTCCAAGCTTTCGTCCCTCAATCCCACTGGTTAATGGTAGTAGCCGGATCCCGGCGCGGCCAGCATCAGCACGATAGCGAGCGCTTACGCACGGGCCAGGTTCTCTGCTGCGGTCCGGAGGATGGCGCGGGCGACCTCCGCCTTGGACGAGCGCGCCAGGCGGCACTCGCCGCCGTCCCAGATCAGCGTCACCGCATTGTCATCGCTGTTGAAGCCGATGGCGGGGTCGGAAACGTCGTTCACGGCGATCAGATCCATGCCCTTGCGTTGTCGTTTCTCCCGGCCGTGCTCCAGCACCCGCTCGGTCTCCGCGGCGAAGCCGATCACGTAGGGGCGCGGCGAGCTGGCGGCGACGGCGGCGACGATGTCGGGATTTTCGACCAGCGTCAGCGTCATGGCGCCGCCGCCCGTGAGGGCGCGGCCATCGGTCCGCTTCTTCAGCTTCTGTGCCGCGCTCTGCTCGGGCCGGAAGTCGGCGACCGCGGCGACCCCGATGAAGACCTCGCAGTCGTGCAGCCGCGCCATCACGGCATCGTGCATCTCCCGGGCGCTGGTCACGCGCACGGTCTCGACCCCGGCGGGCGCGGCGAGGGCGACGG
>JBFISC010000045.1:0-17918 GCA_041608775.1 Pseudomonadales bacterium | reverse complement strand
GAAAGCCGTTTGATCTGGACCCTAAACGCGTATAATACGCGGCCGCTGAAGTGCGCCAATTCTTGATTTTTCAATGACATAGGCGCGGTTTTCGATATCGGCGTCCGAACTCAACCTGCGACGGAGACATTCATGGCCGTGGAGCGAACCTTTTCCATCATCAAGCCCGACGCCGTGGCCCGGAACCTGATCGGCGAGATCATCTCGCGGTTCGAGAACAACGGGCTCAGAATCGTAGCGGCGAGAATGGTCCGGCTTACTGAGGAACAGGCCCGCGGGTTCTACGCCGAGCACGAGGGCAAGGGATTCTTCAAAGATCTGGTGGCTTACATGACCTCCGGGCCCGTGGTCGTGCAGGTGCTCGAGGGGGACGACGCCATCGCCGCCAACCGCAAGCTGATGGGCGCGACCAATCCCAAAGAGGCCGAGCCCGGGACGATTCGAGCGGACTTCGCCGAATCGCTGGAGGCCAACGCCGTGCACGGATCCGATTCGCCGGCCTCGGCGCAGCGCGAGATCGCGTATTTCTTCGCTGTCGACGACATCTGCCCGAGAGGTTGACTCCTTGACCGACGCTGACACCGAAGCTGCGACGCCGGCGAGCGTTCCGGACGAACCGGTAAACCTGTTCGGGATGTCGCGGGCGCAGATGGAAGCGTTCTTCGTCGAGCGCGGAGAGAAAGCATTCCGTGCCCGGCAGATCATGAAGTGGGCCTATCACCGCGACGTGCTCGACTTCGACCAGATGACGGATCTTTCGAAGCGCCAGCGCGCCTGGCTTCATGCTGTCGCGCACTTCTCGGTGCCGGAGATCGTGACCCGCCGCGAGTCGGTGGACGGTACCGTCAAATGGGTCGTTCGGGTGGAAAACGGCAACTGCGTGGAAACCGTGCTGATTCCCGATCGCGGCCGGAACACGCTGTGCGTGTCGTCTCAGGTAGGCTGCATGCTGGACTGCAGCTTCTGCTCCACCGGCAAGCAGGGCTTCAACGGCAATCTGTCCACGGCTGATATCGTCGGCCAGGTCTATCTCGCCAACGCCGAGTTGAAGGCGCGCAACGATGCGGTGACCAACGTCGTGCTCATGGGCATGGGGGAGCCGCTGCTCAATTTCGACAACGTGGTCGCGGCAACGGATCTGATGATGGACGACCTGGCGTTCGGAATTTCCAAGCGCCGGGTCACCGTCAGTACCGCGGGGGTGGTCCCCGGGATCTACCGGCTTGCGGAGGTTTCCGACGTCTCCCTGGCGATCTCGCTGCACGCCCCGTTCGACCCGTTACGCGACGAGCTGGTGCCGATCAACCGCAAGTACCCCATCGATGCGCTGCTGGCCGCCTGCCGCCACTACGTGGATGGGCTCGGGGAACGTCGGTCTCTGACGATGGAATACACGCTGCTCAAGGGCGTCAACGACAGCCTCGCGCACGCGCGCGCGCTGGCCGCGCTGCTGCGCGACGTGCGCTGCAAGATCAACCTGATTCCGTTCAACCCGTTTCCCGCCTCCGGCTACGAGCGTCCGGACGAAGCGACGGTCAGGGCATTTCAGACCCTGCTCATGAACAGCGGCTATGCCACCATGCTGCGGACCACCCGCGGTGAGGACATCGACGCCGCCTGTGGTCAGCTGGTGGGCCAGGTCCAGGATCGCACCCGGCGCCAGGAACGCTACATCGCCCGTCGCAGAGCTGAGGAGGTGGCATGACGGTTACCCGGGTGTTTCGACTCGTCGGCCTGATGTTCGCGGCGTGGCTGCTGGCCGGCTGCGTCACCGAATCCAGCGGCGGCCGCGAGCCCGCGCCGAAGCGGGTGCAGCTGCAGGCGCACCTGGATCTGGCGCGGGGCTATCTGGAGCAGCGTGACTGGAACCGCGCGCGAGAACCCCTGCAGCGCGCGCTGGACATCGAGCCGCGTTCCGCCGAGGCCAACACCCTCATGGCCGTGCTCTATCAGGCGCAGAATGAGCCTGACCTGGCCGAGCGTTACTACCGCACGGCGCTGCGCTACGAGCCGCGCTACGCCATGGCATTGAACAACTACGGCACGTTTCTCTACGCCCGTGGGCGCTTCGAGGACGCGCTCGAGCCCTTACGCACGCTGGTTCAGGATCCAGCCTACCGCGAGCGTGCCCAGGCTTATCAGAACCTCGGGCTCACCGAGCTGAAGGTCGGTAACCGGGAGCGTGCCAGGGAGGCGTTTCAGCGCGCACTTTCCTTCAACACGGTGCTTCCCCGCAGCGGTCTCGAGCTTGCGCAGATGTCATTCGAGGACGGTGACTACGAAGCGGCCAATCGCTATTACGACATCTTCCGCGAGCGCGCCCGGCAGACGGCACGCAGCCTTTGCCTCGGTCTGCGCCTGGCGCGGCGCGCCGATGATGCCGATGCCAGCGCCAGTTACGAGCTGGCGCTGAAGAACCTGCACTCGGGCTCCGCCGAAGCGAAGCGCTGCCTCGAAGAGGGTTGAGCATGGGCGGCACGGGCACACGCGGGAGCACACCGTGACCATGCCGGAACCCAGCCCGGGTGCGGTGCTGCGCGCCGAGCGTGAGGAGCTGGGGGTCACCGTGCGGGAGGTCGCGGAAACCCTCAATCTGTCCATGAGCACCATCGAAGCCATCGAGAGCGACGATCTCGAGCGCCTGCCGGGAGCGGTGTTCACCCGTGGCTACGTTCGCGCTTATGCGCGCTTGCTGGAGCTGGACCCGCGGCCCCTGCTCGAGCACTACCCGAAGGCCCCGGATCAGGTCTCGGCGGATGCGGCGGCGGAACCCCCGGTCTGGGAGTGGATCCGGCGCCGGCCGGAGGTGGTTCTCGGTGGCGCCGGCGCGGTGCTGGTGGTGCTGCTGATCGTCGTCGCGGTCGCAGTCTGGCCGGAGGGCGAAGCCCCGGCGCCCGAAGATGCCGGGGCTGCGGTCGGGGTCGGGCAGCCGGAAGTGCCGGCAGGGACCCTTCCGGCCCCGGATTCCAGCGAGGAAGCGGCGGTGGCGGAGACGCGCTCCGTCGGCGAGTCTGAATCGCCGGCGCAGATCCCCGCCGCGGAAGGCGCCGCGCCGCTGCCGGCAGAGGCCCGGTCTGGACAGGGCCGGCCCGCGGACGTCCTGCCCGGGCCTGTGGGGTACGCCGTTGCGGCGGCGCCTTCCGGCGGCCAGCGGCGCATCACGGCCGGCGGCGAGGACCTTCTCAGCTTCGGCTTCAGCGACGACTGCTGGGTCGAGGTGAAGAGCGCAGACGGGCGCCGTCTTTACAGCGATCTGAGCCGCGCGGGCGCCGAGCTGGAACTGGTCGGGCAGGGTCCGTTTCGGATTCTGCTCGGCTACGCGCCCGGTGTCCGCCTTACCTTCAACGGCGAACCCGTACCGCTTGCACCGCACACCCGGGACAACGTCGCCACCCTGGTGCTGGGGCAATAGGCATGATTCAGTCGATTCGCGGCATGCGCGACGTGCTGCCGGCGGAAGCCCGGCGCTGGCGGCGCATCGAGGATCGGCTGCGCGGCCTGCTGGAGGGGTACGCCTACGAGGAGATCCATCTGCCGCTGCTGGAACCCACCGAGCTCTTCAGCCGTGGCGTGGGTGAAGCCACCGACATAGTAGAGAAGGAGATGTACACCCTCGCGGACCGCGACGGGGACAGCCTCACCCTGCGACCGGAAGGCACGGCCGGTTGCGTGCGCGCGCTGCTCGAACACGGGCTGCTGTTCAATCAGACCCAGCGGGTGTTCTACGCCGGTCCGATGTTTCGCTACGAGCGGCCCCAGAAGGGCCGTTACCGACAGTTCTACCAGCTCGGCGCCGAGGCGTTCGGGTTCCCGGGTCCCGACATCGACGCCGAGCTGATTCTCATGGGGCTCGCGTTCTGGAAGGCCCTGGGCGTGGATGACCGAGTGCGCCTGGAGCTGAACACGCTGGGCTCCGGCACCGCGCGCGCCGCCTACCGGGACGCGTTGGTGGGGTACCTCACGCCGCGTCAGGCGCAGCTTGACGAAGACAGCCAGCGCCGCCTGACCCGCAACCCGCTGCGTATTCTCGACAGCAAGGACCCGGGGATCCGGGAATTGCTCAAGGGCGCGCCCCGGCTGCCTGACTTCCTCGACGATGCCGGCCGAGCGCATTTCGAAGGGCTGCGCGCATTGCTCGACGACCTGCAGGTTCCCTATCGGGTCAACCCCGGTCTGGTGCGCGGCCTCGATTACTACACCCACACGGTGTTCGAGTGGGTGACCGACGACATCGGCGCGCAGAGCACGATCTGCGCCGGCGGCCGCTATGATGGCCTGGTGGAACGACTTGGCGGCCGCCCGACCCCGGGCGCCGGCTTCGCGCTCGGCCTGGAGCGGGTCATGCTGCTCCAGGAGGCCGTCACGGGCGCCGAGGAATCGGCAGCCGCGGCCGATGTCTATATCTGCGTGATGGCGGAACAGTTCCAGGGATGGGCCCTGGAGCTAGCCGGGAAATTGCGGGAATCCTTGCCAGCGTTCAGAATCCGCACCCACGCCGGAGGCGGCAAGCTCAAGAATCAGATGAAGCGCGCGGATCAATCCGGCGCGCGCTTCGCCATCGTGATCGGCGAGGACGAAGTCCGCGAGCATCGTCCCGCGCTCAAGTACCTGCGGGAGGATCGTCCCCAGGAGTCCCTCGATGTCGCCGCGCTGATCGAGCGGTTGCGCGACAGCGACCATGGTGCGGCCCGGCACGGCTGAGAGGAGGATCGGGTGTCCGACTATCTGAGTGAAGAGGAACAGCTGGCGCGGCTGCGCGAATGGTGGCAGCGGCACGGCCTGTCGTTGCTTCTGGGTGTGGTGCTGGTGGTGGCTGCCATCGTCGGCTGGCGCTGGTACCAGGGCCATGTCGAGCAGCGAAACCAGAACGCGTCGGAGCTGTTTGCCGAGTTCCTGGAGGCATCGGGGGAAGCCCGGGACGCGCTGGCCGAGCGCGTTCTGAATGAGGGCGCCGGGACCGCCTATCCGGTCTTCGTGCTGCTGCGCCAGGCCGAGGCAGCAGTTGCGGGCAACGACGGCGCGGCGGCGGAAGGGTCCCTGCGCCGCGCCCTCGACATCGCGGCCGCTGCCGAGCTGAAAGATACCGTGCGGCTCAGGCTCGCTCGCATGCTGTTCGACTCGGAGCGGGCGGACGAGGCGCTGAGCGTTCTCGGCGAGGTGCGCGGCTCGGGGTTTCTTGCGCTGGCAGCAGAGCTCAAGGGTGACATTCACCTGTCCAGGGGCGAGCGCAGCCTGGCACATCAGTCCTACGTAACGGCCAAATCCTACGCGTCCCTGGAAGAACAGCGACCCCTGCTGGAGATGAAGATTGCAGACACCGCAGAACCGAACGCTGCCCCGAGCGACTCGTAGCCTCTCCCTCCTGCTCGGGGCCGTGGTGGTTTCCGGCTGCAGCTGGTTCTCCTGGCTTCCCTTCGTCGGCAACGGCGACGACGAGAAGAGCAAGCTCGAGCCGGCCAAGCTGGTGGACTTCGACCGGGAGGTCCGGCTGCGCCGGGAGTGGTCGGCCGGCATCGGCGACGGCCTCGGCAAGAAGTATCTGCGCATTCGCCCCGCGGTGCTTGCGGATCGGATCTACGCGGCCGACGGGTACGGCCTGGTGGAGGCACGGGACCGGTTCACCGGCAAGCGCATCTGGCGGGCCCGGATCGGCGATGCGGGAGGAATGCTGAGCGGCCTCAATTTCTTCGACCGACGCGACCCCAGCTATCTCACCGGCGCGGTGGGTGCCGGTCACGGCTACATCCTGCTCGGCACCACGTTCGGAGAGGTCGTGGCGCTGTCCGCCAGCGATGGCAACGAGGTCTGGCGCAGCCGGGTCGGCAGCGAGATCCTTTCACCCCCCGTGGCCGGGGGGCGGCTGGTGTTCGTGCGGACCATCGACGGCCGCCTGCTCGCGCTCGAGCGCGACGATGGCAGCATTCGCTGGAGCTTCGACAACCAGGTGCCGATTCTGACCCTGCGGGGAACGGGGACGCCCGTCTACAGCGACGGTGTGGTCTATGCCGGTTTCGACAACGGTATGGTGGCGGCGGTGCGTGCTGCCAATGGCGAGCCGGTCTGGCAGCATCGAGTGATGCTGCCGGAAGGGCGGTCCGAGCTCGAGCGAATGGTCGACGTGGACAGCACGCCGCTGTTGTCCGGCGGCATCCTCTACGTGGCAGCCTACCAGGGTCGTCTCAAGGCGCTGCGCGCCAGTGACGGCTCGCTGCTCTGGGAGCGCGAGTTATCCAGCCACGTGGACCTCGCGGAAGGCTACAGCCAGATCTACGTGGTCGACGACGACGACGTGATCACCGCCATCGATCAGCGCAACGCGGAAGAAGTGTGGAAGCAGGAAGGGCTGTTCCGGCGCCGGCTGACGGGTCCGATTGCCTTCAGCAACTACCTGGTCGTGGGCGATGGCGATGGCTACGTTCACGTGCTCGCCCAGAGCGACGGCCGCTTCCTCGGCCGCACCAAGGTCGATGGCGACGGCATCCGCTCGCGGCCGGTGGTCGAAGACCGGTTGCTCTACGTGCTCGGGAATTCCGGGCGCCTGCGCGCGCTGGACGTGGAGCTGAGGTAGCGGTCCGTGCTCCCCACTCTGGCCCTGGTCGGGCGCCCCAACGTCGGCAAGTCGACGCTCTTCAACAAGCTTACCCGTGGCCGCGACGCCCTGGTCGCGGACGTTCCGGGGCTGACCCGCGATCGCCGCTACGGTCGTGCCCGGCTCGGGTCCCTGACCTGCACGTTGATCGATACCGGCGGCCTGCTGGGCGAGGGCGGCGAGCTGACCGCCGCCATGGAGCGTCAGGCGGAGCTCGCCATGGACGAAGCCGACCTGGTGCTGCTCGTCGTGGACGCCAGGGCCGGGCTCACGGTGGCGGATGAGGAGATCGCCACGCGCCTGCGGCGCCGTGACCGGCGCGTGGTCCTGGTGGTGAACAAGCTGGACGGGGTACCCGAGGACCAGGCCCTGGCCGAGTTCGCTTCGCTCGGATTCGAGGATCCGGTGCTCGTGTCCGCCGCGCACAACCGCGGCATCGGCGCGCTGGTGGAGCGGATCGAAGCGGCCATTGGCCCGGCGGCGGCCGAGAGCCCGGAACCGGAGCCCGACCCAGGTCAGGACGCTGCCATCCGCGTGGCGCTGATCGGTCGTCCCAACGTCGGCAAGTCGACGCTGGCCAACCGGCTCCTCGGCGAGGAGCGCCAGGTGGTGTTCGATCAGCCCGGCACGACCCGGGACGCCATCGAGATTCCCTTCGAGCGTGAGGGTGTCGACTACGTGCTGGTGGACACTGCCGGCGTGCGACGCAAGGGCAGGGTGGACGAGCTGGTGGAGAAGTTCTCCGTGGTGAAGACCCTGCAGGCCATCGAGCGCGCGGAGGTCGTCATTCTGGTGCTGGACGCCCGGGAGGGTCTGGTCGATCAGGACCTGCACCTGCTGAGCTATGCCGTCGACGCGGGCTCTGCGCTGATCATCGCCCTGAACAAGTGGGACGGGCTCAGCGCCGATGAGCGGGAGCGCAACCGGCAGCTGCTCGATCGCCGGCTGCGGTTCGCGCCGTGGGTTCCGGTCCATCAGATCTCCGCCCTGCACGGCACCGGCGTGGGGCACCTGCTGGACGAGGTGCAGCGCGTCTACGCGGCTGGCGAGCTCGCCGTAGGCACTTCCTATCTCACCCGGCTGCTCGGCACCCTGGTGGAGGCGCATCCGCCGCCCATGGTTCGCGGCCGCCAGATCAAGCTGCGTTTCGCCCACAGGGCCGGGTCTCACCCGCCGCGCATCGTGATCCACGGCAACCAGACGAACGCGCTGCCGGACTCCTACGTGCGCTACCTCGAGAACGCCTTCCGCGAGGCCCTGGATCTGGGTGGAACGCCGTTGAAGATCGAGTTGCGGACCGGGGACAACCCGTTCGCCGGCAGGCGCAACACCCTCACGCCGCGTCAGGAGCGCCGGCGCAAACGGATGGTTCGCCACCACAAAGGCAGGAAGCGTTGAGCTCAGGATTCCGGCAGCTTCGGCAGCCGGTTGTCCGCGTCCACGTCCGCCACGGTCACGTCCAGCGCCCCGTCCCGCAGATGCGCGGTCAGCTGGGCGCCGGTCTCGACGCTGGCAATCGACGTGACCGGAATCCGGCCGCCGTCGGCGGCGCTCGCGGTCAGCACCGAATAGCCGCGACCGAGCGTGGCCAGCGGGCTCACCGCCTGGAGGGTGCGGGCGGCGGCTGCGAGTCGTGTATCCCGATGGTTCAAACCCCGCAGGCTCGCCGCGGTGAGGCTGCCGGTCAGCTCGCCGAGGCGTTCCCGGTAGCGGCCGATACGTTGAGCCGGTCGCAAGAGCCACAGGCTGCGGCGGGCCGCAGCGACGACGTCCTGACAACGGCCGAGCCGGTGGTTCATGGCTCTGCTCAGCCGCTCCTCAAGCTCGTCGGCGCGCTGCATCTGCTGGACCAGGCGGGCACGCGGGTCCGCCAGGCGGGCACGCAGATGGGTGAGATGGCGGGCACGACCCGTGAGCTCTCCGGCCAGCGCCCGACCCAGACGGGCGCGGAGCTGGGCGATGTAGGCGAGGAAGTCCGCCCGATCCGGCGTGATCAGCTCCGCGCCGGCGGACGGCGTCGGCGCGCGGACGTCGGCCACGAAGTCGGTGATCGTGATATCGGTCTGGTGGCCAACCGCCGACACCGTCGGTACCGGACAAGCCGCCACTGCCCGGGCAACGGATTCGAGATTGAACGTCCACAGGTCTTCGAGCGAGCCGCCGCCCCGGGTAATCAGCACCACGTCCGGACTCACCTGGGGGACCCGTTGCAGCGCGGCGAGCACCTCGGCCTCGGCGCGATCTCCCTGCACGGCGACCGGCAGCAGCACCACCTCGAGCGCCGGAAAGCGTCTTTCGATCACGTGCAGCACGTCGCGCAGCGCCGCCCCGGTGGCCGACGAGATCACGGCCAGGCGGCGGGGCAGAGGCGGCAGCTCGCGCTTGCGCGCGGTATCGAACATGCCTTCTGCCGCGAGGCGCTCCTTGAGCGCTTCGAACGCAGCGCGAAGCGCACCTTCGCCCGCGGGCTCCATGTGTTCGGCGATGAGCTGAAAGTCGCCCCGGGGCTCGTACAGGCTGACCCGGCCCCGCACCAGCACCTGGGTTCCGTCCCGCGGCTGGAAGCGGACCGCCCGGTTGCGTCCGGCGAACATGGCGCAGCGGAGCTGAGCTTCGTCGTCCTTCAACGTGAAGTACCAGTGCCCGGAGCCGGGCCGGCGGAAATTCGAGATCTCACCTTCCACCCAGACCAGATGGAAGTGGTCTTCGATCAGCAGTCGGGCTTCCCGGGCCAGGCCGCTCACCGTGAGAACGGGGCGGGTCCGGGCCTGCATCTGGGCTGGGAGGGTGGGGTGAGACAGGGGTTCGGCCTGGCGAAATAAGCTGAGTCTACTGCGATGATTTACATGCCGAAAGGCCGCCGGTAGAATCTCGGTTTTGCGGAGTCCTCAATGTTGCGTATCGCCCATGACGCGCTTACGTTCGACGACGTGCTGCTGCTTCCCGCCTTTTCCCAGGTTCTGCCGTCCGAAGTTTCCCTCAAGACCCGTCTGACCAGGCAGATCACCCTGAACATTCCGCTCATGTCCGCCGCCATGGATACGGTGACCGAGGCCCGGCTGGCCATCGCGATGGCTCAGGAAGGTGGCATCGGCATTGTCCACAAGAACATGACAGTGGAAGCGCAGGCGCGGGAAGTTCGGGCCGTGAAGAAATTCGAGAGCGGCATCATTCGCGATCCCATCACCATCCACCCCGATCGCACCGTCGCCGACCTGATCGACCTGACCATGGAGCACAAGATCTCCGGTGTTCCGGTGGTGGAGGGCAACGCGCTGGTGGGAATCATCACCAGCCGCGACGTCCGGTTCGAGCGGCGGATGGATGCGAAGATCCGCGAGGTGATGACACCGAAGGAGAAGCTGGTCACTGCCGGTGAAGACGCGTCGTTCGAGGAGATCACCGACATCCTTCACCGCCATCGCATCGAGAAGGTGCTGCTGGTCAACGACGAGTTCGAGCTTCGCGGCATGGTCACCGTCAAGGACATCAACAAAGCGAAGGCATTTCCCGATGCCTGCAAGGATTCCCAGGGTTCTCTGCGGGTAGGCGCCGGGGTCGGCACCGGCGCAGAGACCGAGACGCGGATCGCGGCGCTGGTGGAAGCCGGCGTCGATGTGCTGGTGGTGGATACCGCCCACGGGCACTCCTCGCGGGTTCTGGAGCGGGTGGCCTGGGCGCGCAAACACTATCCGGACCTCGGGCTCATCGCCGGCAACGTGGCGACCCGTGACGGTGCGGAGGCGTTGATCGAAGCCGGCGTCGATGCCATCAAGGTTGGCATCGGTCCCGGCTCCATCTGCACCACCCGGATCGTCACCGGTATCGGGGTTCCGCAGATCACGGCCATCTCGGAGGCCGTCAAGGTGGCGGACACGGCGGATGTCCCGGTGATCGCCGACGGCGGCATCCGTTACTCGGGAGACATCGCCAAAGCCATCGCGGCGGGCGCCAGCGTGGTGATGGTCGGTGGCCTGCTGGCCGGCACCGACGAGGCCCCGGGCGAGGTGGAGCTTTACCAGGGTCGCACCTACAAGGCCTATCGCGGCATGGGTTCGCTCGGGGCGATGGGCGAGGCGCACGGTTCCAGCGACCGCTACTTCCAGGAGCCCGAGCGTGATGCCCGCAAGCTGGTGCCCGAAGGCATCGAGGGGCGGGTGCCGTATCGCGGCCCGGTGAGCCCGATCGTCAATCAGCTCATGGGTGGTCTGCGTGCATCCATGGGTTACACCGGCAGTCCGGACATCTCGACCATGCGGGTTCGGCCGCAGTTCGTCCGGGTCAGCGCCGCGAGCATGGTGGAGAGTCACGTTCACGACGTGTCCATCACCAAGGAAGCGCCGAACTACCCGTTGAGCTGATCGGCCCGCATCCATGAGCACGGCAAACATCCACGATCAGAAGATTCTGATCGTCGACTTCGGCGCCCAGTACACCCAGCTCATCGCCCGACGGGTGCGGGAGGCGGGCGTCTACTGCGAGATCCATCCGTTCGACGTGGCCGAAGGCTTCATCCGCGAGTTCGCGCCGCGAGGCATCATCCTGTCCGGTGGTCCGGAGACGGTGACCGCGGCGCACACCCCGCGCGTTCCCGGCATCGTCTTCGAGCTCGGTGTCCCCGTGCTCGGCATCTGCTACGGCATGCAGGCCATGGCCGCTCAGCTCGGCGGCAGGGTCGCTGGATCGCAACAGCGCGAATTCGGCCACGCCGTGGTGGAGGTGGCATCGGACAGCGCGCTGCTGGCGCCGATCAACGATGGCGCCGGGGGTGAGTCGCCGGTGTGGATGAGCCACGGCGACAAGGTCGTCGAGCTGCCGCCCGGTTTCACGGTTACCGCGAGCACGCCGTCGGCGCCGATTGCGGCGATGGAGGACCGCGCGCGCGGGTTCTACGCCGTGCAGTTCCATCCCGAGGTTACCCATACCCGGCAGGGTGCTGAGATCCTCGGCCACTTCGCCCTGGCGCTGTGCGGTTGCGACGGGGTCTGGACGGCGGCCAACATCGTTGAAGACGCCACTGCCGCCGTTCGCGAGCAGGTGGGCGACGAGCGGGTGGTGCTGGGCCTTTCCGGCGGCGTGGACTCGTCGGTCGTGGCAGCGCTGCTGTCGCGGGCCATCGGCGAGCAGCTGACCTGCGTGTTCGTCGACAACGGGCTGCTGCGCAAGAACGAGCGCGCGGAGGTGGAAGCCGCCTTTGCGCCTTCCAACGCGCTGGATCTGAATCTGGTGGTGGTGGACGCCGAGGCCGAGTTCCTGATGCGTCTGGCGGGTCACCACGATCCGGAAGACAAGCGCAAGATCATCGGCAATACCTTTATCGATGTTTTCGATCGTGAGGCGCACCGGATCAGCGGCGTGAAGTGGCTGGCGCAGGGCACGATCTATCCGGACGTGATCGAGTCCGCCGCCAGCAAGTACGGCAAGGCGCACGTGATCAAATCGCACCACAACGTCGGCGGTCTGCCGGCGCGCATGCATCTCAAGCTGGTGGAGCCGCTGCGAGAGCTGTTCAAGGACGAGGTGCGCCGCATCGGCTTGTACCTGGGATTGCCCCGGGAGCTGGTGTTCCGGCATCCGTTCCCTGGACCGGGGCTCGGGGTGCGGGTGCTCGGCGAGGTCACCAAGGAGCGAGCCGACGTGCTGCGCGAGGCGGATGCCGTGTTTCTGGACGAGCTGCGCAG
Source organism: Pseudomonadales bacterium (assembly GCA_041608775.1). GTDB lineage: Bacteria > Pseudomonadota > Gammaproteobacteria > Pseudomonadales > Azotimanducaceae > UBA7803. The sequence goes on along the minus strand of JBFISC010000045.1, from coordinate 5,648 downwards.
ATCGGGCTGGTACGACAAGGTGAGCCAGGCCTTTGCCGTTTTTCTCCCGGTGAAATCCGTGGGTGTGGTCGGCGACGCCCGCCGCTACGCGGACGTCATCGCCCTGCGGGCGGTGGAGACCGTGGACTTCATGACGGCCCGCTGGGCGCACCGGCCCTACGATCTCATCGAGACCGTGTCGAACCGGATCATCAATGAGATCGAGGGGGTGTCCCGGGTGGTGTACGACGTGTCGAGCAAGCCGCCCGCGACCATCGAGTGGGAGTGAACCGGTGACGACCGCTGCCGCATCGAGCGAGCACGAGCGCTGGATGCGGCGTGCCCTGGGACTGGCCCGGGCGTCGGCGGCGTCAGGTGAAGTGCCGGTGGGCGCAGTGGTGGTGCTCGATGGCGAGGTCATCGGCGAGTCGGGAAACCGGCCGGTGGCGGCGACGGATCCGACCGCCCATGCCGAGGTGCTCGCGTTGCGTGCGGCCGCGCGGAAGCTCGGTAACTATCGGATGCCGGGCGCCATCCTCTATGTCACCGTGGAGCCCTGCACCATGTGCGCGGGCGCGCTGGTGCACGCCCGTGTGGCCACCCTCGTGTTCGGCTGCACCGAGCCCAGGGCGGGTGCGGTGGTCAGCACCGCCGCGGTGCTCGACAATCCGGGTCTCAATCACCGCGTGGCCGTGATGGGTGGCGTGCTCGCCGACGAATCCGCGGCGTTGGTCAGGGCGTTCTTCGCATCCCGGCGCGGTGAGCGTGATGCCACGGCGGCTGAGGCGGACAGCAAAAGGAAACCATGACCAATCTCGTGTTGTTGAAGGGGCCGCCGGCCTTGTCCCGCTTCCGCCTCGACAAGCTGCGCGCCCAGCTGGGCCCGGGTGACGGCCCGCTATACGCGGAGTACGTCCATCTGCTGAACGTGGACGGATCGCTGGATGGTGAGGAGCTCGCACGCTGCGAGCGGCTGCTGGACTACGGCCCGCGCGCCGGGCGGCCGGAAAAGGCGGGGGATCACGTGGCCACCGTGGTGCCGCGCCAGGGCACCATTTCGCCCTGGTCGAGTAAGGCCACCGACATCTTCCGGATCTGTGATCTCACCAGCGTCGTTCGGGTGGAGCGCGGCGTTCGCTGGTATCTGGGTAGCGACCGGCTCGATGGAGCCGACCTGACGCTGCTGTTCGATCGCATGACCGAGCGGCTGGTCGAGGAGGATCAGCTGGCCACGGTGTTTCAGGACGCCGAGCCAAAGCCGCTGGCAACCGTCCCGCTGCTGGCGGACGGCCGTGACGCGCTGATCGCTGCCAATCGATCGCTCGGGCTGGCGCTCTCCGAAGACGAGGTCGACTACCTGCTGGATTCCTATCGGCAGCTCGAGCGAGACCCCACCGACGTGGAGCTCATGATGTTCGCCCAGGCGAACTCGGAGCACTGCCGCCACAAGATCTTCAACGCGACCTGGTTCGTGGACGGAGAACGGCAGCAGCAATCGCTGTTCGAGATGATCAAGAACACCTTCCGGCAGATCAACGGGCAGGGAATTCTCTCGGCGTACGCGGACAACGCTGCCGTGATCGAAGGTCACCGGGTTGCCAGACTCGGTCTGGATCCGGACACCCACCGCTACGGCTACGAGGAAGCTGACTCCCACATTCTGATGAAGGTGGAAACCCACAACCACCCTACGGCGATTGCCCCCTATCCCGGCGCGGCGACGGGGTCGGGAGGCGAGATCCGCGACGAAGGCGCGGTTGGCCGCGGGTCCAAGCCGAAGGCCGGCCTCTGCGGCTTCACCACCTCCCACCTCCAGCTGCCCGGCTATGAGCAGCCCTGGGAGCTCGCCACCGGCAGGCCGGATCGGATCGCCTCCGCGCTGGACATCATGCTGGAAGGGCCCATCGGTGCGGCCTCCTACAACAACGAGTACGGGAGGCCGGCGCTTACCGGCTACTTCCGCACATTCGAGCAGGCCGACCCGGACGTTCCCGACCGCGTTCGCGGTTATCACAAGCCGGTTATGATCGCGGGCGGCGTCGGCAGCGTCCGCGAAGAGCACGTCACTGCGACGGCGTTTGCTCCGGGCACCCTGCTGGTGGTGCTGGGCGGGCCCGCCATGCTGATCGGGCTCGGTGGCGGCGCGGCCTCCAGCGTGTCCTCCGGCGAGAGCGATTCCGATCTGGACTTCGCCTCGGTCCAGCGCGATAACGCGGAGATGGAGCGCCGCTGCCAGGAAGTGATCGACGCCTGCTGTGCGCTGGGCGATGCCAACCCGATTCAGCTTATTCACGACGTGGGCGCCGGCGGCCTTTCCAACGCCCTTCCGGAGCTGGTTAAGGACGGGGGGGCAGGCGGTCGCTTCGAGCTGCGCGACGTGCCGAGTGCCGATCCGGGCATGGCGCCCCTGGAGATCTGGTGCAACGAGGCCCAGGAACGCTACGTGCTCGGCATCCCGCCCGCGCAGCTCGGCCGCTTCGCTACGCTGTGCGAGCGGGAACGCTGTCCTTACGCGGTGGTGGGAGAGGCTACGGCGGCCGCTCATCTGGAGGTGGCCGATCGCAACTTCGGGAACGCTCCGGTCGATCTGCCGCTGTCGGTCCTGTTCGGCAAGCCGCCGCGCATGGAACGGAGCTTCAAGCGCCGGCCCGTGGCTCGGGCAGGTCTGGACCTCGACGGGGTGTCCCTCGACGAAGCAGCCTCCCGGGTGCTGCGCTTTCCAGCGGTGGCCAGCAAGCAGTTTCTGGTCACCATCGGCGACCGCAGCATCACCGGTCTCGTGGCCCGGGAGCAGATGGTGGGTCCATGGCAGGTCCCGGTCGCCGACGTTGCGGTGACTCTGGCTGGCCACAGAACGACCCGGGGCGAAGCCTTCGCCATGGGCGAGCGACCGCCGCTCGCGCTGATCGATCCCGCCGCGTCCGCGCGCATGGCGGTGGCCGAGGCGCTCACCAACCTGTGCGCCGCCGATGTGCCGGAGCTGGGCCGCACCGTCCTGTCAGCGAACTGGATGGCCGCTATCGGCGCGGACGACGCCGACGAGCAGGCGCTGTTCGACGCCGTCCGCGCGGTGGGCATGGAGCTCTGCCCGGCGCTGGGAATCGCGGTGCCGGTCGGCAAGGACAGCCTGTCCATGCGCACCGGTTGGGACGATCGCGAAGTCGCGGCGCCATTGACCCTGATCGTGTCCGCCTTTGCCCCGGTGGCGGACGCCGCCCGGACCCTGACTCCGGAGCTGCGCCGCGATGCCGGCGACACCCGGCTGTTGCTGGTGGATCTGGGCCGCGGACGCAACCGCCTCGGGGGCAGCGCTCTGGCCCAGTGTTTCGGCCAGCTGGGTGACCGCGTCCCGGACCTGGACGATCCGGCCCTGCTGGTGCGGTTCTTCGAGACCGTGCAGACGTTGAATCGGGATGGCCGGTTGCTCGCCTATCACGATCGCTCCGACGGCGGTCTGCTCGCCTGCGTGGCGGAGATGGCGTTTGCCGGTCGCTGCGGGCTGGACCTCGACGTGGCGGCGCTCGGCGAGCCTTTGCCGGCGCTGTTCGCCGAGGAGCTGGGCGCCGTGCTGCAGGTGCGCGCTGCGGATGTGAGCGCCGTCCGCGCTGCGTTCGGTGATCTGAGGGTCAGCGACATCGGGGCCCCGCGGGAAGACGGGACCGTGCTGATCCGCCGGGGCGAGAGGACGCTGTTCGAGTCGGAGCGGGCCGCGCTGCAGCGCCTGTGGGCGGAGACCAGCTACCGCATGCAGCGGCTGCGCGACGACCCGGCCTGCGCCGACGAGGAGCACCAGGCCATCGACTCCCCGGCGGCCGCGCTGTCCTGCGCCTTGAGCTACGATCCCGCCGAGGACGTGGCGGCGCCTTACCTCAAGCGCTCGCGGCCGCGGATCGCCGTGCTGCGGGAGCAGGGCGTGAACGGCCAGATCGAGATGGCGGCTGCCTTCGAGCGGGCGGGCTTCGAGCCCTTCGACGTGCACATGAGCGATCTCCTCACCGGCTCGGCATCGCTGGATGACTTCCCCGTGCTCGCCGCCTGCGGCGGGTTCTCCTACGGAGACGTGCTCGGCGGTGGTGGCGGCTGGGCCAACAGCGTGATCTACCATGAGCAGGTCCGTGAGCAGTTCGCCCGATTCTTCGAGAACGACCGGCTCGCGCTCGGCGTCTGCAATGGCTGCCAGATGATGTCGACCATGAGCTCGCTGATTCCGGAGGCCGGGCTGTGGCCACGGTTCGTTCGTAACCGCTCCGAGCAGTTCGAAGGCCGGACCACGCTGGTCCGAATCACGAATGCGGAGTCGCCGTGGCTGGTCGGGATGAGCGGGAGCGTGCTGCCGATCGCGGTCGCCCATGGAGAGGGACGCGCCGAGTTCGCGAGCCCGGATCGCGCGGCGGAGTTCTGGGATAGCGCCGCGCACCAGGTATGTCTGCAGTACGTGGATGGCGACCATCGGGTGACCGAACGCTATCCGGCAAATCCCAACGGCGCGCCTCGCGGGCTTGCCGGCCTGACGGCAGCCGGCGGTCGCGTGCTGGTGATGATGCCTCATCCGGAACGGGTGTTCCGGTCCGTGGCGAACGCCTGGCGCGATCCCTCCTGGGGGCAGGACGGGCCGTGGTTGCGGCTGTTCCGCAACGCCCGGGTCGCGGTGGGCTAGCGGGTCGTGGACGAGTTCATGTACGACCTCAGCAGCACCCTGATCGCCGCGGTGCTGATGGTTTCCATGGCGGTTGCCATCGAGATCGGCTACCGGCTCGGTCGTTGGGCCCAGGCCGATGTCAATGAGTCCGGCGTCGCGCACATCAATGCCGTGCAGGCATCTCTGCTCGGGGTGCTCGCGCTGCTGATCGGCTTCACGTTTTCCCTGTCGCTGCAGCGCTTCGACAGCCGCAGTGAAGCCGTCGTCGAGGAGAGCAACGCCATCGGCACCGCGTACCTCAGGACGGCGCTGCTGGGCGACGGGGAACGCGAGGAAGCGCGGCAACTGCTGCGCGAATATCTGGATCTCCGGGTACGAGCGGGGCGTTACGCGCTTACCGAAACCGCTTCGCGGCAGGAATTGCTGGACGCCGGCAATCAGACCCTCGAGGCGCTGTGGGCGGTCGTCGTGCGGGCCGTGAACGCCGACGCCAACCCGGTCCGGACCGGTCTGTTCGTTCAGGCCGTGAACGAGCTGATCGATGCGTACGGCCGTCGCGACGCGGCATTGAACCGGCACGTTCCGGAGCTCGTACTGCTGCTGCTGTACGGAACGTTCCTCATGATCGGCAGCATCGTCGGCTATGCGTGCGGCATCGGCCGTCACCGTCCTTCCTACGCCACCTACATCCTGGTGGGGCTGATCGTGCTGCTGGTCGCCGTCATCATCGATCTGGATCGGCCCAGGCGGGGCCTTATCGAGGTGAGCCAGCAGAGCCTGGTGGAGCTTCAGGAAGCGCTTCGATAGCGTTCAGAACGGCGAGCGGGATGCCGTCAGGCTGCGGCGCGGCTTCGGTCGGGTCTCGATCCGGAGCAGACGTCCGTTCTCGAAGGTGAGCTCACGGCGGAACTGGTTTGCGCCGAGATGGTAGGTCCACTGATCGACCCGGACGAACAGGCCCGGGTAGCGGTAGTCGGTCCAGCCGAATTCGAACTCGGGCTCCCCGCAGCGCTCCAGTACCTCCAGCGGG
>JBFISC010000044.1:0-18108 GCA_041608775.1 Pseudomonadales bacterium | reverse complement strand
TGTGAACTGGCAGACGGTGGCCAGCATCATCGAGCGCGAGCGCCCGGACGCCCTGCTGCCCACCATGGGCGGGCAGACGGCGCTCAACTGCGCCCTGGACCTGGTGCGGGAGGGGGTGCTGGAGAAGTATGGCGTCGAGCTCATCGGTGCCAGCCAGGACGCCATCGACAAGGCCGAAGACCGGGAGCGTTTCGACCGGGCCATGAAGCGCATCGGCCTGGCTTGTCCGCGCTCGGCCATTGCCCACAGCATGGAAGAGGCGCTGCAGGTTCAGAGCCAGCTCGGCTATCCGTGCATCATCCGCCCGTCCTTCACCCTCGGCGGCAGCGGCGGCGGCATTGCCTACAACCAGGAGGAGTACGAGGAGATCTGCGCCCGGGGCCTGGACCTGTCGCCCACCAACGAGCTGCTCATCGACGAGTCGCTGCTCGGCTGGAAGGAGTATGAGATGGAGGTGGTCCGCGACAAGCGCGACAACTGCATCATCGTCTGCTCCATCGAGAACCTCGACCCCATGGGTGTGCACACGGGCGACAGCATCACCGTCGCGCCGGCGCAGACGCTGACCGACAAGGAGTATCAGATCCTCCGCAACGCGTCCCTCGCGGTGCTGCGGGAGATCGGCGTGGAGACCGGCGGCTCGAACGTGCAGTTCGCGATCAACCCCGAAGATGGCCGCATGGTGGTCATCGAGATGAACCCGCGGGTTTCGCGATCCTCCGCGCTGGCGTCCAAGGCCACCGGGTTTCCCATCGCCAAGGTGGCCGCGAAGCTAGCCGTTGGCTACACGCTGGACGAGCTCACTAACGACATCACCGGCGTCACGCCCGCCTCATTCGAGCCCTCCATCGACTACGTCGTCACCAAGATTCCCCGGTTCACCTTCGAGAAATTCGCCCTGGCCGATGCCCGGCTGACCACGCAGATGAAGTCCGTGGGCGAGGTCATGGCCATTGGCCGCACTTTCCAGGAATCCCTGCAGAAGGCGCTGCGGGGGCTGGAGACGGGCATGAACGGGCTCGATCCGGTGGTGCCCGCCGAGGCGCTCGAAGGCGATGGCGACGCGGCCCGGGAAACCTTCCAGCGGGAGCTGAGCGTGCCCGGTGCGGACAGGATCCGCTACCTGGCTGACGCGATCCGATTCGGCATGTCCGTGGAGGAGATCTACGAGCTGTCGCGCATCGATCCCTGGTTTCTCGCCGAGATCGAAGACCTGGTGACCACGGAACGAAACCTGGCCGGCGCCAGCCTGACGGACCTGGACGCGGGGCGGATGTACGGCCTCAAGCGCAAGGGCTTCTCGGACGCGCGCCTTGCGGAGCTGCTCGGCTGCTGGGAAGACGAGGTGCGGGCCCATCGGCTGGCCCTCGACGTGCGCCCCGTGTACCGGCGGGTGGATACCTGCGCGGCGGAGTTCCCCGCGGCCACGGCCTACCTCTACTCGACCTACGAGGAGGAGTGCGAAGCGCTCCCCAGCGACCGCAGGAAGATCATGGTGCTCGGCGGCGGGCCGAACCGCATCGGCCAGGGTATCGAGTTCGATTACTGCTGCGTGCACGCGGCGCTGGCGCTGCGCGAGGATGGCTACGAGACCATCATGGTCAACTGCAATCCGGAGACCGTTTCCACCGACTACGACACCTCGGACCGGCTCTACTTCGAGCCGGTGACCCTGGAGGACGTGCTGGCGATCGTCGAGGTGGAGAAACCCGATGGGGTGATCGTGCAGTTCGGTGGTCAGACGCCGCTGAAGCTGGTGGAGCAGCTCGAGCGGGAAGGGGTGCCGATCATCGGGACCAGCCCCGACGCCATCGACCGGGCGGAGGACCGTGAGCGGTTCCAGCAGCTGATCCACACGCTGGGGTTGAGGCAACCGAGCAACCGCACCGCCACCGACGAGGCCACGGGCATTGCCGGCGCGCGCGAGATCGGCTATCCGATCGTGGTGCGGCCCTCCTACGTGCTCGGCGGTCGGGCCATGGAGATCGTTTACGACGAGACCGAGCTGAAGCGCTATCTGCGTGACGCGGTGGTGGTGTCCAACCGCTCGCCGGTCCTGCTCGACTGCTTCCTCGATCAGGCCACCGAGATGGACGTGGATGCGGTCAGCGACGGCCGCGACGTGGTCATCGGCGCCATCATGCAGCACATCGAGCAGGCCGGCGTGCACTCCGGCGACTCCGCCTGCTCGCTGCCCCCCTATCAGCTGTCGGCCGCGCTGCAGGATCAGATCCGCGACCAGGTCAGGGCGATGGCGCTGGAGCTCGGCGTGGTGGGGCTGATGAACGTTCAGCCCGCGGTCCAGGACGACGAGGTGTACGTGCTCGAGGTGAACCCGCGGGCCTCGCGTACCGTGCCGTTCGTCTCCAAGAGTATCGGTGTTTCCCTGGCTAAGGTCGCCGCGCGCTGCATGACCGGGGTGAGCCTGGCGGATCAGGGGTTCACCCGCGAGATCATCCCCGGCCACGTCAATGTCAAGGAATCGGTGTTCCCGTTCGCCAAGTTCCCCGGGGTGGATCCGATCCTGGGGCCGGAGATGAAGTCCACGGGGGAAGTCATGGGCGTGGGGGACAGCTTCGGCGAGGCGTTCGCCAAGGCCAGCCTCGGTGCCGGCGTGATCCTGCCTCAGAGCGGGCGTGTGTTTCTGTCGGTCAAGGAATCCGACAAGGCGGGAGCGGTCAGGCTCGGCGCCGATCTGGCGTCTCTGGGGTTCCGTCTGGTAGCGACCCGGGGCACCGCGCGCGGTCTGATCGAGGCCGGCATCGAATGTCAGGTGATCAACAAGGTGGCTCAGGGCCGGCCCCACGTGATCGATTTGCTCAAGAACGAGCAGATCGACCTGATCATCAACACCACCGAGGGCCATCAGTCGATTCGCGATTCCGCCATGATCCGCCGGCTCGCACTGCAGAATAAAGTGTGTTACACCACGACTCTGGCGGGTGGCGAGGCGTTTGCCATTGCCATCCGTTACTCCCGCGAGCATCACGAAGTCAAGGTACGGCGTCTCCAGGACCTGTATCAGCAAGCGACGTCCTGACCGTCCCCGCCGGGGGCGGTCGACCAGCAACACCAAGCAGGAGTCATGAGCGTCTCATGCCAGTTCCGATGACGTTGGAAGGTGCGCAGGCGTTGCGCGAAGAGCTGAGCCGGCGCAAGTTCGAGCTACGCCCGCAGATCACCAAGGCTATCGCCGAAGCGCGCGAGCATGGCGATCTCAAGGAAAATGCCGAGTATCACGCCGCCCGCGAGCAGCAGAGCTTCAACGAGGGCCGGATTCAGGAGATCGAAGGCAAGCTGGCGGACGCCCAGGTCATCGACGTGGCCAAGATCCCGCCCGCCGGCAAGGTGATCTTCGGAGTCACGGTATCGCTGATCGACACCGAATCCGACGCCGAGGTCCGGTACAAGATCGTCGGCGAGGACGAGGCGGACCTGAAGTCCAACAAGCTGTCGGTGATGTCGCCGATCGCCCGGGCTCTGATCGGCAAGTCCGAGGGTGACGTGGTGGTGGTGAAGACGCCGAAGGGCGATGTCGAGTACGAGATCGACCGCGTCGAGCACCTCTAGCGGTGCGCTGTCCGCTGCGCGGTCTGCCCGGGGTTCAGCCGAGCCTTCAGCCGAGCCTTCAGCCGAGCCTTCAGCCCAGGGAGAAGCGGACCAGGTTCGACAGCTTCGGGTTGGGCTCCGGATTGCGCCGGAACAGGACCGTAACCTTGCCGATGCTCTGCACCACGGCGGCGCCGCACGCCGTCGCCAATGCCTCGGCCAGCGCCTTACGGGCGTGGCGATCCGAGGCGTGGATACGTACCTTGATCAGCTCGTGATCGTCGAGCGCCCGGTCGGTTTCGGCAACGACGGCGTCGCTCACCCCCTGCTCGCCGACCAGCACCACCGCCTCGAGATGATGGGCGATCTGCTTCAGCGCGCGGCGGGTCTCGCGATCGAGTGGCGTGGCTTCCGACATGGCGGGCATTCTACCCGGCCGCTTCTGACGGCGTCGCCCGCCTTCGGCGGCTGCCATGGCTAAGCGCAGCAAGTCCAGCCAGCGCTGGCTGTCGCGTCAGCGCCGGGATCCCTTCGCCCGCCGGGCCGCCAGCGAGGGCCAGGTGTCCAGGGCCCACTTCAAGCTCGAGCAGCTCGATCGGAGGTTCCGTCTGATCCGCCCGGGCATGCGGGTCCTGGAGCTGGGCGCTGCCCCTGGTGGCTGGACCCGCTACCTGGAAACGCGGCTCGGCGGCGGTCTGCTGGTCGCCTGCGATCCCAGGCCGATCAGCGCAGGCGCAGATACGGTGGTCATCGAGGCTGCCTACGGCGACCCTGCCGTGGACGCCCGCCTGGCTGAGTTGCTCGACGAGCGCGGCGTCGACCTTGTGGTTTCGGACATGGCCCCCAACATGAGCGGTAACCGCAGCACGGATCAAGCTCGGGCGATGTACCTCGCGGAGCTGGCGCAGGAAGCGGCCGAGCGCTGGCTGAACCCCGGCGGGACCCTGGTGGTCAAATTGTTCCAGGGTGAAGGCGTGGATGCGTGGATAGCGGGTTTACGCAAATTATTTGCCAAAGTTCGGTTGACGAAGCCCGCCGCGTCCCGCGCCGGTTCCCGTGAGCTCTACGCGGTGGCTCAGGCGTTTCAGCCGGGGTCCTGAGGCCGCAAGCCGATCCGCGGTCCGTAGCGGGCGTGACGGGCTCCAGTTTCACGCATTGCAGACCTGGTGTAGGCTACAAACGGTTCGAGAGGCCCGCACAGGCTGTTTCGCGGGCGTCGATGCAAGAGGATAAATCCTTGTCTGATATGGGAAAAAATCTGCTGCTCTGGCTGATCATCGCGGCCGTGCTGCTGACGGTGTTCAACAACTTCAACGTCAAGCCGGAGCCCCAGGCGCTGAGCTACTCCGACTTCATCGCGCAGGTGCGCAACGATGAGATTCGCCAGGTCACGGTCGAAGACCGGCTGATCCGCGGCACCACGCGCTCGGGTGAGGAGTTCCAGGTCGTTCGTCCAGGTCTGAACGACCAGAAGCTCTTGGATGACCTTTACAACCACAACGTCGAGATCGTGGGCAAGCTGCCTGAGCAGCAGAGCATCTGGGCCCAGCTGCTCATCGCGAGCTTCCCGATCCTCATCATCATCGCCGTATTCATGCTGTTCATGCGCCAGATGCAGGGCGGCGGCGGAGGCCGCGGCGGGCCCATGGCGTTCGGCAAGAGCAAAGCCCGGCTGCTCTCGGAAGATCAGATCAAAACGACCTTCGCCGACGTGGCGGGGGTGGACGAGGCCAAGGAAGACGTGCAGGAGCTGGTGGAGTTCCTGCGCGATCCGGGCAAGTTCCAGCGCCTCGGCGGGCGCATACCGCGCGGAATTCTCATGGTGGGTCAGCCGGGCACCGGTAAGACGCTGCTGGCCAAGGCCATTGCCGGCGAAGCCAAGGTGCCGTTCTTCTCCATCTCCGGCTCCGACTTCGTCGAGATGTTCGTCGGCGTGGGCGCCTCCCGGGTGCGGGACATGTTCGAGCAGGCGAAGAAGCAGGCGCCGTGCATCATCTTCATCGACGAGATCGACGCCGTCGGCCGCCATCGCGGCGCCGGCCTGGGCGGCGGCCACGACGAGCGCGAGCAGACCCTGAATCAGCTGCTGGTAGAGATGGACGGGTTCGAGCCCAACGACGGCATCATCGTGATTGCCGCGACCAACCGCCCCGACGTGCTGGACCCGGCGCTGCTGCGGCCGGGCCGTTTCGACCGCCAGGTGGTGGTGGGGCTGCCGGACATCCGCGGCCGCGAGCAGATCCTCAAGGTGCACATGCGCAAGGTGCCCCTCTCCGAGGACGTGGACCCGGCGATCATCGCCCGGGGGACGCCCGGCTTCTCCGGCGCCGATCTGGCCAACCTGGTGAACGAGGCGGCCCTGTTCGCGGCCCGCGGTGGGAAACGGCTGGTTGAAATGGAGCAGTTCGACAAGGCCAAGGACAAGATCATGATGGGCGCCGAGCGCAAATCCATGGTGATGTCCGAGAAGGAGAAACGGAACACCGCGTACCACGAGGCCGGTCATGCCATCGTCGGCCGGCTGGTGCCGGATCACGACCCGGTCTACAAGGTCACCATCATCCCGCGTGGCCGGGCCCTCGGCGTGACCATGTTTCTGCCGGAGGAGGACCGCTACAGCTTCAGCCGCCAGACCATTCGCAGTCAGATCTGCAGTCTGTTCGGCGGGCGTATCGCCGAGGAGATGATCCTGGGGCCCGAGTACGTGACCACCGGCGCTTCCAACGACATCGAACGGGCGACCCATCTGGCCCGGAGCATGGTGACCAAGTGGGGCCTGTCGGAGAAGCTCGGCCCGATTCAGTACGGCGAAGACGACGGCGAGCCGTTCCTCGGCATGTCCGGCGGCGTGCGGCCGAAGCAGTTCTCGGACGACACCGCGCGGGTCATCGACGAGGAAGTGCGGCGCGTGATCGACGACTGCTATACCACGGCCAAGCGATTGCTCGAAGAAAACGAGGACAAGCTGCACTCGATGGCGGAGGCGCTGATCGAATACGAGACGATCACCGCTGAGCAGATCGACGACATCATGGCCGGTGCCAAGCCACGTGCCCCGGGAGACATCCCGCCCCCACCGGCCTCGAGCGGTCAGGGCAAGCCGGAGTCGCGGCCCGGGACCGGTGAGTCGCCCATCGGCGGACCGGCCGAAGAGCACTGACCCGCCGCCCCGCGCCGTAATCCGGTGAATGGGCAGTCCAGGGCGCTGCAATGCGGCGCTCGTTGGGTCGATCTCTCCTATCCCGCCATCATGGGGGTGATCAACGTCACCCCCGATTCCTTCTCCGACGGCGGCCGGTTCCTGTCCGCAGCGCCCGATCTGTCCCGGATTGCCGATGTCGCGGCAGGCATGCTGGAGCAGGGCGCCGTCATCCTCGATGTCGGCGGCGAGTCCACCCGTCCCGGCGCGTCCGGCGTGTCCGAGCAGGAGGAGACCCGGCGGGTGCTGCCCGTGGTCGAGCGCCTGCTGGAGCTCGGCGCGGTCGTCTCCGTGGATACCAGCAAGCCAGGCGTGGCCGCGCGGGCGCTGGCAGCCGGCGCGCACCTGATCAACGACGTCCGTGGAGGCCGCGATCCAGAGATGCTCGCGTTGCTGGCGGCCAGTGACGCCGGCTACTGCCTGATGCACATGCAGGGTGAGCCGCGGAGCATGCAGGATGCCCCTCACTACCGCGACGTAGTGGCTGAGGTCCGGGCGTTCCTCGCCGATCGGGTGGCGGCGTGCCGTCAGTCCGGGATCTCGGATCGGCGCCTGCTGCTGGATCCGGGGTTCGGGTTCGGCAAGACGCTGGCACATAATCTCGTGCTGTTGAAGAATCTGCAGGCGCTGCGGGTTGATGATCTGCCGTTGCTGGTGGGGATGTCGCGCAAGCGCATGATCGGTACCATCACCGGGCGGGACGTGGATCGCCGGGCGGTGGGCAGCGCCGCGGCCGCGTTGCTGGCCGTGCAGCGGGGCGCCGATCTCGTGCGCGTGCACGATGTGGCCGAGACGGCGGACGCGCTGGCCATGCTGGCCGCGCTGCGCGAAGCATGACTGTCCAGCGAGGGGGTTCGGCTTGAAAAGAAAGTACTTCGGAACCGACGGTATCCGTGGTCGGGTCGGTCATGACCCCATTACTCCGGAGTTCTGCCTGCGCCTCGGCTGGGCGGTGGGAAAGGTGTTTGCCAGCCACGGCGAGAGTCACGTGCTCATCGGTAAGGACACCCGCATCTCCGGATACATGCTGGAATCGGTGCTGGAATCCGGGCTGGTCTCGGCGGGAGCCAACGTCAGCCTCCTCGGTCCCATGCCCACCCCGGCGGTTGCCTATCTCACCCGCACCCTGCGGGCAGACGCGGGCATCGTGATCAGTGCTTCGCACAATCTCTACTATGACAACGGCATCAAGTTCTTCGATCATCAGGGCAACAAGCTGGCCGACGCCGTGGAGCTGGAAATAGAAGCCCAGCTCGAAAGCGAGATGCTCTGTGTGGATTCGGACCGCCTGGGCAAGGCAACGCGCATTGATGATGCGGCGGGCCGGTACATCGAGTTCTGCAAGGCGACCGTCAACCGGGGTTTCCGTCTGCGCGGCCTGAAGGTGGTGCTCGATTGCGCTCACGGCGCCACCTACCACGTGGCGCCGGGTGTGTTCGAAGAGCTCGGCGCGGACATCCACGTGCTCGGCGCGTCGCCCAACGGTCGCAACATCAATGACGGCTGCGGGTCCACGGCCCCGGGTGCCCTGGTCGACAAGGTGCGCGAGCTGGGCGCCGACGTCGGCATCGCTTTCGATGGTGACGGGGACCGGGTGGTCATGGTCGATGCCGCTGGAGAAGTGGTGGACGGCGACGAGCTGCTGCTGATCATTGCCGAGCATCGGGCCCGGCAGGGCACTCTGGGTGGTGGCGTCGTGGGGACGGTCATGTCCAACTTCGGCCTAGAGCGGGCGTTCGCCGGGCTCGGTATCCCGTTCTGTCGCGCCAAGGTCGGGGACCGCTACGTCCTCGAGACGATGCGTGAGCGGGGCTGGCAGCTCGGCGGCGAGACCTCGGGGCATCTGCTGTGCCTGGATCTGACCACGACAGGGGACGCCATCGTGGCGGCGCTTCAGGTGATGCAGCCGATGGTGGAACAGCAGCGCAGCCTGGGGGACCTGAAGCGGGGTATGGTCAAGCTGCCCCAGACCATGATCAACGTGGCGGTCGGCGATCCCCGGGAGCGCGCGGCCTGCCCCGGTGTGGCGAGGGCCGTGTCGGCCATGGACCAGCGCCTGAACGGCCGCGGTCGGGTGCTGATCAGGCCCTCCGGAACGGAGCCGGTGATCCGGGTGATGGTGGAGGGGGAGGATCCGGTCGAGGTCGAGGCCATTGCCGAGGAACTCGCCGAGGTGGTCCGCGCCGGCTGAATGCTGCCCCGCGCCCTCGGGTGCGGAGATCTGCGGCGTTGTACGCGCCGCCTCCAGCCGGTACCATTGCGCGCCTTTTCCGAGCGGGCCCCGAGAATGCGTCAGTGCCTGATTGCCGGAAACTGGAAGATGCACGGTGACTCGGCGTTCGCCGCGGCGTACGCGGCGGAGTTGCGCCGGGTGCCATTGCCCGAGCAGGTCGCCATGGTGCTGCTCCCCCCGGCGCCCTACGTCCGGGAGTTGGCCGCTGCGCTCGCCGGGTCGGCTGTGGAGCTGGGCGTTCAGAACGTGCACGCGGAGCCCAGCGGCGCGTTTACCGGTGAGCTGGCGGCAGAGATGGCGCGAGACCTGGGCGCGACATGGGCCCTGGTGGGCCACTCCGAGCGGCGGGCGCTGTTCGGCGAGACGGACGACGTCGTCGCGGCAAAGCTGGCCGCGGCGCTGCGGGCGGGCCTGACCCCCATTCTCTGCGTCGGTGAGACCCTTGCGGAACGCGATGCGGGTTCCGCCGAGGCGGTGGTGGATCGGCAGATCCGCAGCGTGGCCGAGGCGGCGGGGCAGGATGCGCTGGCGGCGTCCCTGGTCGCCTACGAGCCGGTTTGGGCCATCGGCACTGGCCGCACGGCGACCCCGCAGCAGGCGCAGGACATGCACCAGGCGGTGCGTGGTCGAATCGCCGAGCTGTGCGGTGCTCGCGTAGCGGCAGAAATGCGGATCCTCTACGGCGGCAGCGTCAAGCCGGAGAACGCCTCCGCGCTGCTCCGGCAGGGGGACATCGACGGTGCGCTGGTTGGCGGCGCGTCGCTCAAGGCTGAGGATCTTCGCGCCATCGCCGCGGCAGGGTCTGATCGGCGCAGGTAACGAGTTGGGAGACTGCAGGTGAATATCGCAACGGTGGAAACGGTCCTGCTGGTGCTGCTGGTAGCAGATGCCGTTGCGCTTGCCGTGCTGGTGCTGATGCAGCACGGCAAAGGGGCTGACGTGGGCGCCGCATTCGGCAGTGGTGGCGCGAACACGGTGTTCGGCAGCGCCGGCTCGGCGTCCTTCCTCACCAAGCTCACCGTGTGGCTGGCCGTCGGCTTCTTTCTGATCGCGTTTGGTCTGGCATACACGGCCAAGGAACGGGCTGCTGCTCTGGACGAGCTGGGCATACCCCGGGTGGAAGACGAGGCCCCGGTGGCGCCCGATCCCGCCGGCCCCGGGACGACGCCGGCGCCGGAACGGTTGACTCCGGAGCCTGAGGGTGTAGATTCCGACATCCCCGACGTTTGAGGCCCGGGACCGGTCCGCCGAGCGTCGCAGGCATCGCCGAAGTGGTGAAATTGGTAGACACGCTACCTTGAGGGGGTAGTGGGCGAAAGCCCGTGGAGGTTCGAGTCCTCTCTTCGGCACCATCACCTCGCATCCGCCGAGCGCCAGCCGGAGGTGCTGCGCAGACGGCTGCGTACGAAGCACGCATTCGGTTGCATCCCACCGTCGCTAGTCCCTATAATTCGCGCTCGCTGATGCGGGGTGGAGCAGTCTGGTAGCTCGTCGGGCTCATAACCCGAAGGTCGTAGGTTCAAATCCTGCCCCCGCTACCAAAGGATTCGAAGAGCCCCGTGCAGGGGCTTTTTAACGGCAGGTCCGACATGCGACGGTCCGGGCGAACCCCGCCCAGGGCCAGTACCCTGCGAAGCATCCTTGAGGTGGCCGCCTCGTATCGGTGGGTCGCCTGCGCGCGTCGGCAAGGGCCCGGATGACCGGGTGGCGTCGAGCGGAAAACAAATGGGCGTGAGCCCATTTTTTTTTCTCGGCGGTATGAGCCGCAGGCCGTGAGTTGCGGTGGACGACAAGCGGTGGCTGGCACCCGGCGGCAGAGCCGCGGGAACTGGAGCAGCTGATTCGGAATTGAACAGGCGCGAGGACCAGATCGAGAGCCTGCTCACACCAACGGTACAAGCGTTGGGCTGTGAGCTGTGGGGTGTGGAGCTCATGTCCCAGGGTAGGCACTCGCGCCTGCGGGTTTACATCGAGCGCCCACCCGACGGCGTCACGGTGGACGACTGCGAGCGGGTCAGCCGCGAGGTTAGTGACCTGCTGGACGTGGAGGACCTGATGCCCGAGAGCTACACCCTCGAGGTCTCTTCGCCTGGCATGGATCGCATACTGTTCAAGGCCGATCAGTACCAGGCCAACGTCGGGGCCGTGATCGACGTGCGCTTGAACTTCCCGCTGGACGGGAGAAAGCACATCGTCGGCGTGCTGGCGGGCCTGGAAGATGGCGAGGTCGTGGTTCGTCCCCGGGACGCGGCAGCGGACGAAGAGGAATTCGTGCTGCCGCTGGAAAACATCCATCGGGCGCGGCTGGTACCGCAGTTCGATTGAAGGATCGAAGGAGCTATGAGTAAAGAAGTGCTGTTGGTCGTGGAGTCCGTCTCTCACGAAAAAGGCGTTCCCAAAGACGTGATCTTCGGGGCGATCGAAGCAGCGCTCGCCATGGCGACCAAGAAGCGCTACGACGAAGACGCCGAGTTCCGCGTATCCATCGATCGCGAGACCGGCGACTACTCGACGTTTCGCGTCTGGGCCGTGGCCGATCCCGAGGAGGTGGCGGCGCAGGAAGTCGAGGAAGGAGAGGAAGAGATCGAGTGGAATCCGGCGGCGCAGCTGACCGTGGAGGAAGCTCGCGAACGGCGCCCCGGCGCTCAGCTCGGGGACGTGATCGAAGAGCCGGTGGAGTCGGTCGAATTCGGCCGCATCGCGGCGCAGACGGCCAAGCAGGTGATCGTCCAGAAGGTGCGCGAGGCTGAGCGTGCCCAGGTCGTGGATGCCTACATGCCGAGGGTCGGCGAGCTCGTCAGTGGCCAGGTCAAGAAGCTCGGGCGCGACAACATCATCGTCGATCTCGGGAACAACGCCGAGGGGCTGCTCACCCGGGAGCACCTCATTCCCCGGGAGACTTTCCGCATCGGCGATCGCCTGCGCGCGCTGCTGCTGGAGGTCCGGCCGGACAACCGGGGGCCGCAGCTCATTCTGACCCGCACGTCGCCCCGCATGCTGATCGAGCTGTTCAAGATCGAGGTGCCTGAGATCGCCGAGGACATCATCGAGATCCGGGGCGCGGCCCGCGACCCCGGTTCCCGCGCGAAAATCGCGGTGCGGACCAACGACGGCCGGATAGACCCTGTGGGGGCTTGTGTGGGCATGCGCGGCTCCCGGGTGCAGGCCGTGTCAGGTGAGCTGGCCGGCGAGCGCATCGACATCGTGCTCTGGGACGAGAACCCGGCGCAGCTGGTGATCAACGCCATGGCGCCAGCGGAAGTGGAGTCCATCGTCGTCGAAGAGGACACCGGTTCCATGGATATCGCGGTGGCGGAGGACAATCTGGCTCAGGCCATCGGCCGCGGCGGTCAGAACGTGCGCCTGGCCAGCGAGCTCACCGGGTGGACCCTGAACATCATGACCGAAGAAGAAGCGGTCGCGAAGCAGGAGGAGGAAGCCGGCAAGCTGATGGCGGTTTTCATGGAATCCCTGTCGGTCGACGAGGACGTGGCCGCGGTGCTGGTTGAGGAGGGCTTCTCCACGCTGGAGGAGATCGCCTATGTCCCGGTCGAGGAGATGAAGGGCATCGAGGGCTTCGACGAGGAGATCGTGACCGAGCTGCGCAATCGGGCCAAGGACGCCCTGTTGACCAAGGCCATTGCCAGCGAGGAGCTGCTCGGCGAGAAAGAGCCGGCCGAAGATCTTCTCAATATGGAAGGGATGGATCGCCGGCTGGCCTTCCTGCTGGCGAGCCAGGACGTCGTGACCATGGAAGACCTGGCGGAGCTGGCGGTGCCCGATCTGCTCGAGATCGCCACCGAGCTGGACGAAACGAAGGCTGCTGAGCTGATCATGACCGCCCGGGCGCCATGGTTCGAGAACGCCGAGGAATGAGGAATAACGAGTCTAGGGGATACGGCATGTCAGATGTCACCGTAAAACAACTGGCAGAATCGGTCGGCGCCCCCGTGGACCGACTGCTGAAGCAGATGAACGAGGCGGGCCTGCCCCACAGCAGTGAGGGCGAGAGCGTGACCGAGGACGAAAAGCAGACGCTGCTGACGTTTCTCAAGCGCAGCCACGGTTCTGCGGAAGCCGGACCGAAGAAGATCACGCTGAAGCGGCGCTCCGTCGGCACGCTCAAGTCCGGCCAGGGACGTTCCGGTCGCGCCGTGACCGTGGAAGTCCGGCGCAAGCGTACCTACGTCAAGCGGGCCGAGACCGAACCCGAAGCAGAAGTCGAAGAGGTCGCAGCCGAGGTGGCCGAGGCGCCGGAGGCCGAGATCGAGAGCGCGCCGGAGCCGGCGGAGGCCAGGGCAGAAGCGCCCGCAGTCGAGCAGCCCGAAGCTGCTGCCGAGCCGGAAGTCCCGGCCGAGGCGGAAGGGGAGCCCGCGGCAGCGGCGCCGAAGCGAAGGCTCAGTCAGGCTGAGATCGAGATGCAGCGCATCCGGGAGCAGGAGTCCGCGCGCATGGCGGCTGCGGAGCAGACCCGCCGCGAGAGCGAGGAACGCAAGGCCGCCGATGAGCGTCGCAAGGCCGAGGCGGCGGCCAAGGCGGAGCGCGAGCGGCTCGAAGCCGAGCGCCGGGCCGAGGAAGAAGCCAAGGCGAAGGCTCAACCGGACAAGGTGGTGGAAGCCGCGGTGGCCGCTCAGGCGGAAGCCCAGTCGAGCGAGAAGGCCGGCAAGCACCGGCGCGGCAAGGAGCGCGACCGTAAGGGCGAGGATTTCCCCGGCCGCGGTCGTCGCCGCGAGCTGTCGCTGAAGAGCGAGCGGCGCCGCAAGGGCCGTCAGCCTCAGGGCCCGCTCAAGCTGGACCAGCACGGCGGCGAGTTCCGGCCGACCGACTTCATCGCCCGGGACGTGGAAATTCCGGATGTGCTCACGGTGGGAGAGCTGGCGAGCAGGATGTCGGTGAAGGCCGGCGAGGTGATCAAGACGCTCATGGGCATGGGCGTGATGGCTACGATCAACCAGACGGTCGATCAGGACACCGCGGTGATCGTTGTGGAGGAGATGGGGCACCGCCCGAAGATCATTCACGAGGACGCGATCGAGCAGGCGCTGGAGAAATCGCTCGACGTCGAGGGCGAGCAGCATCCGCGGCCACCGGTGGTTACCGTCATGGGCCACGTCGACCACGGCAAGACGTCTCTGCTCGACTACATCCGCAAGACCCGGGTCACCAGCGGCGAGGCGGGCGGCATCACCCAGCACATCGGCGCTTACGGCGTCGACACCCCGAATGGCAGGATTACCTTCATCGACACGCCCGGCCACGCGGCGTTCACCGCCATGCGGGCCCGGGGCGCTCAGTCGACCGACATCGTGATCCTGGTTGTCGCCGCAGACGATGGCGTCATGCCGCAGACCGAAGAGGCAATTCAGCATGCTCAGGCTGCCGGAGTACCCATCGTGGTGGCCATCAACAAGATGGACCTCGAAGGTGCCGATCCGGAGCGGGTGACCAATGAGCTCGCGGCCAAGAACGTGGTGCCGGAGGAGTGGGGCGGTGATACCCAGTTCGTCAAGGTGTCGGCGCACACCGGCGAAGGCATAGAGCAGCTGCTCGAATCGGTGCTGCTGCAGGCGGAGATACTCGAGCTCAAGGCGGTTCCGGAAGCTCCCGGCCGTGGGGTCGTCATCGAGTCGCGCCTGGATCGGGGCCGTGGCCCGGTGGCAACCGTGCTGGTACAGAACGGCACCCTGAAACAGGGTGACATCATCATCGCCGGCGAAAGCACCGGCCGGGTGCGGGCCATGCTCGACGAGCACGGCGCGCAGGTGAAGGAGGCGGGACCTTCCGTTCCGGTCGAGGTGCTGGGTCTGAACGGCACCCCGGATGCCGGCGACGAGTTCTCGGTAGCCACGGACGAGAAGACGGCCCGGGAGCTGGCGCAGTTCCGCCGCGACAAGAGCCACGAGCATCGCATGCAGCTGCAGCAGGCCGCGAAGATGGAGAACATGTTCGCCGGGCTGGGCGAGGGCGAGAAACGCGTGCTCAAGGTGGTGCTCAAGGCCGATGTCCGCGGCAGCCTGGAAGCAATCAGCCAGGCGCTCACCGACATGGGCAACGAAGAAGTGGCGGTCAACGTGCTCGGCTCCGGCGTCGGCGGCATCAACGAGACCGATGCCAACATGGCGCTCACCTACGGGGCGGTGATATTCGGCTTCAACGTCCGTGCCGACAACGCTGCGAAGACCATCATCGAGCGTGAGGGCATCGAGCTGCGCTATTACAGCATCATCTACGAGCTGCTCGACGACGTTAAGCAGGTACTCACCGGCATGCTGGCGCCCGAGGTTCGGGAGGAAATCATCGGCACGGCGGAAGTCCGCGACGTGTTCCGCTCGCCGCGCTTCGGTCAGGTGGCCGGCTGCATGGTCACCGAAGGCACCGTACACCGGAACAAGCCGATCCGGGTGCTCCGCGACAACGTGGTGATCTTCGAGGGCGCGCTGGAGTCCCTGCGTCGGTTCAAGGACGACGTGAACGAGGTTCGCGCCGGCACGGAATGCGGTATCGGGGTGCGCAATTACAACGACATTCGGCCCGGCGACCAGATCGAGGTGTTCGATACGAAAGAGGTCGCCCGGGAGCTGTGATGGGACATGCCAGAGTTCGGTCGTGATCTCCGGGTCGCGGATTTCATCCGCGACGAGCTCTCCGCGATCATCCAGCGTGAGATGCGGGATCCGCGTGTCGGCATGGTGAGCGTGAACGAAGTCAAGGTCAGCCGCGATCTATCCTACGCCGACGTTTACGTGTCATCGCTCGATGCGGACACTGAAGCTTCCCGCGCCGAGCTGATCGAAGTTCTGAACAAGGCGGCCGGGTTTTTCCGCTCCGAGCTGGCGAAACGCCACAGCATGCGGACCACGCCGCGGCTGCGCATTCATTACGACCGCCTCATGGAGGAAGGCCCCCGGCTGGAGGCTTTGATCGTGAAGGCGGTGGAATCAGACCGACGGGGCGGTGAGGCTGAAGACGACGACGCCGGAACAGAAAATGGGTAGGCGGCGTCGCGGGCGCGACGTCAGCGGCATCCTGGTGCTGGACAAGCCGCAGGGATTCAGCTCGAACGATGCCGTGCAGAAGGCGAAGCGGTTGTTCAATGCCCGCAAGGTCGGTCATACCGGCGCCCTCGATCCGCTTGCCACCGGCGTGCTGCCGCTGTGCTTCGGCGAGGCAACCAAGTTCTCGCAGTATCTGCTCGCATCGGACAAGAAATACCTTGCCACGCTCAAGCTCGGCGTGGCCACCGACAGTGGCGATGCCGACGGCACCGTTACCGACACGAGGCCCGTTGCAGGCATCGATGCGGCGCGGGTTGAAGAGGCGCTGCGCTTCTTCCGTGGTGACCTCGATCAGGTGCCGTCGATGTTCTCGGCGGTGAAGCACCAGGGTCAGCCGCTGTACAAGCTGGCGCGTCAAGGTATCGAGATCGAGCGCGAGGCACGTCGCATCAGGATCTTTTCGAACGAGCTGGTGTCTCTGGAAGGCGAGGAGCTGGTGCTGTCGATTCACTGCAGCAAGGGCACCTACGTGCGCACGATCGCTCAGGAGCTCGGCGAGCAGCTCGGTTGCGGCGCCCATGTGACGGCGTTGCGGCGAACGGCGGCCGGCCCCTACACGGAGGCGGATCTGGTGACCTTCGATACACTCGAAGCCGCGCTTCAGCACGGGTCGCTGGACCGGTTCCTGCTCCCGGTGGACAGCGCCGTGGGCGACTGGCCGGAGGTGAAGCTGAACAACGACACCGCCTACTACCTGCGTCAGGGCCAGCCGGTGATCGTTCCGCACGCGCCGAGCACGGGCTGGGTGCGGCTGTCCGAGCAGGTCGATGAAGGCACCACCCGGTTTCTCGGTGTGGGAGAGGTTCTCGATGACGGGCGGGTCGCCCCGAGGCGGCTGGTGGTCAATGGCGGCTCGTCGCGAGCCGCGGGCTCGTAGCGAGCCGCAGGCAGGGGCATCTGCAAATATGCGCGGATGTTCTTTCAAATCAATCAGGCATATTGGAGAAAAGAGCCATGGCACTTTCCGCAGCAACCAAAGCCGAGATCATCAAGGAGTATCAGGTGGAGGACGGCGACACCGGATCTCCCGAGGTCCAGATCGCCTTGCTGACTCACAACATCAACACCCTGCAGGAGCACTTCCGCTTGCACAAGCAGGATCATCACTCACGGCGGGGTCTGATCCGCATGGTGAACCAGCGGCGCAAACTGCTCGACTACCTGAAGCGGAAGAACGCCAACCGATACGCGGAGCTGATCGGTCGGCTGGGACTGCGCCGCTAACGTGTGCGCCGCCGTGGGGCGGCGTACGGAAAAGGAAACGGAGGGATAAAGTTTGAATCCAGTAACGAAACAATTTCAGTTTGGTGAGCAGAAGGTCACCCTGGAGACCGGGCGCATCGCCAAACAGGCTACCGGCGCCGTACTGGTCACCATGGGCAATACCGTGGTCCTGTGTACGGCGGTCGGCGTCAAGCACGCCCGGCCGGGGCAGGCGTTCTTTCCGCTCACGGTGAATTATCAGGAGAAGACCTACGCGGCGGGCAAGATCCCCGGCGGCTTCTTCCGACGTGAGGGACGGCCGTCCGAAAAGGAAACCCTGACATCGCGGCTCATCGACCGGCCGCTGCGGCCGCTGTTCCCCAAAGGCTTCATGAACGAGATCCAGGTAATCTGCACCGTGATGTCGGCCGACAAGAACGAGGATCCGGACATCGCCTCGCTGATCGGCGCATCCGCGGCCCTGGCCGTCTCCGGCATTCCGTTCGACGGCCCCATCGGCGCGGCGCGGGTCGGCTACAGGGACGGCACCTACATGATCAACCCCAGCTACTCCCATCTGATGGAGTCGAAGCTGTCGATGGTGGTCGCGGGAACCGCAGACGCGGTTCTGATGGTGGAGTCGGAAGCCCAGGAGCTCACCGAAGACCAGATGCTTGGTGCGGTGCTGTTCGCGCATCAGGAGATGCAGGTGGCGATCAACGCCATCACAACTCAATTCATCCTATGAGCAAATCCTAAAGGCCGAGTCGTGCAAATCACAGGAACTGCATCACAGTGCAGAGTGGGACTTTTCACATAATAATCAGTAACTTGGATTAGATTTTTACTTAATGTCAGGCTACTCGATA
>JBFISC010000043.1:0-18426 GCA_041608775.1 Pseudomonadales bacterium | reverse complement strand
GTAGTGCGCCGGCTGCTCGAACGCGGCTATCGGGTGCGCGCCTGCGTGCGCGACCCGGAGGATCCGGAGCGAACTACGTTTCTCCGCAACATGAACGGCTTTGCCTCCGGGCGGCTGACCCTGCATGGCGCCGACCTCGACGACGACGGCTGTTTCGACGACATCTTCCCTGGCTGTCATGGCGTCTGCCATGTCTCCCACGTGAGCGACTACGACGACGCCGACTACGTGCGCCGCGTCTGCGACCACATCATTGCCAGCGTCGACGGCTCGGACACGGTGAACCGGGTGGTCGTCACCTCGAGCATCGCCGCCGTGATCTCCGAAGTGGATCTGCAGGAGTTCGTGCGCCGTCCGGTGTTTTACGAGGACCGCGATCCGGACGAGAGCAACCCGAAACGCACCCCGGCGAAGGGGCAGGGCTACTCCATCGGCAAGGTGCTCGCGCAGCGGGCGTTCTCCGATGCCGCCGAACGGTCGGGGCGCTGGGACGCCATCACCTGCTGTCCGGGGGACAACGTCGGGCCGATCCTGTCGGCGCACCAGAAGAACATGGGCCCGTGGCAGCACATCATCGAGGGCATGCTGCGCGGCCGCTACCACCAGACCCCGGCCTATCGGCCGTGGATGACCGTGGACGTGCGCGACGACGCGGACGGTCACATCGCGCTGCTGGAGAGCCTTGCGGTGAAGAACGGCGAGCGTTACATCGCCTGCTCGACGGAGCGTCGCAACGTCGAGGACATCTGCGCCAGCATAGAGCGGCTGCTGCCGGAGCTCGAGTTCGATCCGCCGGAAGTCACCGATCCGTTTCCCGAGCGCATTCAGGCGCGGGAAGTGGAAATGCGAGCCATCTGGGCCCAGACAGAGATGCGCAACGACCGGATGCGCGCCCTCGGCGTCGAGTTCCGGCCTCTGGACGACTCGATCCGTGACTGCGTGGAGTCGCTGCTGGCGGTGGCGGGGGTAGAGCCGGTGCGGGGCGCAGGCGGATGAGCTGAACGACTCTGATCGTCGAGCCGGGGTATCAGGCTGTCCTGTGAGCGGGCAGTCATCGAGTATCAGGGTTGCTACGCTGACAGCGTGCGTTCGTCGCCTTCAAGATAGGGGAGCAAATCCGGAGCACCTGATATGATCGGGGGTTCTCAGGGTCACGCTAATCTGAAACGGGGAATACCATGGCGAAGGTACTGATCACAGGGGCCGGTCGCGGCATCGGGCTCGAACTCGCGAAGCAGTACGCGGCGGACGGTGACGAGGTCATCGCCTGCGTGCGCGATCCGAAGAAGGCCTCCGATCTGGCCGGCATCGGCGGCAAGACAACGGTCCAGCAACTCGATCCGGGTGATCCTTCCTCCATCGACGCGGCGGCGGCGGCCGTCGGTACTACGCCCATCGACGTGATCATCAACAACGCCGGGGCCACCGGCGGCGCCCACCAGTCCCTGGACGACCTCGATCTGGATGCCTGGCACGACACGTTCACCGTGAACACCATCGGACCGCTGCTGGTCGCCCGCGCGTTCAAGCCTCATCTGGCCGCGGCCGAGGGCAAGCTGATGACGGTGACCAGCCAGGTCGGCGCGTCCACCTGGCCGATGGGGGGCATGTACGCCTACGCGACCTCGAAAGCGGCCGTGAATAGGGCCATGGCGACGCTGGCCATCGATTGGAAGGACGATCCGATCACCGTGGCTTTGGTCCATCCCGGCTGGGTGAAGACCGACATGGGCGGCCCCCATGCCGACATCACGCCGGAGGAGAGCGCGTCGGGGATTCGCAAAGTGATCGCGGGGCTGAGCAAGGCCGACAGCGGCAAATTCTACAAGTGGAACGGCGAGCCCCACATCTGGTAGCGGCGCCACCCGGATAGGGGCGCCCGGCCAGGGGCGCCCGGCCAGGGGCGTCCGGCGAGGGGCGCCCCGTCGGCTTCAGCCCG
Source organism: Pseudomonadales bacterium (assembly GCA_041608775.1). GTDB lineage: Bacteria > Pseudomonadota > Gammaproteobacteria > Pseudomonadales > Azotimanducaceae > UBA7803. Next base: position 16,487 of record JBFISC010000043.1, on the reverse strand, counting down.
CCGCTTCGCGGAACAACGCCGGCAGCTGTTCGTCCGGGCAGGCGAGCAGCTTGTCGAGGAAGCCGTGGAAATGCTGGCCGCCGCCTTCGTTGCGGCCGAACAGCACGCTGGCCCCGGGGCGGCTCATCAGCGCGCGCTGCTGGCGGAAGCCGGTGGCGTAGTCTTCTTCGCGGACCACGTACTCGAGCAGCCTAAACTGCTCGTTGGCGGCGTCCCGGACCTCGTCGCTGGACGGCAGCTTCTCCATGACGTAGTTCTGCACGGTGCGGGATTCCAGCGGGCTGTCCCCGGGAAACAGCTGCGAGACCATCACGGCCCGTCCGCCGCCGCCGTCGAAGCCCGCGATGGAAACATGGGGAAAGATGGTCCACACGCTCTTGATGAGCTCTTCCGTCGGCCAGGTCGATTCCGGCTTGTCCTCGAGCTTGAGCAGCTCCGGGTTCGGCGACGACACCCGCTGGTGCGGTCCGTAAGCGTAGTACAGCGCCTGGTTGGGCATGTTCGCGCCGAAGGTGTTGCGGTGCAGAATCGGCAGGTGGTAGAGGTCCATGTAGCCGTCATAGGCCACCTTCCAGTTAGGGCTCGGCAGGGTGCGGGCGTCGAACAGCGCCCAGTCGGCGAATCCGAAGCTCTCGAGCAGCTGATCGTAGCCGCACAGGAACGTGTCGATGTCCAGCGGCGAGTCGGCGTCGAGGTTGACCCAGATCATGCCGGCCCGCTCGCCGACGGGCAGCTCGGTGAGGCCGTGGCAGCTCTTGTCGATCTCGCCGAAGTCCCGCTCGGCGTAGACCGCCACCAGGTTGCCGCCGTGGTCGTAGGTCCAGGCGTGGTAAGGACAGGAGAAGCGCTTCCGGTTGCCGCTGGCCTCGGTGACGATGACCGCACCGCGGTGGCTGCAGGAGTTCACGTAAGCCCGCACCTCGAGGTTCTGATCCCGCACCATCAGCACCGGCACGCCGGCCACCTCCAGGGTCTTGAAGTCGCCCGGTTGCTTCAGCTCGCAGCTCATCGCCAGCATTAACGGCACGCGCTTGAACACCCTGTCGATCTCCAGCTGCCAGCGCTCGGGGTCGTAGTAGTGGTGGCCGGGCACCCGCAGCACGTCAGGGGTCTGGTCGATGCTGCCCGAGTGCACGGTGGCGAGGTTGTGCCGAGCCATCTCGATCAGCCTGGCGCGGGCCGCCGGCTTCAGCCCCTTGGCCGCCCGTCTGGCGGAGCCGCCGGCCGCGCGCTTCGCCTTGGTTGCCCGTCCGGCTTTCGGCGACGCTTTCGCTTTCGGTGCCGCCTTGACCTTACGCGCGCCCTTGGCCTTCGCGGCCCTCGCTTTCTTCACCCTTCCTGCGGTGTCGGACTCTGCCATGCTGTTTCCCTCTACAAAACCGGACAAGATGACGGTTTTCCGCCATTGTGCCCAATGACGCTGCTGATCGTCCAGACCGGGCCCGCTCAGGGCGCTGCGGGAACCACGTAGGGCCCGTGCTCCTCGATCTCGCAGTACAGGCTGTCGAACAGCCAGCGGTCGTCCACGCGCCGGAAGGTGTCGCGGTACCAGCCGATCAGGCGCAGGTACGCCACCCCGCCGTCGGGCAGATTGGCTGTATAGAGCATCACGACGCGCCAGCGGCCGACGGCGCTGTCGCCGTCGACATCCACGATGGCGTTGCTCACGTTGTGGGCGGAGTTGCGCATGCGACCGCTGGCGCGCAGGTCGGCGAAGTAGCGGTGGATCTCGTCGCGACCACGCTTCGGCCCGCTGCCGGTGGCTTCCCAGCTCGGCGCGTCGTCGACGAATAGCGCGACCACGGCGTCGGCGTCGTTGTCGGCGTCGCAGGCCGCGCAGTACTCGGCCTTCAGCCGGCGGATCGCCTCCAGATCCTCGATGCGGCGCAGCCTCTGCTCTACGGATTCGTCCGGCACGATAACTCCTTGTGTCTGATCAGTCGGCGGCCTCGCCCCAGCGGTTGCCGAAGGTCACCCGCTGCGCCGCCAGCCGTTCGGCCGGCCGCAGGCGCGCATCGAGGGTGTAGGCCACCGGCAGCATGACGGTCTGGGTGATGCCGTCCGGAATGCCGAGAACGTCGGCGACTTGGGGTGCCCGCGAGGCCAGCAGGCTGGTCCAGGTGCTGCCGAGGCCGCGGGCCCGCAGCGCCAGCATCAGAGACCAGGCGGCGGGCAGCACCGAGCCGTAGAAGGCAATCTGGCCTGGCGCGGTTTCCGGCGGCAGGCCGTCGACGCAGACCAGAATGAGCGCCGGCATGTCCTTGAGGCGCCCGGCCAGCGCCTTCTGGGTCGGCTTGGGGTCGTAGGCACGCAGCCGCGCGAAGTCGTCGAGGGCCTGGTTGTACAGCTTGGCGATGGCGGCCTTGGGCGCCGGCTCGTCGACGATGACGAAGCGCCAGTTCTCGCCGCCGCCTCCCACCGGCGCCTGCACGGCCACGTCGATGCAGTCGAGCAGCACCGAACGCGGCACCGGGCGCTGGAAATCCAGGCGCCGACGCACCGACCGGGTGGTTCGCAGAATCCAGTCGACCGCGTCGATTTCCGGGGTGCCGGTGAGATCTTCCGGGCTCTGATCCGTCGACTCGTCCGTCATAGGCCGCCAGCCACCGATGGCAGTCGCTCAGCTGCCGCGGGTGTGGCGGCTCATGTCGCCGCTCTGCTCGATGAAGATCGACTTGGCCTTCATGCGCCAGCCGCTGATTGTCAGCTCGAAGCGGTCGACGTAGCGACCACCGGCCACGAGGGTGTTGGCGCCGTCGAGGTTCTGGTAAACGGTGACATAGCTGCTCACCTCGGCAGAGCGGACGTCGCTGGAGAACGTGTAGCGCAGGTTGGTGATCACGTGACGGGTCCGCGGCGTGCCGTCCGTGCTGCCACGCGGCAGCGCCTTCCCATCGTCGTCGTAGCAGATGATCAGATCGCGGTAGCGCGTGGCGATGTCGGTCCCGCCCTCGAGCACATTGCCGTCGGGGAGAGTGAGCCTGCATTCCGCGAGCAGGCCGACCAGGTCCTCGATGCGGCCGCTGTCGATGGCCTCGGCGTAGCCGAAGATGACGTCCTCCATGGCGTGGCGAGCCACCATCAGGCTGAGTTCTCTCTCCATGTCTGCCTCCGTACTTCAGGTGCGCAGGGTGGTTCGCGGCACCAGGCGATGGCGCTGGATCTTCCAGCCCGCCGGGGTCCGCCGCATCTGGGTTTCGTAGGTCGCCCAGAGGGTGAAGATGCTGCCTTCGGGCTCTTTCAGACAGTGCAGCGCCTGAACGTCGGTGCGACAGGTGGCGGTGTCGCCGTCAATGGTCGCGAGCTGAGGCCCGAGCATGTGCTGGGTCGGTCCGTACTGTTCCAGGGCCGACTTGACGTAGTCGACCCAGGCGTCCCGACCGTGCACCGGCTTCGGGCCGAAGTCGACTACCTCTACGTCCTCGGCAAACACCGAGGCGTACAGGTCGAAGTCGCGCTCGTCGACGCCGGCCGCGTAGCGCAGCATCACGTCCTGCAGAGCGATGCGGTCCGACACGCTGGAATCTTCCATGGCTTCCTCCCGGTTGATCATTCCGCGTTGAGAATCGAGTACACGCGCTTGTGGAAATACCAGCGACCGTCCGCCTTGACGTAGTCGTCCTCGTAGCGACCAATGATCGTGCGTTTCACGCCGTCCTTCTGGTGCAGAAACTCCTGCTGGTACCAGGTCCCATGCGCTTCGGCGCCGCTGACCACGATGGGTCCGGCGGAGGCGAAGAAGCCGACGAAGGAGAACGCCTCCATGGCCTGTTTCCACGTGTTGACCACGTTGTCTCTGCCGGTGATCTCGCCGGCGCCGGGCAGCGTCCAGCTGGCGTCTTCGGTCCAGTTGGCGGACCAGGCGTCGGCGTCGAAGCGCATCACCGCATCGTTGTAGGAATCCACCAGTTCGCGGATGGCGAGGCGGTCTTCCATGGGGCCACGGCTGAGCATAAGCTGTCCTCCGTTGTGGGGTGAGGGAGAGTTTTCAGATCATGAAGTTTCGTTACTTGCGAGAGCGCGGGCTCGACCCGCGCGGCTGAGGGGTTCGATCCGTGCAGCTCGACAGCCGGGTCGCAGCAATCACCGGCGGCAGCCGGGGCATCGGCCGGGCCATCGCCGAACAGTTCCTCGCCGAGGGAGCAAGCGTCGCCATCAACGGCCGCTCCGAGGAAAAGGGCGCGGCGGCCGTCGCGGAGATGGGCGGCGGCAACCGCGTTCGCTTCTTTGCCGGCGACGTCAAGCGTCAGGCCGACGTGGAAGGATTCATCGCCGATGTCATCGCGCACTTCGGCCGCATTGACATCCTTGTCAACAACGCTGGGGGCTCCAGCGGCTTCGCCCCGGTGGCGGAGCTGACCGACGAAGCGTGGCAGGACGCGCTGAACTGGACGCTCAACTCGACGTTCTGGGCAACCCGGGCTGCGCTTCGCGACATGCTCACCCGGCAGTGGGGACGCATCATCAACATCTCGTCCGTCGAGGGCAGCCGGGTCAACAAGGCGTCGGTTGCGCCCTACGTCACCTTCAAGCACGCGGTGCACGGCCTTACCAAGGCCGTGGCGTTCGAGTACGGCCCGGTCGGCATCACCTGCAATGCGATCCTGCCCGGGGCCGTCGAGACCGACCTGATGAAGAGCGCGGGCCCTGCTGCGGCTGCCGCGGCCGGCATCAGCTATGAGGAATTCCTTGCCGGGTATGCCGAGGAAGCGGCGATCCGGCGGCTGAACACCGCGGAAGAGGTTTCGGCGATGGCTCTGCTGGTGGCGTCGGAGGTCGGCGGCGGCATCACGGGTGCGCTGCTCGACGTCAACGGCGGCAGCGCTCTGTAGCGGTTTCAGCCCGCGCATCGTCAGATCAGCAGCCGGTAGGGTGATTCCAGCAGCTCCCGCACGGTGGCGAGGAACCGGGCTGCCGGGGCACCGTCCAGGGCCCGGTGATCCCAGGTCAGTGACAGGTTCATCCTGCGCTGCCGGACCGGCCGGTCGCCGTCCCAGCCGACGTCGTCGCGGAGCCGGTTGACCCCGAGAATGCCGACCTGGGGCGCGTTGATGATCGGGGTGAAGGAATCGACGCCGAACATGCCGAGCGCCGAGACCGTGAAGGTGCCCCCCTGGAGATCGTCGATGCCGAGGCTGCCGTCCCGGGCGGCGGCCGCCAGCCGGGCACTCTCACGGCACAGCTCGCCCATACCGAGCAGGTTGGCGTCGCGGATCACGGGCACGATCAGGCCGTCGTCGAGGGCGACCGCCATGCCCACGTGAATGCTGCCGAGCAGGGTGATCTCGCTGTCACCGAACGTTGCGTTCATCTGCGGGTGCTGCTCCAGCGCCTTGGCAACCGCGCGGATCACCAGATCGGTGTAGCCGGGGCGGATTCCGTCGTCCGCCCAGGCGTCGACCAGCTGGTTGCGGAGCAGCACCGCCTGGTCCATGGCCACGTCCATGTCCATGGTGAGCTGGGCCATGCTCATCAGGCTGTCGTGCATACGGGTGGCGATGGTCTTGCGCATGCCTCTGACCGGCACGGTCCGGTCCTCGCGTGCCGGCTTGCGCGCGAGGCGCGTGACCGCGGGCGGTCGCGCCGCGGCTTCGACGTCCTCCTTGGTAACGCGGCCGCCGGGCCCGGTTCCCCGGATTGCCGCAATGTCGACCCCGAGTTCCCGAGCCAGCTTGCGGGCGATGGGGGAAGACGGCGGCGCTCGGTCCGCGGCCGCCGACGGCGCGCTGGCGGCGGCGGCGACGTCGGCTTCGATGATCCGCCCGCCCGGGCCGGAGCCGTTGAGGGTCGCGATGTCCACGCCGAGCTCGCCCGCCAGCCGGCGAGCGGCGGGCGAGGACAGCGTGCGTCCGTGGGCGCCGCCGGCAGACTGACCCCGCGCCGCGCTCACCGCCGCGGCAACCGGCTGACCGGCTGCAGCCGCTGCCACTGCTGGCTCGGGCCGGGCGGCGCCGGATCCGCTCTGCGGGCTGTCGGGGATGGCTTCGCCGGCCGCGTAGATGTAGCCGACGATGTCACCCGGGGCCATGGTCACTCCTTCGGCGACCAGGTGCTTCACGGTGCCGGACGCTTCCGCGTCGACGTCCAGGTTCACCTTTTCGGTCTCCAGGCGATAGATCAGCTCGCCCTTTTCCACGGTGCCGCCGTCGGGGACGTACCATTCCTCGACCACGCCTTCGGTCATGTTCATGCCGACCTTTACCAGATAGATCTCGGTGGGCATCGGTGCTCCTGTCAGCGTTTACCTGTCATTTGCGGCTGCGGCTTCGTGGATCGCGCCGGTTAGAAACGCACCGCGCTCGGCGGCGAGCCGCAGGGTGCGGGCGACGTCGACGACCCGGGGGCCGGTGCGCTCCACCCACAGGCTCGCGGTCTGCCCGGGCTTGAGCTCCCGTTCCCGCTCGCCGTCGAAGGCGAGCACGCCGGGACCGGTAACGGTGATCGCCTCGCCGAACCGTACGGAGCGCCGCGAGGCGACGGTGACGGTCCGGTAGTAGCCGGGCGCGATGGGCGCGAGCAGGTCGTCGCCGCGGCTGCCGAGCTCCATCAGCAGACCCTCGTCGCGCTCGTCGTCGAGCGGGCTGAGCAGGCCGCCGAGTGCCGTCATCCCCACGGCGGCTGGATCCGCGCGGGTGAGCAGCACCGTGCGCAGCGCGGCCGGGTCCAGCAGGGCCCGGGATCCGAGGAAGCGTTCGGCGCTGAGCACGGCGTCGATGAGAGCGACGTCGTCGGGCTGATCCTCGATCCGGATGCGGATCAGCTTGCGCTGGCCCGCCACCTCCTCGAGGGCCACGTGGCCGCTGGCGATCAGGCCGGCGGCGGCGCCGGCGACGGTGGCTTCGAGCAGGCTCGGGAAGACGTTGTTGGTGCCGGTGGAGATGGCAATCAGCGGTGCATCCGGCCAGCCCTGGGCGACGGCCCGGTTGGTGCCGTCCCCGCCGAGGGTCAGGACCACGCTAGCGCCCATGGCGCGCAGCGATCGTGCGGCGCTTACCGTGTCCATGGCGCTGGCGGTTCGGGTAGCCGGCACCGGCTCGGCGGTCAGGTGCACGCCGGCGTCCGCCAGCGCCCGCCGGGTGATACCGTGCGGGTCATCCAGAAAGGCAACGCGGCAACGCGGTCCAGCGGCCTCGATGCCGCTCAGCGCGCGGCGGACGATGGCCTGCTTTTCCTGATTGTCGAAGACGGAGGCGCGGGCGACCAGCCGGCGTACGTCTTTCCCCGAGGACGGGTTGGCAATGATGCCGACCGCGCCGGCGGGCGCTCCTGTTGCGGAGGTTCCCGTGGGCACGGGGGCTACAGCCCCAGCTGCTGCTTCGCCTCGGCGACGATCCGGTCGGCGTTCGGCACGTAGAGCGACTCGAGGGCAGGGCTGAACGGCACCGGCGAGAACGGCGCGCCGACCCGGACCACCGGGGCATCCAGATAGTCGAAGGCCTGCTCCTGAATCTGCGCGGCGATCTCGGCGCCGATACCGCCGGTGCGTACAGCTTCGTGCACGATCATCACCCGGTGGGTCTTGCGGACGGAGTCGGCAACGGTGTCGATGTCGAACGGCTGCAGCGTGCGCGGATCGATGACCTCGGCATCCACGTCCAGTTCTTTCAGCTTTTCCGCTGCCTTCAGGGCCTCGTGGAGCATGCGGCCGCTGGCGACGATGGTGTAGTTGCTGCCGGTGCGCACCACGTTGGCTTTGCCGAGCGGGATCTCGTAGGCGCCCTCCGGGACCTCGCCGGTCATGGCCAGAGACACCTTGTTCAGCACCACGAACACCGGGTTGTCGTCGCGGGCGGCGGCGATGATCAGCCCTTTGGCGTCGTACGGGGTCGTGGGCATCACCACCTTGAGACCGGGCAGATGGCAGAGCCAGGACTCCAGGCTCTGGGAATGCTGCGCGGCCAGGCTGGCACCCGCGCCCGCCATGGTCAGCACGGTGACCGGCAGCCGCGCGTGGCCGCCGAACATGTAGCGCATCTTGGCGAGCTGGTTGGCGATTTCGTCCATGCACTCGGCGATGAAGTCCATGAACATCAGGTCGACGATGGGTCGGCACCCGGTAGCGGCAGCGCCGACGCCGAGCCCCATGATGCCTTCCTCGGAGATCGGCGTGTCGTAGATCCGCTCCGGCCCGAACTCCTCGAGCAGGCCCTTGTAGTAGCCGTACACGCTGCCGGCGCCGGCGACGTCCTCGCCGATGACGAACGCGTTATCCTGTTCCTTGAGGATTTCGCGGACGCCGTCGGTGATGGCGGCAACGTAGGGAAGCTTGCGCGGTTGTGCCTGTGCTTCAGCCATGGTGATTCTCTCCCTCAGGCGTAGACGTCTTCGAGCAGTGCGTCGGGCGTCGGCATCGGGCTCTCGTCGGCGAACTTGACCCCCGCCTGAACGGCGTTGGTGACTTCCTCGTGCACCGCCTTGGCCTCCGCCTTCGAGAGGATGCCCTGATCCGAAAGCCGCTGCTCGAGCATGACGATGGGGTCGCGCCCCTTCCAGTAGGCCACCTCGTCGTCGGTGCGATAGGTCAGACCCATGCCGCGCACGCCGACGTGATCGTAGAAGCGGTAGGTCTTGCATTCGAGCAGCGTGGGACCTTCACCGCGGCGGGCGCGGTCGATCGCCTGGCCGGCGGCTTCATAGACCGCCACCGCGTCCATCCCGTCCACCACCACGCCCGGCATGCCGTAGCCGGCGGCGCGGTCTGCCACGTCGACGATGGCCTGATGATTGGCCTGGGCCGTGTACTCACCGTAGCCGTTGTTCTCGCACACGAAGACCACCGGCAGCTTGTAGAGTCCCGCCATGTTGGCGGCCTCGTGAAACGCGCCCTCGTTGCTGGCGCCGTCACCGAAGAACGTGCAGGCAACCCGGTCGGTCTTGCGGAAACGGTTGGAGAAGGCTGCGCCGACGGCGATGGGAGGCCCGCCGCCGACGATGCCGTTGGCGCCGAGCATCCCCAGCTCCATGGCACAGATGTGCATGCTCCCGCCCTTGCCCTTGCAGTAGCCGGTGGCGCGCCCGTAGAGCTCGGCGAACATGCGGTCGAACTCGCCGCCCTTGGCGATCAGATGACCGTGGCCACGGTGGGTGCTGGTGATCCAGTCCTCGTTGTTCAGATGGACCATCACGCCGCAGGCCACCGCTTCCTGGCCGACGTAGAGGTGCAGGGCACCCGGAATCTTGCCGTCCTCCATCAGCTTGCCCGCGGTCTCTTCGAAGATGCGGATGCGCACCATGCGCCGATGCAGGTCGAGCAGCGTCTCGTTGGTGATCTGTGCAGTCAAGGTGGTCCCCCCAGTTGGCCGTGGTCGGTCACGCGTCCGGCTGCCGCCTTGCGCGGCAGCTCAGCGTCAACGCGCTCCGCTGCGCGTGCTCTTCCCCCGGCACGCAGAATGATCCAGCGCTCATGGACAGTCCAGCAGTTTGCCCGATCGGAAAAAACAGTCAAGTGTGCTGGGAATTCGGCCCTTGCTATAGTCGCCGACGCACGTCGCGGAGGGCCCGCATGATCCCCAGCCTCGAGTCGATGACGCCAGTCTGGTTGAATCGGTGTCTGCGTGACAGCGGCTGCGGCGACGTGGAGGTATCGCGCCTCAGCGCCCGGCCCATCGGGACCGGCCAGACTGCGGGCTGCGCGCGCCTCGAGATCGACTATGCCCGCAACCCTTCCAACGCGCCCCGTTCCCTGGTCGCCAAGTTTCCGTCCGCCGACCCGCTGAGCCGGAGCTCGGCCGTCGCCATGGGCCTGCACCGGCGGGAAGTGGAGTTCTACCGGGACGTGGCGCCGCGCCTGAGCATCCGCCTGCCGCGCTGCTATTTCCTCGACGTGGACGAGGCCGGCGAGAGCTTTCTGATTCTCATGGAAGACCTGGCTCCGGCGGCGCCCGGTGACCAGCTCGCCGGCTGCTCGGTTGCGGTGGCTCGGGCGGCGGTTCTCGAGCTGGTTGGCCTGCAGGCGCCGACCTGGTGCGACGAGGTGCTCGGCGCCCGCTTCGCCGAGCCCGAGGATGGCTTCTTCAGCGACATGCACGGGCTCTACAACCGGATGTTGCCCGAGTTCGTGCGGCGCTTCGGGCCACGGCTCGACGCCGAGGAGCTCGATCTCATCGAGCGGCTGGGGGCGAGCCCCCGGGCGCCTCTGTTCCAGGCCGTGGGGCGACCGTTCTGCCTCGAGCACCGGGACTACCGGCTGGACAACCTGATGATCGACGAGCGTTGCAGCCCGCCGCGGGTCACGGTCGTGGACTGGCAGGGCATGCGCACCGGCCGGCCGCTCAACGACGTGGCGCTGTGCCTCGCAGGCGGGCTGGAACCGCCGCAGCGGCGCGAAGCCGAGGAGGACGTGCTGCGGGAATATCACCGCGCTCTTTGCGCTGCCGGGGTTCCTGACTTCCGCTGGGACGACTGCTGGTTGGCGTACCGGCGCGCGGCGTTCGCAGGCTTCGGACTCACTGTGATCGCTTCGGTAGCGGTGGCGCAGACGGACCGCGGCGACGCCATGTTCACGGCCATGGCGCACCGCTACGCCCGCCACGCGCTCGACGTCGACGCCCAGGCGTTGCTCGGCTAACGGGCTGAGACCACGAGCCCGGCGGAGCAGGTACCGGAAGTGTTCGCACGTTCCGCTGCCGCCGTCAGACCGGGTCGAACTCGACGTTGAGGCGTTCCAGACCGCGCAGTGCGATCGAGGGGTGATGGCGAGGCGGCGACCCGGGGGCTAGGCGCAGGTTCCGGGTCCGCGCCAGCAGCAGATCGAAAGTGGCGACAAGCTCTTCCCGGGCCAGGTTCGCGCCGATGCAGTGATGGATGCCGGCCCCGAAGGCCAGGTGGGTTGCCGTGTTGTTGCGCTCCAGGTCGAGGCAGTCGGGGTCGGGGTACTGATCAGGGTCGCGGTTGGCGGCCGCGAACCGGAGCATGATCCGGGCGCCGGCCGGCAGGGTCACGCCAGCTACGGTGACTTTCTTTGTCACCACCCGGAACAGCCCCTGGACCGGCGCTTCGAGGCGCAGCGTCTCGTTGACGAAGGTCTTCAGCGCCGCGTCGCCACGACGGTTCTCGAGGACGCTCTGCAGTTCCGGATGGGCAGCCAGCAGCTGAACGCCGGCGGCGATGGCGTTGGTGGTGGTCTCGTTGCCCGCCACGAGGAACTGCTGGGTCAGTGACAGCATCTCGGCCATGCTGAATCCGTTGCCCTCGTCGTCTCTGGCAGTCACCAGACTGGTCAGCAGGTCGTCGCGCGGGCTCTGCCTTCGCGCCTCCAGCTCGGCTGCCATCACCTGCTGAAACTCCTGCATCAGCCGCGCGCACTCGATCAGGCGTTCGTCGCTGACCATGAGGCCGAGCGGGGCAACCGAGGCGTCCGACCAGATCTTGATCCGCGGCGCGAGCGCGCGGTCGAGACCGAGCATGTCGGCGATCACCGTGACCGGCACAGGGACGGCGAGCTCGGCAACCGCCTCGCAGGCGCCGCGCGCTGCGAACGCGTCGATGGTCTCTGCGACGATCTGGCGGATGTTGGGCCTCAGCGCATCGATGCTGCGCGGTCTGAACGGCTCGTCCACCATCTTGCGGAACCGGGTGTGGGACGGCGGATCGTTGGTGACCAGAGTGTTCACGGTCGGGTAGCCCGACCGGCGCAGCGCGACCACGGCCGGCGGCGGCGGGCGGATGCTGTCGATGCTCTGGCTGTCGACGTTGGAGAAGGTCTCCGGGTCCCGCAGGATCTGCCGCAGCAGCGGGTAGGTGGAGCAGATGTAGAAGCCCAGGCGCTCGTCGTAGAAGATCGGCTGGCCGTGCAGCGCGTGGTGGTAGGCGGTGGGCTCCTCCTGCACCTCCGGGTCCTGCAGCGAATGCCGGCGCAGCAGCTCGGCGGTATCGGCTTTGGGCATCGATCGGCTCCCGGACTGGGGTCGCCGCGCCAGTGTGCCAAAGACCTCGGCGTGATCAAGCGCAGCCGCGGTCGGCGAGCACGAACTCCGCACCCTTCTCCGCGATCATGACGGTCGGTGCGTTGGTGTTTCCGGAGGTGATGGTCGGCATGACCGAAGCGTCGATTACCCGCAGCCCGCCGACGCCCCGTACCCTGAGCCGGTCGTCGACCACGGCCAGCGGATCCTGGCCCATCCGGCAGGTGCCTACCGGATGAAAGATCGTGGTGCCAAGGTCGCCGGCCGCGGTCAGCAGATCTGCATCGGTCGCCGCTTCGCGCCCGGGTTTCAGCTCTTCCGGCTCGAAGCGCGCCAGCGCCGGCGCCGCCATGATTCTCCGGGTCTGCTTGAGCCCGTCGACGGCGACCTGCTGGTCGTCGGCGGTGGCCAGGTAGTTGGGGGCAATGGCCGGCGGCTCGGTGGGGTCGGCGGAGCGGATCCGGACGTGACCGCGGCTGCTCGGCCGCAGGTTGCACACCGATGGCGTGATCGCATCGAAGCGGTGCAGCGGCTCGCCGAAGCGGTCCAGAGAGAGCGGCTGCACGTGCCACTCGATGTTGGCGCTCGGCTGCCCGGGATCGCTGCGGGCGAATGCTCCGAGCTGGGACGGCGGCATGGTCAGGGGCCCGGTCCGGCGCAGCAGGTACTCCAGCGCCATGGCCGCCTTGCCGGCCAGCGTGGCCGCGCGCCGGTTCAGGGTGGTGGTGTGGTGAACGCGGTAGATAGTGCGCACCTGGAGGTGGTCCTGAAGGTTCTCGCCGACGCCGGCCAGGGCGTGGGCCACCGAAATGCCGCGGCGCTGAAGCAGCTCGCCGGGCCCGATGCCCGAGAGCTGCAGCAGCTGCGGCGAGCCGATCGCGCCGGCGGCGAGCAGGACTTCGCGGCGGGCAGCGACGGTGACGGGCGCGTCGCGGCCTCTGGCTACCCGCACCCCGCTCGCCACCGGGCCCCCAGGGCCCGTGGTCAGCACCAGGGCGTGGGCGTGGCTGTCGGTCCAGACGCTGAGGTTCGGCCGCTCGAGCGCCGGGCGCAGGAAGGCCTTGGTCGCTGACCAGCGCACGCCGCGCCGCTGGTTCATCTGGAAGTAGGCGTTGCCGAAGTTGTCGCCTCGATTGAACTCCCGGATCTTCGGTATCCCACACTGCTCGGCGGCATCGCGCCAGGCATCGAGAATCTCCCAGTTCACCCGCCGCTCCTCGACCCGCAGCTCGCCGCCGCTGCCGTGGAACTCGTCAGCGCCGTGCTGGTAGTCCTCGGAGCGCTTGAATACCGGCAGCACCTCGTCCCAGCTCCAGCCGCGGTTGCCGAGCTGGGCCCAGTGATCGTAGTCGCTGGCCTGGCCGCGCATGTAGATCATCGCGTTGATGGAGGAACAGCCGCCAAGCACCTTGCCCCGGGCATAGCCGATACGTCGGCCGTTCAGCCCTGGTTCCGGCTCGGTTTCGAAGCACCAGTCGGTGCGCGGATTGCCGATGGTGAAGAGATAGCCCACCGGGATGTCGATCCAGAAGTAATCGTCGCGGCCGCCGGCTTCCAGCAGCAGCACCCGATTCCCCGGATCTGCCGACAGGCGGTTGGCGAGCACGCAGCCGGCGGTACCGGCGCCGACGATGACGTAGTCGAACGCGTCCTGAGCTGCTGCTAGTTCCACACGATCAAGCTGGCGCGCTTGCCGCGCTCGCCTGTGCCCGGGCCGTGGTTGCGAGCTCGCTCACGTCAGCAGGTCGAAGCCGTCCAGGGACATCACCGCATTGAACGATCGGCCGAGCAGGGCGCGGGCGAGCGCCTGACCGCGTTCGTTGCCCAGATCCAGAGTGCCGGCGATCAGCACGGCCCACGCCAGCAGGTAGACGCTGGCAACGCGAAAGCGCTGGCGGCACGCGTCGAGGGTGTGCCGGGTGACGCCGCCATTGGTCAGCACCTGGTGGTAGCGACGGATCAGCTCGTCGAGGTGCTGCTCACGGACGTCGTCGGCGAGGCTCTGGGTGAGGAAGTAGGCAAGATCCTGCTCGCCGCTGGACAGGCACACCGACTGCCAGTCCACCAGCACGGGAGCGGCGCTCGTTGCGGCAGCGCCCGGCGCGGCATCGAAGAACAGCACGTTGTCCAGGCGCACGTCTGCATGCACCAGGCACTGTGAGCTTGCGGTCAGCGTGTCGATGAGCGTGCCGATATGGCTGGCCAGCGCGGGCGCGCGACGGCGGGCCGCTTCCGGTATGAGCTCCGGAAAGCGTTCCATCACCACCGGCCAGCCCATCTGGAACCCCTGAGCGATGCCGTCACGCTGCGCGGGAAAGTTGTGGGAGCGCACGCCCTCCAGGGGCCGGTTCCAGGTTGCCGCGTGCAGGCTGGCGAGGGTGTCCACCACCGCCTCGGCATCTGCCAGGCTGGCGCCTGCTACCTGGTCGCCGACACGGCAGTCGCGAAGGTCTTCCAGCACGAGCACGAAATCGTCGCGGGCGTCATCGTACTCGGCGGCGTAGCACCGAGGCGTGCGGATCGGCACGCGCGCCGCCAGCTCGCGGTAGAAGTGGACCTCCCGGCGGTACATGTCGTAGGTGAGGGCCACCGCGCGATTCTCCGGCGCCCGGCTCGAGAACTTCACGATCAGACTCCCGGGCCCGCCCGGGCAGGTCAGCAGCACCCGGTTGACGGAGCCGATCACGCCGACGCCTTCGCCCAGTGGCGCCACCTCGAAGGCGTCCACCCGATGGCCGGTGATGGCGCCGAGCCATTCGGCGGTCAATTCGTCCGGCGTGGTGGGGAACGGCTTGCTCAACCTGGCGGTCCGGATGGCGGGTTCGAGGTCGAGCATAGGAGCCGGCTCGGGTGTCGGTCAACGAAGTCGGGTCCGGCAGGGTGTGCCGGCGGCGTGCGATCGCGTACGCTGGAGCGCGGGAGGTACCGTATCCATGCAGCTAGAACCGTTGATGACGCTGTACGCCAGCATCGGTGAATCCATGCCTGTCGGCGACGGCGGGGTCGGCAACCGGGTGGTGGCGAACGTGACCGGGGGCCATTTCGAGGGTCCGCGGCTGCGGGGCAGCGTCCTGCAAAGCGGCGCGGACTGGGTGATAATCGATGCGTCCGGCTTCGGCCGCATCGATGTGCGGCTCGTGCTCGCCACCGATGACGGCGCCAACGTCTACGTCACCTATCAGGGCCTGCTGGAGTACAGCGATGCCGTGGTCCGGGCGCTGGGCTCCGGCGGCTCGACCGAGTTCGGCGACACGACCCTGCTGACCCAGATCAGATTCGAGACCGGCCACCCCGACTACGCGTGGTTGAACCACACCCTGGCTGTCGCCGAGGGCCGGCTGCGGCCGGGCGGGGTGGAGTACCGGGTGTATCGGCTGGCCGCCGGAGACGCCTGATCCCGGCGGCGGCACCGGCCGCCAGGCCTCGTTCGACGCTATGGGCTCCGGTCAGCTGCCACTCATCGGTCGGTGTGGCCGCATCCGTCAGATGCCGCGGCGTCCGGCCTCGCGCACCATCGGCTCGTACTCGCTGAACGGCGGGGTCTGGGTGGTGGCGCCGACCGTCAGGCCCGCGTCGGTGGTAAGGACGTGGCCGTTGGTGTAGCCGGCTTCGTCGCTGGCCAGGAACAGCGCCGCGTTGGCCACGTCCTCCGGCAGCCCCGCCCGGCCGATGAGCGGGGAGTTGGCCGCCAGCGTCTCGCGGGCCTTAGCCAGGTCTTTGGGGTCGCCGGTGATCACGTCTGCTACCATGGGCGTCGCCATGGAGCCCGGGGCGATGGCGTTGACCCGGATGCCGAAGCGACACAGCTCGGCGGCGACGTTCTTGGTCATGCCGATCACCGCATGCTTGCAGGCGCAATAGGCGTGGGGACCCTGACCGCCGAGGATGCCCGCCGTGCTCGCCAGGCTGACGATGGCGCCGCTGCCGCGCGGCTTCATCACCCGGGCCGCGTGCTTCATGCCGTAGTAGACGCCGTTCAGCAGAACGTCGACGGTAGCCCGCCACTCGGCGCTGTCGGTCTGGTCGATGGGGCCCACCGCGCCGACGATGCCGGCGTTGTTGACCATGATGTCCAGGGCGCCGAAGCGCTCCACCGCAAGGTCCACCATGGCGGCGATGTCTTCCTCGCGGGTGACGTCGCAGGGGCTGAATACCGCCTGATCGCCCAGGCTTGCGGCCAGCGCTTCCCCCGGCTCTCGTTGAATGTCGCCAAGTACCAGCCGACAGCCTTCTTCCGCGAAGCGTCTGGCGATGGTGGCGCCGAAGCCGCTGGCGGCTCCGGTGACGGCCGCTACTTTCCCTTCCAGTCGATTGCCCATGAGTCCGACCCCGTCCCTCGTTGTGCTGCGGCGATTCAATCGGAATCACGGAAAACAGTCAATTGAGCTGGTTTCCGAGAAAACAGGCTTGACTGACGGTTTTTGCTCTGCCTATCCTCCCGCCGTTTACTTTATGCCCCGCGGCAGCGGCGGCGAGACCGGGCGGGCACGGGGGAATGGAACTGTGAGGCGTTTCGAAGGCGTGCGCTGTCTTGTCACGGGCGCTGCCGACGGCATCGGCAAGGCGACCGCGCGCCGGCTGCTC
>JBFISC010000042.1:0-18512 GCA_041608775.1 Pseudomonadales bacterium | reverse complement strand
GCGGTGGCAATGACCTGCACCGGCACCCGACCGTCCGCGCGCGCATCGAGATCAGGGGCGACCAGCACCCGGTCGAAGTAGTCGCTCTCCAGCAGATCCCGGTAGGTGCGGGTAAGGGCACGCGAATCGTAGAGATCACCGTCGTCGAACTGCAGGAAGCGGCGGAACAGTTCGTCCTTCAGCACACTCTGCTGGATCTGGATGTCGCCCACCCGATAGCGTTCGCCGCTCTCCAGGGTGAGCTCGACCTCGGCCAGATTGGTCTCCGGGTTCACCATCACGCGACGGCGCTCGAAGCGGGCGTCGAAGAACCCCAGGTCCTGGGAGGTCTCGAGCAGCGCCGACTTGGCGTCTTCATACCCCGCGTGGGTGAACGGCTCCTCCGGCGCGATGCCGAGCCGGGACACCGTGTCCTGCATCCGCGGCAGCTCCGTCAGGGCGCCGACGATGTCCAGATCGAAGCGATCCACCCGCACCGGATCTCCGGGATCCACCTCGTAAACCGCCTGCCAGCATTCGTCCTCCCAGGCCAGCGTGCCGGTCTGGGTGGAGCGATAGAAGCCGAGGGCTTCCATACCCTGGCGGATCTCGTCCGGCGCCTGCCGATGCCGGCGCTCAACCCACCAGCGCGGCGCGTCGCACGGCAGCTCGTCGATGGTGACGAACGCCTCCAGCACCGTCTTCGTCGAATCGTCGACGCCGCGGATCTTGAGGTCCGAATGCGCCGCCGGTGCCCAGGCGCACACCGCACACAGCACCGCCAGAGCGCGCGCAGATGCCCCACAGTTGCTCAACGTCGACCCTGCAAATCGTATGTTCCACAGCGTTCAGAAAGCGGCCAGATAGCCTATCACGCCGGGGCCCGGCGGCTTTCCGGCGCGATCTATTGGACCACGAGGCGAGGGGATCATTCGCCGGTTGCAGCGCCAGGACCTGCAGGCCAGCGTCTCCCCTGGCATGCCGCCGCGTCGAGTTGAATTCTCGGGCCTCAGCAGATTAAATACGCCGCTTCCCGAAGGCCAGGTAGCTCAGTTGGTAGAGCAGCGGACTGAAAATCCGCGTGTCGGCAGTTCGATTCTGCCCCTGGCCACCAGCAACTTCCCTGCCGTCGCCCCAGCCCGGTCCAGCGTCCTTCAGACCAGGCTAGATGATGATCGGTCTTGCCAGATAGAGCTGAACTACCAGCAGAATGTGTCCGGCCGAATGCGCCAGGATGACGATCCACAGATTTCGGCCGCAGAGGAGATAAGCGGTGCCCCAGACGATTCCCATGACGACCGTCAGAATCATGCCGCCTACGCCCCACTGAAAATGAATCACACCGAAGATGAGGGCCTGAATCAGCACGCTGAGCGTCGCACCACCCAGGCTACGGCCGAAAATGTCCGAGAGCCGTCCGATCAGAAATCCGCGGTAGATGATCTCCTCGGGGATCGATGCGGTCAGCGGCAGGATGAGAGCCATGGCGATGGCAGCGCCGAAATTCCCCGCGATGGAATCATAACGAGACAGGTCGGGCGCGGGGACGTCGACAAACGAGGAGATCAACACCGGCATCAACGTCTGTGCGGCTACGAACGCAAGCAGCACGCCGGCAACCTGAAAAGGGACGATTCCCCAGTGCGCGGGCCGTCTGAATCCCAGATCAGCCAGCGTGCCGCCCCTGATGAGCACAACCCCGACAGCGGTAACCGAACCGCAGATCACGGCCATCGCACCGCGGATCTCCGTCCCGAACGGTACCCAGCCAGCACCGATGGCGAGATCCTCGAGGAAGAAGACCACTGCGGATACCGCAGCGACGATCAGAACGTCGAAGAGGCGCTGAGTCCGCTCGGGCGCGCGGCGGTTCGTAGATACGGCTGCGGTCGTCATACCAGGCTATTCCCACCCCGCTTGTGCCGGGTTACAATAACAACGTTATACAAATAAATAACATCGTTATATGGCTAAAGTCAACACCAGAGATCGCATCCTGGAGGCCGCCCTCAAGCTGTTCCGCGACCATGGCTTTCAGAAGACGTCCATCGCGCGCATCGAGACCGAGGCGGGTCTCGCGCCCCGAGCCGGTGCCTTCTACCGCCACTTCGCCAGCAAGCAGGCGCTGCTGGTGGAGCTTGCCAGGAAGCACGTGTCGGAAACGCCGGAGGGCTTCGGACTCGACACCCTGGCGGACTTCGGCGACACCAGATCCGAGCTCATAGCGATCGCGCTGAAGTACGAAGAGGCCATGGTCCGACAGAAACCATTCGCACGGCTCATCGATGAAATCCGCCTCCTCGAGTTCGGCGCCGATCTGCAGCAGCAGCTCGACGCTGACATGATGAACGCGCTCGCGGCATGGATACGGGGCAAGCCAGCAGCCAATAGCCAGACAGAGCAGCAGACATCCGCCCTGGTCATCAACGTGTTCGGCAGCTGGCTGTACTACCTGTCCCTGGTTCAAAGGGACGAGAGCGTGGGCCGGCTCCGCGACATCCTGCTGGACGACTGGGCAACGCGCTGGGCATCGGTTCTCGACACCGCCCGGGACCGGAAACGGGCTCACGACTGAATCCCCGAGATCCCGACGGCGCAAGGCCGGGCTGAGCCGAAGCGCTTAGCCAGGCGACCTGCGGATCGACATTCCCGAGTCCGAGCACCGGGAAATCGCAGGCCCTGTCGAATGTCCTATCCGCGTAACGCCCGCCTCGAGCGCCGCGCCGGTTGCGTCGCTCCCATCCGCGATTGAGGCCTGCGTCACACGTTGACGTCGAAATCGTCTCTACAGTTGATTGAGCGCCACTACAGTCCGCCAACATGCCCGCATGCCTATCAAAACCAGAGGCATCCGCGACCCTGGTCCGCAGCGGCCTGGCCCGCACCCTGCTGGTGCTCGCGGGCCTGCTGCTCGGTGGCTGCGCGGGCCATCGCCCCGCCGAAACGGCGGACGAACCGGCGGACGAACCGGTGGGCGCCGGTGTGACCGAGGCGACGGTGCCGTTGCCGGGCGAGCCCGTCAGCGAAATTCCACCAGATCAGCCCAGCCAGGGTCCCGGTGTGGTCATCCTGCTGAGCAGCGACACGCCCAGCTACCTGGCGGTCGCAGAGGCGCTGGACCGGCGCCTGCCACGTCCGGCGGCCCGCTTCAGACTGCCCGCTGAGGATCCCGCTGCGCTTCAGAGCACGCTTCGCGCGGCGGGGTACAGCGGTGCCATCGCCATCGGCCGGCAGGCATTGGATCTGCTTCAGACGACGGGTCTGGTGACCGTCTACTGCCAGGTGTTCGAGCCGTCGGCTCCCCGGGATGGCGTGCATGGCGGTGTGGAGCCGCTGCCGCGCTATGGCGCCCAGCTGACTTCCTGGCTGAAGCTGCAGCCTGATCTGCGCAGCGTGGGGGTCATTACCGGACCGGATCATGAGTCCGCGGCGCACACCCTGGAGTCTGCGGCCAGCGACAAGAACCTCAAGGTGTTGCGGGCGGTGGCCCACTCCGACAAGGAGCTGCTGTTCCTGTTCCATCGCATGGTTCCGGACATCGACGGCTATCTGCTGTACCCGGACGCGAGCATTCTGAGTCCGGCGGCGCTGACCGAGCTGCTGGGCTACGCCCGCAAACATGGCGTCTGGGTGGCCACCTACAATCAGGCGCTGTTCGACGCGGGAGCCACTGTTCTGATCGCCGCAGATCCTGACGAGGTCGCCGAACAGGCGCTGCGCGCACTGCGGGAACTCGACCCCGCGACGGATCCCAGGCCACTCAGCCGGGCCCTCGTCACGGTGCGGCAGACCCTGGTCGGACAATGAGCCTGGGGCCCGCAGAACCAGAACAATCGCAGCAGGTAGCCGACCTGGAGCAGCGCCTGCCGCGTCGGACCCTGGCTGGCGAACTCCTGGCGACGCAACTGATTTTCGCCGGCCTGGTGGGCGTGGTGGCCGTGGTCAGCGTCTGGTGGGTGGCGGGCTGGGTTGTGCGCGACGGTCTCGCGGACTGGGCGCACCAATGGATCAGCGAGCTCGATACCCTGGGCGCCGCGCTGTACGTGGCCGACGAGCCCGATCGGTACCTGCAGATCGAACGCTACGTCGCCAAGTATCCTGAGATCGCCTTCGTGCGTTACTACGATGCCGACGGCCGGTTGACCTTTACCGAAGGTCCCGGCTCGGAAGCGGCCGGCCATGCGCTATCAGTCGTGGATCTCGCCGATCTGGGCGGGCGCAGCGGCGAAGACGGATACGCTTACGACGACGTCTCGCTGGCGCCGCTGGTGCGGCTGAGCAGAGCCATCAGGGTCACGTCCATGGCATCGGATGGACTTTTCGATGTGCAGGACCTTGCGCAGGCACCCACGCGATCGGAACTTGTCGGCTTCGTCGAGCTGGGGCTCGACTATCAGCTCTATGACGAGCAGCTGGTTCGCAGCGTGCTGATTGGCAGTGCAGCGACGGCGCTGACGTTTCTCGTCCTCATGCTGGTCGGCCGCATCGTTCTGAGACGCGCCGTGCGGCCGCTTGTTGAACTTCAGGCCCCGCTTCGCCAGCTTGCCGCCGGCGATCCGCAGATCGACACGCCCGAGTCCGGTCACCGGGAGATCGCTGCCATTGCCCAGGCTCTGCGGCACGCCGTGGCCAGCATTCTGCGGCGCGACCGGAGCCTGCGCAGGCTGGCCAATTACGACGACCTGACCGGACTGCCGAACCGGCGCCATTTCGAGGAGTTGCTGGCAGACGCGCTCTCCGGCTCAGCGCCTGCAGATCGCGAAGCCGACGCCGACGCGCTGCTTTTTCTCGATCTGGATCACTTCAAGTACATCAACGACACTCTTGGACACACTGCCGGCGACATCATTCTGCGCCAGGTGGCCGCCCGTCTGGCCGCTGCGGTGGGCAAGGACGACGTGGTCGCCAGGTTCGGCGGTGACGAATTCATGCTGCTGCTGCGCGGGGTCAGCATGACCCAGGCCCGGCAGTTTGCAGAGCGGCTGCTCGCGGAGATCCGCGATTACCCGCTGGTCTTCGAGCGGCGCTCCTTCAGCCTCAACGGCAGCGTCGGCATCTCCCAGCTCGTTGCGCCGTACACCGTCGACGAGGTGCTGGCCCAGGCCGACATGGCCTGCCATCAGGCCAAACAGGACGGCCGTAACCTGGTTCGGGTGTTTGAGCCGGCTGCCGGCGCGCTGGAGGTGCTGCAGTCCGATCTGGATCAGCTCGGGAAGCTGAAGACCGCGCTGCGCGAGGACCACTTCGAGCTGTTCTTTCAGCCCATTCTGTGTCTGCACAGCGGCGAGTTCAGTCATCACGAGGTGCTGCTGCGTCTGCGGGACGGCGACGAGCTGCGCAGCCCGGGCAGTTTTCTGTCTGCGGCCACCCGCTTCGGGCTCATGCGTGACATCGACCGCTGGGTGATCGGTAATGCTCTGGAAAGGCTGACGCTCCTGCGTAGAGAAGATCCGAGCGTCCGCTTCACGGTGAACGTGTCCGGCGCCAGCTTCGACGGTGGCGATCTGGACCAGTTCGTGCGGCAGACCTTGGAGCGTCACCGGCTGCCGCCTTCGGCCGTGGTGTTCGAGATCACCGAGCAGGTGGCCGTCGGCAGCTTCGCGGACGCCTCCCGGCAGATCCGCAGCCTCATGGATCTTGGCTGCGAGTTCGCCATCGACGACTTCGGTGCCGGGTACAGCTCGCTGAATTACCTCAAGCAGCTGCCCATGCAGTACATCAAGATCGACGGCACCTTCATCGGCAAGATCGTCGACAGTCCGGTGGACCAGGTGATCGTGCGCTCGATTGCCGAGATCGCCCGGACGCTGCACAAGAAGACGGTGGCAGAGTTCGTCGGCGACCAGGCCACCCTCGAGATGGTGGAGCGCCTGGGAATCGACTATGTGCAGGGGTTCCACGTGGGCATGCCGGGCCCGACAGTGGCGCTGGCAGAATCGAAGCGCGCGTTCGGCTGAGCCGGCGGCCGGCCGCGATCAGGGCCGCAACCGATCCAGGAGCGCACCTCGAACGTCGAGCCGCGCTGGTCAGCGGGCAGCAGACGCATACAGCATGCTCACCAGGCGCCGGTCGGCATCACGCAGAATGCCCGCGCCCTCGAGCGCAGCGACAGCGTCCTCCCAGTCGTCCAGTCGCGGCGCCGAGCCGGTCGCCAGCCGCCGGGCGCGTTCCGCGGTAGCCGGGTCGCGCTGCTCCACAAACGCGGCGACCGCCCGCTGCCCGAGCTCGAACGCGCGCCGCGCCGGGTCGGGCAGCTTCTCGACCGGGGCCGTCGGCGCCAGCGTGATCTCCAGCACGCGCACGGCGTCGAGCAGGGCGGTAGCGTCGACGTCGGGCATGGCGGCGGCGACGCCGAGCCGGGCGCCGAGCCACAGGCCGAGGTAGCTCCAGCAGCCGGGCGCCGGGGCGTCGAGCGGGCAAACGGTGGGCGCAGCGGCATCGAGCTCGACCGCCGCGGCGCGCAGTGCCGCCCCGGGGGCAGGAAGGACCAGCACGACGACTTCATCGCTGTCGCTTGCGCCCTGACCGTCGACCACAACGAGCCGGAACCCGAGCAAGGTCGGCTCGACGACGGGCGGCGCCTCGAAAGTCGCCACCCGCTCGGCAGCGCCGGTCAGCGCCACCGCTGGACCGGTCTGCTGGGTCCACGAATAGCTGTCGATCCCCCCGTCTCGGTCACGGCTCGCACCGCCGTCGAGGCTCACCAGGTCACCGGCCGTCACCTCGAGATCGGGACCGGCATCGGCCTCCGGCGCGCGGTTCGTTGCCAGCACCGCCCCGCAGAACCCGGTCGAGCCAAAGCAGACCCGGGTGCTGCCGTCGCCCCCGCAGGCTGCCGCGACAGCGCAGATCGTCACCAGAGCAATCCAGCGCAGATAGGCGTCGAGAAACCCGAGCACGCCGCGGCGACCTCTACTGCTCGGGCGCCGCCAGCCGCGCCAGCAGCGTCGCCGCGGTGACGGGACCGTGGGTCATGAACCCGACGATCGCGTCCGCGACCCGCTCCGGCTCGTGCACGGCGACCTCGTGGCCCGCCCGGGACAGCACCTCCAGGGTGGCGTTGGGCAGGCGCATGAAGTCCTGCAGGTTGGGCACCAGCAGGCTGTCCACCGCGCCGGCGATCATCAGCGTCGGGGTCTGGATCTCGCCGAGCCGGTCCGCCACGTGGAAGGCCTGCATCGACTCGGCCCCCCGCTCGTAGTGGCCCTCCGACACGCTGAGGATGTGCTCGGCGCGCAGCTCGAACCAGGCCTCGGTCTCCACGTCGTCGCGGAAGCGCAACGCCCGATACCGCGCCAGGATCGCGTCCCGATCACCCCGCCGCCGTTCCGCCAGGCGCTGCTCGCGCAGCTCGGGGGTGATCTTCGCGACCCCCTCGGCCGGTATCGGCGCCACCAGAATCAGCCGCTCGAGGCGCCGCGGATGCTCGAGCGCCAGCAGGTAGCCGACCCCGCCCCCCATGCTGTGGCCGGCGAAGGTCACGCGGTCCAACGCCAGGTGATCGAGCATGCCGATGACGTCCGCCGCGTACTGGTCCAGGGTATAGCCGGCGGCAGTGTGCTCACTCTGCCCGGTGCCACGGCACTCCATGAGGATGACCTGATAGCGGGACTGCAAGCGCTCGGCCACCGGCATCCAGTTCACCCGCGAGGCGGTGTAGCCGTGGTGCAGCAGCAGCGGCTCACCCTCGCCGGCCACCTGATACCACAGGCGGGCGCCATTGATCCGAGCATGCGGCACCGGAGTCCCCTTAGCTACCGCAGCCCGAAGTCGAATCCCTCGCCGTTGGCGTAGCGGCGCAGGATCCGCTGCGCGGTGCGCTGCACGTGCACCTCGTCGGCGCCGTCGTAGATCCGCGCGAAGCGCGCGTGCCGGTACATGCGCTCCAGCGGCGTGTCCTCGGTGACGCCGAGGGCGCCGTGCACCTGGATCGCCCGGTCGATCACGTTGTGCAGCATCTGCGCGCCGTAGACCTTGATCAGGCCGATCTCGATCCGGGCCTCGTCGCCCTGGTCGATCTTCTGCGCCGCGTGCAGGGTCAGCAGCCGGCTCGCCTGAATCTCCGAAGCGCTGTCGAAGATGAACTTCTGGATCTGCTGGTGCTCGCCCAGGGTCTTACCGAAGGCGACGCGGCTGTTCGCCCGCTCGCACATGAGATCGAACGCCCGCTGGGCCTGGCCGAGCCAGCGCATGCAGTGAAAGATCCGGCCCGGGCCGAGCCGGTCCTGAGCAATCTTGAAACCCTGGCCGCGGGGGCCGAGCAGGTTGTCCTTCGGTACCCGGACGTTGTCGTAGACGACCTCGTAGTGGCCGTCCGCCTGCCCCATGACCTTCACGTCCCGGATGATGTTGTACCCCGGAGTGTCCGTGGGCACGACGATCATCGAGAAGGCCTGGTGCGCCGGCGTGTCGTCGTCCTCGGTGCGCACCATGGCGGTGGTATAGGCGGCGTTGCCGGCGCCGGAGGTGAACCACTTGCGGCCGTTGATCACCCACTCGTCGCCGTCCAGCACGGCCCGGGTCTTGAGCTGGGTCGGGTCCGAGCTCGCCACGTCCGGCTCGGTCATGCCGAAGCTCGGAAACACCTCGCCGTCGACCAGCGGCTTGAGGTACCTGTCGCGCCACTCGTCGCTGGCGTACCGGTGCAGCATGATCGAGTCCTGCAGCGAGTGGGTGCCGAGCGCCACCATGGCGATGTCGGAGCGGCCGACCACCTCGTTGATGAACACGTAGTCCATGAACGGCAGGCCGCCGCCGCCGATCTCCTCCGGATGCCCCAAGGCCCAGAGACCTTCAGCTTTGGCCTTGCTCATGAGGCCGCGCATCACCTCGCCCCGGCGGCTGCCGACCTTGTCGGCCTGCAGCTCGGCTTCCAGCGGATAGACTTCCCGCTCGATGAACTCGAGCACCTTGTTGCGGAGCGGTTCCACGTGCTCGGGAATGGAAAGGCTCAGCATGGCTTCTGCGTTCATTGTTTTCCCCTCGGAGTTCTCCCGCCCAGAGCCTCCATTCTAAGCCATCCCAAACGGTCACGTTGCGCAAGTCTCTGAGATCTCCCGATGCCCGGACGTGGGTGCCGGAGGCCGGCCTTTGCCGCCAGGCCGGCTCGGCTAGGTATTAGTCACGGTAGCAGTCCCAGCCGGCCGAAAAGATACTCTCTGGGCTGCAAAGGGTGTGCAACCGATGGGGTTACCTCTGCAGCACGACATTCGGCATGGAGAAGCAACGATGAGTAGGAGATGGCGACTGCTGATTCTGCTGTCTCTGCTACCAGCGGGCACGGCGGCCGCCGGACAGGCGCCGCGGGAGTTCCTCGAGTACGGTGAGGGTCTGACGGGCAACATCATCGCCAGCATGATTCCGCAGGACGTACGCGGGAGCGCCGAGGAGCCGGCGTGGCAGCATGCCTTCTCGAACGTCGTCCGCGGGGAGTATGCGATCGACGAGTTCGTGCCGGCGGGGGACAGCATCGACAGCTGGACGCGCATGTTCACCCAGCAGAACCTGCGCAGGAAACGCTCCTCACCGGCCAGCGCCACGCGCATGATGGCCGATCTCAGGACCATCATGGAAAAACGCTGCCCCCAGGTGAGCTGGAGCATCATCCGCGAAAGCGACGCCGACGTCGTCTACGAGTTCCGAATTGCCAACTGCGCCGGACAGGCCGACCAGCACGAAATTGCCAGGATCCTGTACGGCAAGTGGAACATCTGGCGGCTGGCGTACACGGAAAAGCGCCCGCAGATTGACGAGGCGACCCGGCAGCAGTGGATCACGGCGCTGAACGCACCGAAGATCGTCCGCCAGTGAGCAGGACCCGTACGGGATCGTCTGTCGGCTCGAGGGTCCGCCAGCTGATCGCCCAGGCGCTGTTGGCCGCGCCGATGGTCACGCTGGGGGCGTGCGCCGACACCATTTTCACCACCTACCGATCCGACTACGCGACCCTGGTGCCGCAGCCGGCCGCCCGAGCTCCTCTGGGTTCCGCGGTCATCGAGTTCGACTTCGAGAACCTGGACCGGACTTCCATCGTCAGCGCGGTCAAGCGCGGCGCCCCGCCGACGCGGGAGATGTATCCGTCCGTGTGGCAGCACCCCTACTCCTGGCAGGGCGGGATCAACACCGCGATCGTGATCGCGATCGGCAACGTGGTGGCGTCGTCCTTCGACCTGCGCGCCGTCCAGTTCCGCGGCCTGGCGCAGTGGGACGTGGACCGCGCCGCGGTGGCAGGCCGCTGGGCCGCCGAGCCCGACCGCCCCCCCGAGTACGTCATCCGCTTCGCGTTCGAGACCGTGGATGTGACCAGGTTCGGCTACGTCCAGGGCGGCTGGCGGGCGGACGCGATCTCCGAGGAGATCGAGGTGGCGTTGCGGATGGAGATCCAGGAGCCGACCGGGAGCCGCAGATCCTTCCGCGCCGACGATCTGCGCTGGCAGCAAACGGGCCGCCAGCAGTCGGCACGGAGCACCATCCTGCTGACCGAATCGCTGATGCGCCAGATACTGGACGCCATGCAGCTCAGGCTCGACGCGGAGCTGCGCCGAACCCCCGACTGACGCTCGCCTCCTCCCCGCCGACGGCTGCCCCGGCCAGCGCAAGAATCATCAGGCGGGTGGGATTCCAGATCAATGGCAGACCTTCGCGCCGATGATTCCCCGCATCGCGGGCGGCTGAGCATCCAAGCCAGGAGGCGTGGCGTGGCTGTCCGATCCGGCAGTCAGGCCCTTGTGATCGCGAGACGGGCCGGATAGGAGTAAATTGACCAGACATCCGTTCGGAGGCCGGGGGGAAGGCCATGCCGGGACACCGCAGGGCGAACTGGATGCTGCGATGCGCGCTGCTGCTCACCGCTCCTCCCGCCGTCGGGCAGACCCAGGAAGATCTGTTCGCGGTGCCCCTCGAGCAGCTCGAGGAAATCGTGGTCATGGCCCGCAAGCGCGAGGAGGTGCTGCAGGACGTACCGCTTTCCGTCACCGCCTTCGATGGTGCGTTCGTCGAGCGCCAGGTTCTCAACACCCTCGCCGACGTCGGCCGCCACCTGCCGAACGTCACCCTGGAGAAGGGTCAGTTCACCGCGGGCCATCTGATCGCCTCGATCCGCGGTACGAACTTTCAGGAGGTCGAGAAGACCTTCGAGTCCTCCGTGGGGGTGAGCATCGACGGGATGTTTCTCGGCACCGCCACCGGCGCGTCCGTGGAGCTGCTCGACATCGACACCATCGAGGTGCTGCGCGGACCCCAGGGCACGCTGTACGGACGCAACACCATCGGCGGCACCATCAACGTCCGGCGCACCCGGCCCACCGGAGAGCTCGGCTACCGGCTGAACGCACGGGTCGGCGAGCACGATCGCCGCCACCTCGGCGTGCTGGTGAATCTGCCCCGCTACGCGGGGTTCGCCACCAAGCTGTACGGCTATCTGCGTCAGGCAGACCTCGCGGCCAGGCTCGAAGGCCACGGCTCGGAGGACGGCCAGGACTACCGCGCGTTCGGCGGCTCCGTGCTCTGGGACCCGTCGAGCACGTTCTCGGCCCAGCTGACCGTGGACGTGATCGACGATCGCTCCAACTACGAGCGCCAGTACGATCTCACCTTGTCCGCGAACGACAGCGCCGCCGCCGGCATCATTCCCGAGGAAATCCCCGCCTTCACCACCTGCGACGCCTTCGGCGCGGTTCATCCCACCGCCTGCTACGCGGGCAATTTCCTGGTGCAGAAGGCCGACGGCTTCGAGACCAGCTTCGGCGATCCGCGCTTTCCCTTCGAGAACTCGATGGAGTCCTGGAGCACCATTCTGGAACTCAACGCCGACCTGTCGCCCGAGCTCGCGTTCACGTCCATCAGTGCCTATCTCGACCTCGAAGACAAGCTGATCGAGCCCAACGTCGGCGCCCGGCCGCTGACGTTCCTGGGAGACCGGGTCTGGGACGTGTTCTGGGCCGAACGCGCCCAGGAATACTTCCAGTTCAGTCAGGAGCTGCGCGTGACGAGCAGCTTCACCGGCGCGGTCAACTTCGTTGCCGGCCTGTACTACCTGCGCTCGCAGTACGAGCTCGACGGCGACGGCCCGCCGGCGGTCCCGGCCACCGCCACCGCGGCGGGGTCACCCGCGCCGTCACTCTTCTTCGCCGGCAACCCGGCCGCGATCTTCCGCTCGAAGCAGGATCTGGACGCGGTCGCGGCCTTCGGCGAGCTGTATCTCGAGGTGACCGAACGGCTGAACCTGACCGCCGGCGCGCGCTGGTCGTACGAGCGCAAGAACTTCTTCATGGACCGGTGGTTCACAGACGCCGCGAGCGGCGCCGTGCTCCCCCAGTTCGTGTTCGACGGCGACGATTCCTGGTCCGAGCCGACGTTCCGGTTCAGCGCCGACTACCGGTTCAGAGACGGCGTGATGGGCTACGCCAGCTGGGCGCGCGGGTTCCGCTCCGGCGGCTACGACGGGCGCGCGGCGACGCTGGTGGGGGTGCGAGAGCCCTTCGACCCGGAGACCGTGGACACCTACGAGGCCGGCCTGCGCATGGACCTGTGGGACCGCCGCGTGCGCTTCAACCCCACGGTCTTCTTCACCGCCTACAACGACAAGCAGGAAGAGCGCCTGATCTCGTTTCTCGGGCCCGGCGGCGTGCCGGAAACGGACACCATCACGGTCAACGCGGCGGAGGCCGAGTTCTGGGGAGTGGAGATCGAAGCGGTGGCGAACCTCCGCGAGCGGCTGACGGTGCGTGCCTCCCTCGGCTACCTGGACGCCGAGTTCCAGAAGTTCCTCGACCCGAACCCCCTGACCGGGGTGCTGGAGGACATCGCGGACACGGCGCGCCTGCGGCGGGCGCCGGAGTGGACCTGGAACCTCGGCGCCGACTACCGCTGGCCGCTGCCCGGCGGCCGCGCGCTGCGCGCCACCGTCCACCACAGCTATCAGGACGAGTTCTTCAGCAGCCCGGTACGCCGTCAGCAGGATCCGCTGCGGCGCGATGTCGGCCCCTCAGATCACCGCACCGACCTGTCGTTGTCCTGGGAAACGCCGCTGGGAAACGGCGGCGGGCAACTGGTGGTGTCCGCCTTCGGCAAGGACGTGTTCGGCGACCGGGTACGCCGGGTGGTTGCGGTGAACGCCGGCCTGTTCGTGTTCGGTCGGCGGGAGCCCGAGCGGCTGTGGGGGATCGAGCTGACCCTGCGGCACTGATCCGGCGCTGCCCGAGTGATGCCGGGCGCCGAGCACTGCCCAGGGTCGTCGCCAACGGCCCTACCGGGCCGCAGCATCGGTCTGCTGCGCCCGCCACCAGTCGGGCAGCGCGGCGATGGAATCCAGCACCGCATCGGGCCGGACTTCGGCGCTGGCGTCCCGGCCCCGGTACTTGCCGGTGCGCACCAGAATGCCGCGCATGCCCGTCTGCTGGGCACCGCCGACGTCGGCCTCGAGATCATCACCGACCATCAGCGTCTGCCCGGCCCCGGCGCCGAGCCGCCCGAGCGCCGCTTCGAAGAACGGCCGCGCGGGCTTGCCGAGGACCGTCGGCGTCACGCCGCTGGCGTGGGCCAGCGCGGCCACGAAAGGGGCGGTATCCAGGCGCAGGCCGTCCGGTGCCTGCCAGTAGCGGGTCATGCCCAGGGCGATGAGCGCCGGCGTCGGTCGCTCCATCAGCAGCCGGAACGCCTGGTTCAGCACCGCAAAGCTCCAGCCATCGCCCAGGTCTCCAACCACCACCGCATCCGGACGGTCCTCGACCGCTTCGACGCCGACGAACTCGCTCCGGGTGGCGTCGGGGACGAACAGGGCCGCCCGCCCCATGCCTCGACCCTTCATCCAGGCAGCGGCCGCCACCGGCGGGGTGAGGATATGCGCCTGGTCCACGGTAATGCCCATTCGGGCCAGCTTGGCGACCAGGGCCTGACGCGGACGCGACGTGGTGTTGGTAAGGAACAGGTGCGGCACCTGAGCGTGCTCGATCCACGCCACCGCCGCCGGCGCGCCGGCCACGGCCTCATCGCCCACGTACAGCACCCCGTCAAGGTCGATGAGGAGCGCCCTCGGCGTCTGGGGCGCTGCCATGATAGCGGCCCCCCGAACCTCAGGTGGCCGCCGGGCGGCGCCGCACGAACATGGTCTGGGGCACGGTAAACTCCAGCAGCCCCTCCTGACCGCCCTCGCTGCCGATGCCCGACTGCTTGTGCCCACCGAAGCTCGCCAGCGGGGACAGGTGCTGGGTTTCGTTGATCCACACCGTGCCGGCCTGGAGCTGCCGGCCGATCTCCTCGGCCCGCGCGACATCGCTGCCCCACACGGAAGCCCCAAGGCCATAGGGCGTCGCGTTGGCCCGGGCCACCACCTCTTCCACCGAGTCGAAGCGCAGCAGCGGCAGAACCGGGCCGAACTGCTCTTCCTGCACGATCCGCGCGTCTTCGGGCGGGTTGTCGAGGATGGTGATCGGCACGAAATATCCAGGCAGATCCGCCTGGTCGCCGCCGAGCACGAACGGATAGCCGTTGGCTCTGGCGTCTTCGATCAGCTCAAGCACCCGCCGGTACTGGGCTTCGTTCTGCACCGGGCCGATCTGAGTACCCTGCTCGGCCCCGTCGCCCATCTTCACCGTTCGGGCATACTCGACCAGAGCCGCCTTCAGCGGCTCGTACACGTCTTCGTGCACGTACATGCGTTTGGAAGCGATGCAGATCTGACCGGCGTTGCGGAATGCGGCCCAGAACAGCTGCTCGGCCACTTCGGCGACGTCCACGTCAGGCATCACGATGGCGGCGTCATTGCCGCCGAGCTCCAGGGTCACCCGCTTGAGCGTCGGTGCCGCGCTGGCCATCACCTTGCGCCCGGTCTCGGTCGAGCCGGTGAAGCTCACTTTGTCGATGCCTTCATGGCTGGTCAGCCAGGGCCCCAGCCGGTCGCTGCCGGAGACCACGTTGAGCACGCCGGGCGGCAGCACCTCGCGGAACAGCTCGCCCACGCGCAGGGTCGTCAGCGGCGTGGTCGGCGCAGGCTTGAGCACGATGGTGCACCCGGCGAGCAGCGCCGGCGCCACCTTGAACATGGCCAGCACGATGGGAAAGTTCCAGGGCACGATGGCTGCCACCACGCCGACGGGCAGGTGCCGGGTGACGGCGAGCCGCTCTTCGGAGTCCTCGGAGACGTGCTCCGGGAGCTCCAGCTTGGCGGTCTCGGCGAGCCAGTGCGCGCCGCCGAGCACGTCGCCCTGGGCATCCGCATGCGGCTTGCCCTGCTCCATCGTCAGCAGCCGCATCAGCTCATCCACGTTCTCGGCCAGCACGCCGGCCAGCGCGCCGAGCATGGCCCGGCGCTCCTCGATCGGGGTTGCCGCCCACGCCGGCGCGGCCCGCCGGGCCGCCGCGACCGCGGCGTCCAGCTCCTCGCGGGTGCAGTCCGGGGCTTCGGCGAACGCCTCCCCCAGAGCCGGATTCAGCACCGGAAAACGCTCCGCGCCGGCGACGGGCTTGCCGTCGATGGTCATCGTCAGATCCAGGTTCATGGTCATGGTTCGACTCCTGCTGCAGATGCTCGAGTTGAGCGCGCGCGGCCGGCTACAGCACGTAGCCCTCGCCGGACGCGCGCACGGTGATTTCGGCGATGGAGACACCCCAGGGCTGGTTGATGGCGTAAACGATCTGATCGGACAGGGACTCCGGGTCGAGGGCAAAGTAGCCGATGTCGTTCCGGTCCAGCTCGCTTTGCGGCAGCTGGCCGGCGACCCAGGCCTCGAACCGCGCATCGATGTCCGCCGCGTTGTGACCCTTGATCCCCAGTGTCGCCTCGGGATTGATGATCCCGCCCGCCAGGTTCGTCGCGGGCACCCCGGTGGGCCGCACCACGGTCACCTTGATCCGACCCTGGCTCTCGACCCGAAGCGATTCCGAAAGGAAATTGACGGCGGCTTTGGTTGCCCCGTACACGCCGGCTCCCGCCACCGGGAAATTGCCGTAAATCGACGACAGGTTCACCACGTGACCCCGGCCCTGAGCGATCATCTGATCATGGACGGCGACGATGCCGTTGAGCACTCCTTTGATGTTCACGTCGATGCAGCGCTCCCACGCCGCCATCGCCGCCGGGTGATCGCGGTAGAACGCCAGCGGCATGGTGCCGGCGTTGTTGACCAGAACGTCGATGGCGCCGAAGCGCTCCACCGTGGCCGCCGCCAGCGCGCGCATCGCGTCGATCGACGTCACGTCGGCCACCTGGTAGGCCGCCTGGCCGCCGGCGGCGCGGATGCTTTCGACGGTGTCGGCCGCAGCGGCCTCATCGAGGTCGGCGCACACGAGCCGCGCTCCCAGGGCAGCGCACTTCTGGCTGACGAGCCTGCCGAACCCGCTGCCGGCACCGGTCACGACGACGGCTCGGTCCCTGATCGGTGGCGACATGCCAGCTCCTCCTGACGCTTCAAGGCGCCATGATGGCCCTAACTGCGCATGCAGAACACCCCGGCGGGCGGCCGGGACACGGGCGCCGGCCTACCCTCAGGGCTCGCCGGATTCCCCCGCTCGATAGGTGGTGTAGACGTAGATGGGGATGTCCAGATCGCCGAGATTGGTTTCCAGCAGCGGCCGGACCTCCTCCCAGCTCAGGCCACCGACCCCGGTGGCGAGGCGCGGCAGCGCGACGCTCTCGAACCCTTCCTGCTCGACGAGCTGGCGCAGATTGCGCAGCGCCACGTTCACGTTGTGGGTGCTGGCAGGACCCGGGTGCGACTGCTTGGAGGGCGCAGGTTCCTGAGTCATCAGGTTGACGATGCGCTTGCCGTCGGCGCCGGCCCAGGCCCAGAGCTCGCCCGGCTTCGGGTTGGAGACCTGACAGTAGTGGCGGAAGTCCTTGGCCATCGCCGGATACCGCTCGCGCAGGCTCAGCGCCAGCCCCTGATTGAAGTGGTCACCGGGGGCGACCCCGTGCACGATGACCTGGGCCTTGCTGAGTAGAATGTCGCCGGATACTTCCTGGAGCATCGATTGATCCCATTTCCTGACTTCTTCGTTCGGATCATCGGCCGCCGCTCGCCGGGCGCCAATAGGGAGATTCCACGGCATTGTCAGCGACGAGCTACCGCTGTCGCGGCGGGCGACCGGCCCCGCTGGAGCCCGCGCGGGGAGGGCCGTCGTTGAACATCGTGTTCGACCTGGGCGGGGTGGTGTTCAAGTGGCAACCGGATGCCATCATGCGCAGCGTCTTCGACGATCCGGAAACCCGCACGCTGGTGCGGAAGGAGATCTTCGAACACGAGGATTGGCTGGCCCTCGATCGCGGATCCATTCGCCTCGATCTGGCAGTCGACCGTGCCGTCGCGCGGACCGGGTTGTCCCGGCACCAGGTCAGACGGCTGTTCGATGCAGTGCTGCGACACCTCGTTCCCATTGACGGCATGTTCGATCTGATCCACTCGCTGGCGAGAGCCGACAACAGGCTTTACGTCCTGTCGAACATGCATGTCGCATCGATCGATTACCTGGAACGCGAGCACGGAATCTGGGATCAGTTCTCCGGCTCGGTGATCTCCTGCCGCGTCAGGATGATCAAGCCGGAACCCGCGATCTACCAGCATCTGCTGGAGACCCACGGGCTGCGAGCCACGGACACGGTCTTCATCGACGACATGGCCGACAACCTCGCGGGCGCGGCGGCGATGGGGATAGCGACGGTTCAGTATGTCGACCCTGCCCAGTGCCGGCAGGCGCTCGCGGCCCTCGGCTGCATCCAGTAGCCAGTACCGTCCCGCCGCTCCCGCTGCGGACACTGGACTGCTCCCCGAGCAACCACGCATGCCCATGGCAGCAAGCGGCACAGGCCCGGTACGCGGGCGGAGTTCCGGTTGCGGAAGCCCGGGTCCCGGAATTGTGACCCAGATCGCAGAATCGTCGCGATCCGGTTCATACCATGTCTGCCAAGTGCGTAGCTGAAGGTATAGGGATGACCAAGCCGCTGGGAAGATTCGAAGGTCGACTGTTCGCCGAGGGCGGTTGTCTGTTCATGGTCGTGCGTGCCGACGAAGCCGCCGGCACCGCCCGGGTCAGCGTGCGCGTCGATCGCCAGACGCAGGTGATCGACATGCCGCTGCCGGAGGTGGCCAAGCGCGTTTCCTCCGGCGCGCAGCTGGTGCTCGACAATCTCAACGGGCCTGATTCGGTCCGCCGGATCAAGAAGCAGCAGGACGGCTGGCACTTCACCACCCGCGAAGGGTTGATGGGCCCGTACGACAGCGAGCAGGACGCCGCGCGCCAGCTCGGCCGCTACATTCTCTGCATGCAGACCGAGCCTCCCAGCCGCAAGGCGCCGGCCCGGGCTGCCCGGAAGCACGTCGCCGGCCGCCGTTCCGAAGACCGTCGGCCGAGCGTCGCCGCGCTGTAGCCGAAGTCTCGGTTGCGTCGTCGGCCGCCGGGTTCAACCGCCCGGCGGCACCTCCGGTCGGTAGACGGGGAACTGCTCACGCTCCAGCGCCCAGGCGTGAAGCGCCGCCACAGATCCCAGATCCTGCAGGGTCTGCAGCTGCCGTTCGGTCACCCGCATCAGGCCGAACTCG
>JBFISC010000041.1:0-18582 GCA_041608775.1 Pseudomonadales bacterium | reverse complement strand
GGAAGGATCAGGAGCTGCAGGACAGCATCGAGCAGCCGACTTTGTCCCGGGCCCAGTCCGGGCGCCGGGCGGCCCGGTGCTCGTGCTCGGGGTGATCGTCGTAGGGCGCGCGCAGCAGATGCTGGAGCTCTTGAATGACGCTGAAGTCGCCCTGCTCGGCCGCATCGATGGCAAGCTGCGCCAGGTAGTTGCGCAGCACGAACTTCGGATTCGCCGCCTTCATGCGCTGCTTCCGGCGCTCCGCGGCCACCCCCTCGGACCGCACTCGATCGAGGTATCTGTCCAGCCAGCGGCGGGTACGCTGCGCCACCTCGCCGTCGAGCGCTGCCGGCTCGTAGTAGGCGTCGCGCAGGGGCACCAGCGGATCCGGCCCGCCGGCGCTGCCCGCCGCGGGCGTGACATCGGCGAGGCGGCGGTAAAACAGCGTCATGTCGGTCTCCGTCAGCTGCAGCACCGCATTCAGCTCCTCGAACAGGGACCCGTCTTCGGGCTCCAACCGCGCCAACCCGAGCTTGCGTGCCATCGCTTTGTTCAGGCCGTTCCGATAGTCGCGCTCGTACTCCTTCAACCCCGCCTCCAGCGGCTCGGCTGCGCCCACCAGGGGGTAGAGCGCGTTACCCAGCTGCAGCAGGTTCCATTGCGCTACGGCCGGCTGGTGACCGAACCGGTAGCGCCGCCCGGCGGCATCCGTGGTGTTCGGAGTCCAGTCGGGATCGTAATCGTCGAGCCAGCCATAGGGGCCGTAATCGATCGTCAGCCCCAGCACGGACATGTTGTCGGTGTTCATCACGCCATGGACGAAGCCGACCCGCATCCACTCGACGATCATCGCCGCGGTGCGCCGGCAGACCTCGCCGAACCAGGCCGCCGCGCGCTCGGCCGGTGCCGCGAAGCCGGCGAGGTCGGGGAAGTCGGTGCGAACGCTGTAGTCGAGCAGGCGTTGCAGCAACGCCTGCTCGCCCCGGGCGGCGAGGATCTCGAAGTGACCGAACCGGGTGAACGACGGCGCCACCCGGCACACCACCGCGCCCGGCTCCGGCGCGGGGTGACCGTCGTAGAGCATGTCCCTGACCACCGGCTCGCCGGTCAGGGTCAGCGACAGCGCCCGGGTGCTGGGGACACCGAGATGGTGCATCGCCTCGCTGCAGAGGAACTCGCGAATCGAGGAGCGCAGCACCGCCAGGCCATCGGCCGTGCGCGAGTACGGGGTGGGACCCGCGCCCTTGAGCTGCAGCGTCCAGTGCTCGCCCGCGCGGTTGACCACCTCGCCCAGGTTGATCGCCCGGCCGTCGCCGAGCTGGCCGGCCCAGTTGCCGAACTGGTGGCCGCCGTAGCAGGTGGCATGCGGATCCATGCCCGCCAGCAGGCGATTGCCGGTAAACACCTCGGCGAACGCCTTGCTGCGGCAGTCCTCGGGGCTGAGCCCCACCAGCTCCGCGACTTCCGGCCAGAACGCAACCAGCCGGGGCGCCGCCACCGGCGTCGGCGGGACCCTGGAGTAGATCGCGTGCCGGATCTGCCGGCGCTGGCTGCCGGAAACCGGGTCTGCAGGCAGCTCGCGGACGAAGCGGTTGTCGAATCGCAGAGCACCGAGACCGGACGGGATCGAGGCGGTGTTCATAATCAGCTGAAACGGCGCGGCGGCGCTCCCTGCCGACGGCGGGGACCGCCCGTCACGGAAACCGTCCCGGTTACATCTTCATCTCGTAGAAGCACAGCTTGTTGCCGTCCGGATCGCGAACGTAGGCGCCGTAGAACACCGGCATCCGCTCGCCAGGCTCACC
The DNA here is from genome assembly GCA_041608775.1 of Pseudomonadales bacterium. Lineage (GTDB taxonomy): Bacteria > Pseudomonadota > Gammaproteobacteria > Pseudomonadales > Azotimanducaceae > UBA7803. Next base: position 16,798 of record JBFISC010000041.1, on the reverse strand, counting down.
CTCGTCGCTGGCACCGAGCTCGATGGCCTTGGCGTACAGCTTGTCGACGCCCTCGCGGGAGCCGCCGGGGATCGCCACCATGTTGCCGTTGCCCGGATTCTGAGCCTTCTGGTCATAGGGAATGCACACCGCCAGCATGGGCGCGCCGGGGCCGGTGCCGTAGAACTTGATGCGATCCTGGCCGAACAGCTGCTTGGCACCGACTTCCGCCAGCAGCCCGTCGTAGAACTTCAGGGCCCTGTCCATGTCACTGGTGCCGATGGTCACGTATCCGATCATTGTCAGTCTCCGATGAGGTAGCTGGGCTTGCCCGGGCGCCCGCGCAACTCCACGGTGCCGCTCGCGCGCTGGACCCCGCAATCTGGCGGAACGGCTGGCGAAACGCAAGGCAGCGCGGGCCGGACCGGAGTCCGAGCCGGACAGGATTCCGGCCGCACCGCATTCCGGCGCGCCTTTGCGTCGACTGCACGATTCGCCGAAGATGCGCGGTTACGGCCCGGACACGGAGACCTGCCGCCATGCCGCGGCGTCACGCCATCATCGTCGTCTTCGTGACGGCCATGCTCGATTCCATCGGGTTCGGCATCATCATGCCGGTGCTGCCCGCGCTGCTGATGGAGGTCACCGGCGAGGGCATGGCCGACGCCGCCCGCTACGGCGGCTGGCTGATGTTCGCCTACGCCGCCATGCAGTTCTGCATGGCGCCGGTGATCGGCAACCTCTCGGACCGCTTCGGGCGCCGGCCGATCCTGCTCTGCTCGCTGTTCGTGCTCGGCGTGGACTATCTGATCATGTGGTGGGCGCCCACGTTCGCCTGGCTGCTGCTCGGGCGAATGATCGCCGGCGCGGCTGCCTCCACCTACAGCACCTGCAACGCGTACATCGCAGACGTCAGCCCGCCCGAGGTGCGCGCCCAGAACTTCGGGCTGATGGGCGCCGCCTTCGGCCTCGGCTTCATCATCGGACCCGTCATTGGCGGGCTGCTCGGCGAGTTCGGCCCGCGGGCGCCCTTCCTGGCCGCTGCGGCACTCAGTTTCGCCAACCTGGTGTACGGCCTGCTGGTCCTGCCGGAGAGCCTGCGTCGGGATCAGCGACGTTCGTTCGACTGGCGCCGCGCCAACCCTACCGGCACGTTGACCTCGCTGCGCCGCTATCCGCTGGTGTTCGGCATGATCGGCGCGTACTTCCTGTTTCTGCTCGGTCACCACGTACTGCCGGCCACCTGGAGCTTCTTCACCATGGAGAAGTTCGACTGGTCGCCGCGACAGGTGGGATACTCGCTGGGCTTCGTCGGGCTGCTCATGGTGCTTACCCAGGCCGTGCTGCTGCGCGCGCTGCTGCCGAAACTGGGCGCCAGACGCGCGGGCATCGCCGGATTTCTCTGCACGATCGTCGCGTTCGTGGGCTACGCGGCCGCGACCGATGGCTGGATGATCTATCTGTTTCTGTTCGTTGGCGCGCTGCAGGGCTTCGCCACGCCTGCCATGCACGGCATCATGTCCGTCAACGTGCCCGCCAACGAGCAGGGCGAACTGCAGGGCGGGCTCGCGAGCATGTCCAGCCTGACCGCCATCATCAGCCCGCCGGTTATGACCGGCATCTTCGCTTTCTTCACCGGGGCCGACGCTCCCGTCTACTTCCCCGGGGCGCCATACGTCGCCGCCGCGCTGCTCACCGTGGTGGCCCTGGCTGCCTTCCTGCGCGCCACCGCCCACCTGGCGGTCCCGGACAGCGCCGGCGCGAAGGCTGCCTGATCGATGCTGCACCTCCGTCACGGCCCCTTCGAGCTCGACCTCGCCCCCGAGGTGGGCGGCAGCGTTGCCGGTTTCCGCGCCCACGGGGTCGACCTGCTCTACAACGACGCCGCCCCGGGTCCGGGTAACCAGGACGTGCTGTCGACGTGCGCGTTCCCGCTGGTTCCTTTCTGCGGCCGCATCGCCTGGGGTCGCTTCCAGTTCTCCGGCGCTACGGTCCAGCTGCCCGCCAACCTGCCCCCCGAACCCCACGCCATCCACGGCCAGGGCTGGCGCAGCGCCTGGGAGGTGGAGTGGTCGACCCACAGCGCCGCCGCGCTGGTGTTCGAGCACCCGGCGGGCGACTGGCCCTGGCGCTACGAGGCTCGCCAGACCCTGAGCCTGGATCGGCACGGCCTCAGCGTCGACCTCGAGCTGAGCAACCTCGACACTGCCGACATGCCGGCCGGACTCGGCTGGCATCCCTACTTTCCGCGGCGCAATGCCACCGTCACCGCTGCGGTCAGCCACATCTGGCGGTCGGGCGAACAGATGATCCCCGTCGGGCCGGCCCCGCTGGAGCCGGCCTCGGATCTGCGCTCAGGCAGGCCGGTGGCCGAGCTCTCGCTGGACGACACCTTCAGCGCGGCGACCCGGGGCGCCGTTCTCGCCTGGCCCGACCGCAGGCTTACCCTCGGCGCCAGCGCACCGCTGGACTTCCTCGTCGTGTACACGCCGCCGGCACGGGACACCTTCTGCGTCGAACCCATCAGCCACGTGCCCGATGCCGTGAACAGCCCGCTGCCGGCCGCGCAGACCGGCCTGCGGGTGCTGGCGCCCGGTCGGTGCCTGTCCGCCCGGATCACGTTGGCCGTGGCGTTCTCCGGGCCGGGGCGCTGACCGAGGCGGCCGGGCCAGCATGACGGCCGCCCTGTCCTGCGCGTTCTTCATGACCCTGGTGGCGGGCTACGCGTGGCGCGCGACCCGCGGCCAGACGCACACCCGTGACGGCTACTTCCTGGCCGGCCACGGCCTCAGCGGAACCTTCATCGCCGGCTCGCTGCTCCTCACCAACCTGTCCGCCGAGCAGCTGATCGGGCTCAACGGCTCCGCCTACGCCTACAACCTGTCGAGCATGGCCTGGGAAGTCACCGCCGCGATTGCCATCGTGTTCATGGCCCTGGTGCTGGTGCCCCGCTACCTGGCCGGCGGCTTCACCACCCTGCCGGAGTTCCTCGAATCCCGTTTCGATGCGCGGGTACGCCGCGCCACCGCGCTGCTGTTCCTCCTCGGCTACGGCCTCGTGACCATCCCCGCGGTGCTCTACTCCGGTTCGGTCGCCGTGCTGCAGCTGGCCGATCTGCCTGGAATGCTCGGGGTCGACCGCCCGGTTGCTCTGGTGGCCACGGTCTGGGTGATCGGGCTGATCGGCGCGGCCTATGCCATCATCGGCGGTCTCAAGGCGGTCGCGGTGTCCGACACCCTGAACGGCGTCGGGTTGCTGGTCGTCGGCGTGCTGGTGCCGGTGCTCGGGCTCGCCCAGCTGGGAGACGGCAGCGTGCTCGCGGGCCTGGACATCCTGACGCGTGAGCACACGCACAAGCTGAACGCCATCGGCGGGCCCGAGGATCCGACGCCGTTCGGCACGCTGTTTACCGGCATGATCGTGGCGAACCTGTTCTACTGGGGTACCAATCAGTACGTCATTCAGCGCACCCTCGGCGCGTCGAGCCTGGCGGAAGGTCAGAAGGGCGTGCTGATTTCCGGGCTGTTCAAGATCCTGGTGCCGCTGTTCATGATGATTCCCGGGATCATTGCCTTCCACCTCTACGGGCCCGGGCTGGCAAGCATGGATGACGCTTACCCGCGCCTGGTCGCCGACGTGCTGCCCGGCTACCTGTCAGGGTTCTTTCTAGCGGTGCTGCTGGGCGCCGTGTTCAGCTCGTTCAACTCGCTGCTGAACAGCGCCTCGACCCTGTTCGCCATGGATCTGCTGAGACCCTGGCGCCCGGCCATCGGCGACGCCGCGCTGATCCGCGCCGCGCGCCTGTTCGGAACCGTGCTCGCGCTGTTCTCGTTCCTGGTGGCGCCGCTGCTGCAGTACGCGCCTGCCGGTCTCTGGCAGTTCATCCGCCAGTTCACGGGTTTCTACAACATCCCCATCGTCACCATCGTCCTCGTCGCCGTGTTCACCCGCCACTCCCGGCTGCGGGTTCCCCCCCACGCGGCGCTGTGGGTCATCGCGTTTCACCTGGTCGCCTACGGCATCCTGACCTTCGTCTGGGAGAGCGGCATTCACTTCGTTCACCTGTACGCGCTGCTGTTCGCCGCCGAGGTGCTGATCATGCTCGGCCTGTCCCGACATGACGGTCACGCCCCGGCGCCCGCGGGCCTGCCGGACATCGATATGACGCCGTGGAAACATGCGCGGGGGTTCAGCGTCTTCCTGCTGGCGCTGATGATCGGCGTCTACCTGCTGTTCTCGGGACTGGGCCTGGCCCGGGCCTGAGCGCCACGAGCCCGGTCGGCGAAGGGCTACCCGGCGCGGTCGAGGGGCGAGCGCGCCTCCTCCGCCAGGGCGTCGACTGCGTCCTCGAGCTTCATGACCTCCTGGGCCTTGCCGCCGAGCCGGCGCACGGCCACGGTGCCCTCCTCGGCTTCGCGCTTGCCCACCACCAGGATCACCGGGATCTTGGTGACGCTGTGCTCGCGGACCTTGTAGGAGATCTTCTCGTTTCTCAGGTCGACGTCGGCGCGGAGGCCCTTCGCCCGGGCCGCTGCCAGCACGCGTTCGGCATAGCCGTCGGCTTCGTCGGTGATGGTCGCCACGACGATCTGCTCCGGCGCCAGCCACAGCGGGAAATGCCCGGCGTAGTGCTCGATCAGAATCCCACAGAAGCGTTCCAGCGATCCGAACAGCGCGCGATGAATCATCACCGGATACTTGCGCTCGCCGTCGCTGTCCACGTAGGTGGCGCCGAGCCGTTCCGGCAGGTTCAGGTCCACCTGCACGGTGCCACACTGCCAGTCGCGGCCGATGGCGTCCCGCAGCACGAACTCGAGCTTGGGACCGTAAAAAGCGCCTTCCCCCGGATTCAGCGACCACTCCACCTGCAGCTGGTCCAGCGCCTGCTTCAATGCCGCCTCGGCGTGGTCCCAGACCTCGTCGGAGCCGACCCGGCGCTCGGGGCGATCGGAGAACTTGACCCGCACCTCATCGAAACCGAAGTCACGGTAGATCTCGTAGATGAGCCGCGAGGCCTTGACGCACTCGTCCGCGATCTGCGCCTCGGTGCAGAAGATGTGGGCGTCGTCCTGAACGAATGCCCGCACCCGCATCAGCCCGTGCAGGGCGCCGGACGGCTCGTAGCGATGCACCTTGCCGAACTCCGCCAGGTACAGCGGCAGATCGCGATAGCTCTTGATGCCCTGCTTGAACACCTGGACATGACCCGGGCAGTTCATGGGCTTGAGTGCGAACACCCGCTCGTCCGGCGTCTGGGTCAGGTACATGTTCTCGCCGAACTTCTCCATGTGACCGGACTTTTCCCACAGCGACTTGTCCAGCACCTCGGGCGTGTTCACTTCCTGATAGCCGGCGCGGCGCTGCTTCTCGCGCATGTAGCCAATCATGGCCTGAAACAGCGTCCAGCCCTTGGGGTGCCAGAACACCGAACCCGGTCCCTCCTCCTGCATGTGGAAAAGGTCCATCTCGCGGCCGAGGCGACGGTGGTCACGCTTCTCGGCCTCTTCCAGTCGGGTAAGATAGGCCTTGAGGTCCTTGTCGTTGGCCCACGCGGTGCCGTAGATCCGCTGGAGCATCTCGTTGCGAGAATCGCCACGCCAGTAGGCCCCGGCCACGCTCATGAGCTTGAACGACGTCCCGAGCCTGCCGGTCGAAGGCAGGTGCGGACCCCGGCACAGGTCGATGAACTCGCCCTGTCGGTAAAGGCCGACTTCTTCTTCCTGAGGGATCGAGGCGATGATCTCGGCCTTGTACTTCTCACCCATGTCCTCGAAGAACTTCACCGCCTCGTCCCGTTCCCACACTTCCCTGCGGATGGCTTCGTCGCGCTTGACGATCTCGCGCATGCGCGCCTCGATCTTCTCGAGGTCTTCCGGCGTGAAGCGCTCCTCCCGGGAAAAGTCGTAGTAAAAGCCGTTGTCGATGGTGGGGCCGATGGTGACCTGGGTGTCCGGGTACAGCTCCTTCACCGCCTCCGCCATCACGTGGGCGCAGTCGTGACGGAGCAGCTCGACGCCGTCCTCCGAGTCCCGGGTAACGATCTCCACGGTGGCGTCCCGCTCGATGGGCAGATAGATGTCCTTGAGCCGGCCATCGACGCGCACGGCGACGGCGGCCTTGGCCAGGGACCTGGAGATCGAGACCGCCAGCTCCTCGCCCGTCACCGGGCCCTCGAACTGGCGTACCGACCCGTCCGGCAGCGTGATGTTCACCATGGAAAGCGACTCGCTCATGACTGGCTGGTAAAGGGGCGGCATTTTGCCAAAGCCCGGCGCCGCGGTCGACGCCGCTGGATCCTCGCGACCGCCACCGGGGACCCCACGCGCCCCGGCATCGCCCGCGCGCACAGCGCCACCGGCACATGGATCGTGTAGCATTCCGGCAGCACCAGGACGACGACCACGCATGCTGAACGAACTCGTCAACTCCTACCCCGAGCTCACCGCAATCGTGGTGCTGGTGTTCGGCTTTGTGGCAGGCAAGCTGGCCGAGACCGCGGTGAGGAAGCTGCTGGTGATGGCCGACCGTCTGGTGGCCCGCTATGGCACCCGCCAGCACACGCTGTTCTCACCGCTGTTTCAGCGGGTCTGCGGCCTCATGACCTACGGGACGGTGCTGGTGGTGGCGGTCATCATCGCGGTCCGGCTGCTCAACATCGAGCAGCTGTCCACCTGGCTCGACGGCGCGCTCGCCTACGCGCCGCGCTTCATCGTCGGCCTGTTCATCATCGGCATCGGCAACGTGATGGGGGCGCTGTTGCGCAACCTGACGGCAGGGCTGGTCAGCGACGGCAATGCCGACGCCCTGGGACCCCGTCTGATTCACATCACCGTGGTCACCGTGGCGGTCATCACCGGCCTCGAGCACCTCGGCATCGACATATCGTTCCTGACCCAGCTGGCGCTGATCCTCCTGGCCGCGCTGGTGGGCGGGCTGTCCGTCGCCTTCGCCCTCGGCGCCCGCCAGTACGTGGCGAACCTCATGGCCCAGCCGGAGCTCGCCCGCTACGCCACCGGTGAGCGGCTGCGCATCGACGAGGACGAAGGCGTGATTGTCGAGATCTACCGCACCGGCCTGACGCTCGCCACGGACGAGGGGCTGGTAGCCATTCCCGCGGCCCGCCTCGCGACCGGCCGGGTGGTTCGCATCACCAGCGAGCCCGTAGGCCGGTAGGCGATGCCGGAAGCCAGAACCACGAGGCCGGAAGCCAACCCGCTCAAGGTCGCCTTTGCCCGCAACCACCCCGATGAGCTGGCCGCCTTCCTGGCCGCCCAGAGCCCGGAAGCGCTGCTCGAGGCGCTGCACGGCCTGCCCGCGGACGTCGGGGCAGGCGTCATCGCCAAGCTGCCGCACACGGTTTCGGTCAAGCTGCTGTCGGAACAGAGCGACGAGGTGGTGGCCTCCTGGCTCGCCCGGGCGGCGCTCGACGATGCTCTCACCATGGTGCTGCACCTGGAGGAAGGGCGCCGCGAACGCATTCTCGCCAAGCTGCCCGTCCGCCAGATGCGTCGGACCCTGGAGCGGCTGGTCATCTACCCGCAGAAGACCGTCGGCGCCCTGCTGGATCCGACCGTGGTGCGCCTGACGGCGGGCACCAGTCTCCAGGAAGCGATCGCCCTGCTGCGGGCCGGTGACTACGGCGAGCTGGAATGGATCTGGATCGTCGACGGCGAGAGCCGCTACGTCGGGCTGCTCGACCTGAGCAAGGCGCTGCTGGCACGCTCGGATCACTTTCAGGTCGACGAGCTCGTGGTAAGGCTAGAACCGCTGCGGGCGGAAACGGCGCTGGTCGCTGCCCGGGACGTCGGTGAGTGGGTGAAGCATCCGGAACTGCCGGTCGTCGATCACCAGAACCACCTGCTCGGCGCCCTGTCCCGCGAGCGGCTGCTGGCCGCGGTGGCAGCGGAGCAGCCGTCCCAGCACGGCATCGTCGACGGGCTCACCTCGCTGACCGAGGCTTACTTCCGGGTGATGGGCATGTGCCTGGGCGATCTGCTGGGATCGAAGGATTCCCGGTGACACCCGCCGGCGACATCGAGAAGGAGTACGCCCGGCGCTACCCGGCGGAAGCCGCGGAACAGCTCGACGCGCTGCCGGTCCGCGACCTCGCGGGTGCCGCCCGGGACCTGGTTCCGGCCGACCTCGCGGTGGTGATGGAGTACCTCAGCCCGCTGAAGAACGCTGCCCTGTTTCAGCTGCTCGATCGCGACGCCCAGCACGCCATCCTCGAACGCGCCGTGCCCCGGGTCGCAATCGCCATCCTCAACGAGCTGGAGGACGAAGCCAGAGACACGCTGCTCGGCGAGCTGCACCCGACGGTGCGCGACGACCTGACCCGACTGCTGACGTTTCCCGAGAACACCGCCGGGCGCCTGATGGACCAGGCGTTCGTCGGCGCCCGCGCCGTCATGACCGTGAGCGAAGCCCTGCGCCAGCTCCAGGAGTCTCAGATCCGCCGGGCCCGCTCGCTGTTCGTCATCACCCCGGACCAGCGCCTGGCCGGCCGGGTCGACATTCAGGACCTGGCCCTGGCCACCTCCGGAGAGGAGCCCCTGCGCAACTTCATGCAACCGGTGGAAGGCTTCGTCACGACCCTGGCGCCGCGGGAGGAGGTGGTGGACCTGCTCGATCGCACCCGGCTGGATTCGGTGCCGGTGGTGGACGCCGACGGCAAGCTCATGGGCGTGGTCCGCTACCGCAGCCTGTTCCGCGCCATCGAAGACGTGGCCACCGCGGACCTGCAGAAGATGGTTGGCGTGAGCGCGGACGAACGTGCGCTCTCCACCGCCGGGTTCTCGGTGAAGCGGCGCCTGCCGTGGCTGCACATCAACCTGCTCACCGCCTTCCTGGCCGCCGCCGTGGTGGGTCTGTTCGAGAACCTGATCGCCCAGTTCACCGCGCTGGCCGTGCTGCTGCCGGTGGTCGCAGGGCAATCGGGCAACGCCGGGTCCCAGGCCCTGGCGGTGACCATCCGCGGGCTGGCGCTGAAGGAAATCGGCATGCGCGAGTGGCGCAAGGTGCTGAACAAGGAGCTGATCGTCGGTGCCACCAACGGCGCCGTGCTCGCCCTGACCTGCGGGCTCGGCGTGTACGTCTGGAGCACGAGCCTCGGACTTGCGCTGGTGATCGGCGTGGCCATGATCCTGTCGATGATCGCCGCCGGCATCTCCGGGGCGCTGGTGCCGATCCTGCTGACCCGCTTCGGTCAGGATCCGGCCACCGCCTCGTCCATCATCCTGACCACGGTCACAGACGTGGCCGGGTTCTTTTCGTTCCTCGGCACGGCCACGTTCCTGTCGTTCATGCTCTGATCGGCGGCGTCTGCTGCACGTAGTCAGGCTGGCCGATGCCGGTGAGCAGACGGCCGAGCAGATCGTCCCCAGTGATGATCCGCGGCTGGTCCAGCCAGATCAGCACGACGTCGTCCTCGATCACGTCGTCGGCGTTCTCGGGCCGGTTTTTCAGCTCACGGATGACATCGCCGAGCGTAGTCTCGTGACCGCGCACCACCACCGGCCGGTGGCAGTACCGGTAGGGATTGAACGGCTCCTTGCCGTACAGCGCCGCGCGGGTGAAGTCGCCGACGTGCAGGGCCAGCAGCGGCTCGCGGCTTTCGTCCACCAGGATCACCCAGGTGTGCGGCGAGCGGTTGATCTGCACCAGGAACGGATCGTCCGCCCGCGGTTCGATGTCCGGAAAGCGTGGCAGGTCCACGTCCACGGGCAGCTCGATGATGCTCTCGGGCGCGACCAGCTCGCCCTCCTCCACCGTGGTCAGGTCATCGATGTCGAGGAAATTCAGGGCACCGATGCCTTCCACGTCGCTGACATCGGTAGACGGCGAGCGGACGTGGGCCTTGAGAATGTCGCGCAGCAGCGGTTCCTCCATGTATTCCACGGCTTCCCGGCCAAGCCACCAGTCGAGGAACCGGCCCGTCGGGCGCGCGAACGGATACAGCAGGAACTGGTAAAGGCGGATCACCGGCGCCAGCAGCGAAGCGGTCTTCAGCGGGTGCCGGGAAAAGTAGGCCTGGGGCATGATCTCGCCGAACCAGGTGATGACGAAAGTCGAAAATAGGAACGCCAGCACCCCGATCAGCACCGAGTCCGCAAGCAGCGCCACCAGCACGTTGATGGACACGTTGCCCCAGAGAATGGTGGCGAGCAGGAAATTGGAGTCCTTGCGCAGAGCCAGCACCCTGAGCGCGCGCGGGTCGCGGCGGGCCTCGACCTCCAGTCGCAGCCGGCTCAGGCGGTAGAACGCCAGGTTGCAGCCGGAGAACATCGCCGACTGGCTCACGCAGAACCCGATCCCCAGCCAGGTGAGGTATTCCGGCATGAGAGCGCCAGGCTACTCCCGGGTGACGTCGATGATCAGCAGCATGATGTCGCCCATCCGCTGCTGGACCTGTTTGAGCTCCTCGAGCAGCTCCTCGTGGCGCGCCTTGAGCGCCTCGTACTCGGCGCTGAGCTTGCGCACGCGCTCTTCGTCCATGGACATGGCCCGGCTCCCGTCAGCGGTCCAGCGCAGCGTTCCACTCTTCGACGCGGTCTGCCTGCGCCGCCAGCACGGCCTCCGTATCGCCACTGAGCCGTATCGTGGTGATGGTGTCGCCCTGGACGATGCTGTCCACCACCTGCTGATCAGCTTCGCCCTGCACCTGGCCGAAGATGCTGTGGGCATCATCGAGCCAGGGCGTCGGCACGTGGGTAATGAAGAACTGGGAACCGTTGGTGCCGGGGCCCGCATTGGCCATGGAAAGGCGTCCCGGCCGATCGTGCCGCAGCGACTTGTCGAACTCGTCTTCGAACTTGTACCCCGGCCCGCCGGTGCCGCGACCCTTCGGGCAACCGCCCTGAATCATGAAATCGTTGATCACCCGATGGAACTTCAGCCCGTCGTAGAAGCCGCGCTTCACGAGATTGACGAAACTGGCGACGGTAACCGGCGCCTGATCGGGGAACAGCTCCAGGCGAATGTCCCCTTTGCTGGTCTCCATGACGGCTTCGATGCTGCTCACGAGTGCTCCCGTTTGCTGGCACCGGCGTTACGCAGGTCCGGTGCGTTGTGTGAATGCATGGCGGCGGCGCCGTCGGCGTCCTCACCAAGCGCTTTGACCGCACGTTCGTTCTCCATGATCTTCGACAGCACCGCTTCGCCGGCACGCTCGAACACATCGCGATGCTCGATCACGTGCTTCTGCGACGCACGATACGCGTCCAGCATACCGTTGACTTCCGGCATCACGTAGCGGGCCACCAGCTCCCAGCTGCGGAAGGTGTCCTCGCGGTTCGCCCAGTCGTGGGCAAAGCCGATCACGGTGCCGAAGCCGCCGGTCAGCTCGACCATCTGGCGGAGGGCAGCCACCAGGTCGTCTGGGGTTCCGATCACGCTGGCACCGCCGGCGTCGCTCATCTGCTCCACCGCCTGGTCGGGATCCGCAAACGGCTCGGCGCCGGGGCGCATCAGGGTGCCCACCGTGTACTCGTTGTGCCAGCGGTGCAGCCCCAGCTTCGCCTGGGCCCGCGCCTGTTCCCGGGTCTCCGCGATGTGCCAGCTCATCACCACGCGCCAGTCGCGGCGGTCGACGCTGCGGCCATGCTTGGCCGCCGAATCCTCGGCGAAGCTCCACTGGGTGGGCAGCGCCTGCAGACCGGCGGTGGACATTGAGCCGATCGACAGGACCCCGGTACCGTATTTTCCTGCCAGGGTCATTCCCGAGGGGCTGACCATGGAGGCTACCGCCATGGGGACTTCCTCCTGCAGCGGCAGCAGCTGCAGCGCGGCATCTTTCAGCACGAACCAGTCGGATTCGTGGCTGAACCGCGGCTCGCCGCGGAGCAGCCGTTGAATCACGCCGATGGCCTCGTCCTGGCGGTCGCGCTGAACCATCGGGTCGATACCGAGCATGTAGGCATCCGACGGCAACGCGCCGGGGCCGGAGCCGAAGATCACCCGGCCGCGGGTCATGTGGTCGAGCTGGACGATGCGCTGAGCCACGTTGAAGGGATGATGGTACGGCAGCGACACCACGCCGGTGCCCAGCCGGATGGTGTGGGTGCGCTCGCCGGCAGCCGCCAGGAACATCTCCGGCGAGGCGATCATCTCCCAGCCCGTGGAGTGGTGCTCGCCGCACCAGAACTCGTCGAAGCCGAGCCGGTCGAGGTGCTCCGCCAGATCCAGATCACGCCGGAACTGCAGCGTCGGGTTCTCCCCGATGGGATGGTGCGGCGCCAGAAACGCTCCGAATCCTAACCTGGCCATAGTGACCTCTCCCGAAGATGAATGCCCGGCATCTTATCACTCATGGGCCCGCAGACTCATGCATCGCGGCGATCCCCGGGCGCTCAGGCAAGCCTGGAGCCGAGCGGCACGTCGGCATCCGGCACGCACAGGGCTACCCGCCCTTCGGCGTCGTGAAATCCGGTCACCAGACACTCGGACATGAGCGGGCCGATCTGCTTTTTCGGGAAGTCGACCACCGCCACCACCAGCCGGCCGACCAGATCCTCCGGCTGGTAAAGGTCCGTGATCTGAGCGCTCGACTTGCGCATCCCGATCTCCTCCCCGAAATCTACGCGCAGCACGTACGCCGGCTTGCGCGCCTCGGGAAACGGCTCGGCGCTCTGCACCCTGCCGACCCGCAACTCGACCCGCATGAACTCGTCCCAGCTGATCTCCTGCATGCTCCGTCCCCGGCTCCAGCGGCCGCACATGATAGCGGCGAGTGCGGGGACTGTGACCCGGTACCGGTCGCCGGTCAGAATCGCGATTACCATCGGTTCCGACCGCATATCCAGTCGAAATGGACGTCGATGCCCGAATCGCTGCCCGAATGGTTTGCCGCCGACCAGGTCTTCAGCTCCGAGGAAGGCTGGTACGTGGGCGTGACCGAGGGGTTCCGGATCGGGCCGTTCTCCCAGCAGCAGCAGGCCGAGCAGCACAGCCGTGACCTCGCCGCCAGGCTCAGGGCCTGTCGCGGCACTACCGACATGGTGCGGGCAGTTCGCCAGTTCGTGTTCCAGCAGCTCAACGAGCACGGCCGCCAGATCCGCAGCGGTGGCTCCGAGCCGCCGCCGGCCGCGGACGCCGGCCACGCCGCCACGCCGCGGGTACGAGCCGGCGAGGCGCCCCGGGTCTGGTTCCGGACCAACCGCGTGTATGCCGTCGGCGGGGTCTGGTTCTTCAGCACCCGGGAAGGCATCGACATCGGCCCTTACGCCACTCGCGACCAGGCCGAGCAGGATCTGGCCTGCCTGATCGACATTCTGCGCCGTAGCCGCGACCCGCACCGGAACCTCGCTGCGATCCGCAGGTTCAAGGACGGGCTGACGCCCGGCGGCGACGCCTGACACCGCAGCCCCGGCTACCGGCGGGTGAGGAACATCGACGGCCGGCGTGGGTCGAAACCTCCGCCAACCACCGATTCGAGAACGTCATGATCCGTCGAAGACTGCTGAATGTGCTGAGCACCGGCCCGCTGCTTGCCCTGCTGCCTGGATTCGCTCGTGCCGGCGCCCGCCCCGGCACCGATGCCGCGACCGAACCCCCGGGCTTCACCCGGCTCGAGCGCTCCCGGGCGGAATGGCGGGAGATACTACCGGCAGACCGCTACCGGATCCTGTTCGAGGAGGCCACCGAGCGGCCGCACAGCAGTCCGCTGGACAAGGAAACCCGGGCCGGCACGTACCTCTGCGCCGCCTGTCGGTTGCCGCTGTTCGAGTCCGAGCACAAATACGACAGCGGCACCGGCTGGCCGAGCTTCACCCAGCCCATCGCCGGCCACGTCGGCACCAAGACCGACTACAAGCTGATCTGGCCGCGCACCGAGTATCATTGCGCGCGCTGCGGCGGCCATCAGGGTCACGTGTTCGAGGATGGTCCGAAGCCCCGCGGCGAGCGCTGGTGCAACAACGGCCTGGCGCTGACCTTCGTGCCCGAGGGAGAGCCGCTGCCCGAGCTGAGGAGCTGAACATGTCGACGCTGACCACAACGGGACGCCGCGCGGGTCGATTTCTGACGGCGGCCCTGCTGTTGCTCGGGGTGGCAACCACATCTACCACCGCGACCGCGGCCGACGAGGACCTCGCCACGGCAATCTTCGCCGGCGGCTGCTTCTGGTGCATGGAGCCGCCCTACGACGAGCTGGACGGGGTGAAGGCCACCGTCTCCGGCTACATCGGCGGCCACGTGGACAACCCCAGCTACGAGCAGGTGAGCAGCGGGGGCACCGGACACGCCGAGGTGGTGAAGGTCAGCTACGACCCGGAGGTCGTCGACTACGCGACGCTGCTGGAGGTGTTCTGGCGGAACATCGACCCGCTGACCGCCAACCGTCAGTTCTGCGATCGTGGCTCTCAATACCGCTCCGCCATCTTCTATGTCGACGAGGAGCAGAAGCGCCAGGCGGAGGCATCGCTGGCGGAACTCGAGCGCTCCGGGCGCTTCTCCCAGCCCATCGTCACCGAGATCACCGCCGCCACGACGTTCTACCCGGCGGAGGAGTACCATCAGGACTACTACCGGAAGAACCCGTTGCGCTACAAGTTCTACCGCTACAACTGCGGCCGCGACCAGCGCCTGGCCGAGGTCTGGGGCGAACGGGCCGACGGGTGACCGACCGGCAGCCGGAACCGGCCTGATGTGGCACCCGGATACCGCCAGCGTCGGCTGCCCCTACTGCGGTGAGCGGATCGACGTGGTGGTGGATCCGTCGGTCAGCGAGCAGAGCTACATCGAGGACTGCTCGGTTTGCTGCCGGCCCATGACCCTGCATGTGACGGTGGACGAGTCCGGCAACGCCACGGTGGCGGCAGCCCGCGAGGACGACTGAACGCCGGGCGTCCCGCCGCCGTCACGCCTTGAGACGCCCGGGGCCGAAACGGTACCATCCGCTCGCGTCCGCACCGCGGTCGACCGATCCGACTTCGATCGCCAGCCCGACCGCACCGCGGCAACAGGAACCCAGAGCGGACTCAGAGAATTCATCGAGCGTGCGCCTTGTCATCGTCACAGACGCCTGGTTTCCTCAGATCAACGGTGTGGTGCGCACTCTGTCCACCACCCGGAACCGGCTGGTCGACCTCGGGCATCGGGTGGACGTCATCGCGCCGGATCGGTTCAGGAACATCCCCTGTCCAACCTACCCGGAAATCCGTCTGGCGCTGTGCACGCCGTCCCGGGTAGGACGGCTGATCGGGTCCTGTGAGCCGGAGGCGGTGCACATCGCCACGGAGGGCCCCCTGGGATGGGCGGCGCGCAGCTGGCTGAAACGCCGCCGCCTGCCGTTCACGACGTCGTTCCACACCCTGTTTCCACAATACCTCGAGGTCCGCTTCGGCGTCCCGGAATCGCTCACTTTCCGGGGAATCCGCCGCTTCCACGGCGGCGCCACGGCCACCATGTATTCCACCCCCACCCTGCGCGGGATGCTCGAGGCCCGCGGCTTCACCCGGCTGGTGCGCTGGGTGCGAGGCGTCGACACGGAGCTGTTCACGCCGGGGGAACCCGAACCACTGCCGTTCCCGCGGCCGATTCAGCTCTACGTTGGCCGGATCGCCGTGGAGAAAAGCATCGAGGACTTCCTCCGGCTCGACACGCCCGGCACCAAGGTGCTGGTGGGGGACGGCCCGCAGCGCGCCGAGCTTGCCGAACGCTATCCGGCGGCCCGGTTTCTCGGCATCCAGAGCGGCGACTCGCTGGTCCGCCACTACCGCGCGGCGGACGTCTTCGTGTTCCCCTCGCGCACCGATACCCTCGGCCTGGTCATGCTGGAAGCGCTCGCCTGCGGCATCCCGATCGCCGGCTACCCGGTGCAGGGACCGCTCGACGTGGTGGGGGACAGCGGTGTCGGCGTGCTCGACGAGGATCTGGCAGCCGCGGTCCGCGGTGCCATCGGTATCGATCCGGCGCGCTGTCGCGCGCGCGCCCTCGAACATTCCTGGGACCAGTCGGTGCGGGAATTCCTGAACAACCTCGCGCCGATCCCGGCGCCAGGCCTCCATGGAGAGACGGCATGAAGATTCTGGTACTCGGCGGCGACGGCTTCTGCGGCTGGCCGACGACCCTCCACCTGTCCCAGAAGGGTCACGACGTGGTCATCGTCGATAACCTGGCCCGGCGCAACATCGACAACGAGTTAGAGGTGCAGAGCCTGACACCCATCCAGACGCCGAGCGCGCGGCGGGCCGCCTGGAAAGGGCTCACCGGCCGGGAGATCGGCTTCGAACGTCTGGACGTCGCCACGGAGTACGACCGGCTGCTGGCGCTGTTCCGCCGCGAGCGGCCGGATGCCGTGGTGCACTTTGCCGAGCAGCGCGCGGCGCCCTACTCGATGAAGTCGTCGTGGCACAAGCGCTACACCGTCAACAACAACCTGAATGCCACCAACAACGTCCTCGCCGCCATCGTCGACAGTGCCCTGGACATTCATCTGGTTCACCTCGGCACCATGGGCGTGTACGGCTATTCCAGCGTGGGGGTGCGCCTGCCCGAGGGCTATCTCACGGTGAAGATGACCAACGACCACGGCGATGACGTGGAGCAGGAGATTCTCTATCCGGCGAACCCGGGCAGCATCTACCACATGACCAAGACCCAGGATCAGCTGTTCTTCGCCTTCTACAACAAGAACGACGCGGTGCGCATCACCGACCTGCACCAGGGCATCGTCTGGGGGACCCAGACCCGAGAGACCCGACTCGACGAGCGGCTCATCAACCGCTTCGACTATGACGGCGACTTCGGCACCGTGCTGAACCGCTTCCTCATGCAGGCCGCCATCGGGTTTCCCCTGACCGTGCACGGCAGCGGCGGTCAG
>JBFISC010000040.1:0-18620 GCA_041608775.1 Pseudomonadales bacterium | reverse complement strand
GGAGACCCCCACCATGTTGCCGATCATGCGCACGGGGATCGGCAGGGCATAGCGCGCCTGCAGATCAAACTCCCGCTCCCGCTCCAGCCCGTCCAGGAGCTCGTTGGAGTACCTGTCGATAACGGACTCCAGCTTGGCGATCGCCTGGGGACGGAAGCCGCGGCGCACCAGTTCGCGCAGGCGGCGGTGGTTCGGATCGTCCTCCTGAATCATGCTTTCGGCCATCGGCTTGAGCGATGCGGGCATCGGGATCGGAAAGCGGCGCCCGCCGGTAGCCGTGCTGCGGTTGCGCAGCACCCGGGGATCCTTCAGGAGGTTCGTGCAGTCCTCGTAGCGGGCGACGGTATAGACCCGGACGACGCTGATCTTCGCCTGGTGCACCGGCCGCTCCTCGCGGATCCGGTCCAGCCATTCGAACTTGTTGTCGATGAACTCCGGGGCGGTCAGGTTGACGGGGCGGGACAGGTCAATCATCGCCTTTTGCCTTCGGCAGCGGTTACGGCCAGCATGCCGCAATTGCCGGCGTCCGGCGAAACTCTCTATCGGACCTTATTGGTTGCATGATGCAACCTTTGTGATTACAGTCCATGGACTATCGGCTCAGCCGCGAACGTTGGGGTCACCATGAGTCGCATCGATACCGGCACCGGGGAGCTACTGCTCGAGTTGGAAGACGGCGTTGCCACGATCACCCTGAACAGACCGGAGAAGCGAAACGCCCTGTCGGATAACCTGACGCCGGCGCTGCGCCAGGCTCTGCTGGATCTCGATGTCCGCAGTGACGTGCGCTGCGTTGTTATCACGGGCGCTGGGCGCGCTTTCTGTGCCGGCGGTGATGTTTCCGGCATGGGTTCCCGGGGTGAGCGGGGCTCGATGGAGCTTCGAGCCGCGCCGAGACCGTCCCTGGAGGACGCCGTCACGACTCTGCGGCTCAGACAGGAGACCCTGACCCTGCGTCTGCACGAACTCTCGAAGCCGACCATCGCCTCGCTGCCGGGGCCTGCGGCCGGCGCCGGCCTCTCGATCGCGCTGGCGTGCGATCTGCGGATCGCGGCCGACACCGCTTTTCTCACCACGGCATTCCGCAACATCGGCCTGTCCGGCGACTACGGCGCGAGCTGGTTTCTCACGCGGCTGGTCGGTCCTGCCAAGGCGCGGGAGTTGTTCTTCACCAGCCGTCGGGTGGACGCGGCCGAAGCCCTCAGTCTGGGCCTCGTCAACGAGGTGGTGCCGTTCGATGTGCTCGCAGCGCGTACCCGGGCGCTGGCAGAGGAAATCGCCGCTGGTCCGCCGGTGGCGTTGCGGTTCATGAAAGAAAATCTGAACAGGGCGCAGCAAGCCGACCTGCGCAGCTGCCTCGCCATGGAGGCTGACCGCATGGTCCGGTGCACCCGCACTCAGGATCATCGGGAAGCGGTGGCAGCATTCCTCGGCAAACGCACGCCGGAGTTCAAGGGCGTATGAATCAGCACACGGGAGTCCGGTCATGAGCGTACCCGTCGAGTTCCACTTCGACTTCGGCAGTCCCAATGCTTACCTTTGCCATCTCGTGATCCCGGCGCTGGAATCGCGTACCGGCGTCAAGGTGACGTACGTGCCGATACTGCTTGGTGGGATTTTCAAGGCCACCAACAACGTCTCGCCGGCGGTTTCGCTGAAGGGAATCCGCAACAAGGGCGAGTACCAGGCGCTGGAGATGCGCCGCTTTCTCGAGGCACACGGCATCATCAACTATCGGCCGAACCCGCATTTCCCGGTCAACACCGTGCAGCTGATGCGGGGTGCCATCGTCGCTCAGCGGGAGGGCTGCTTCGAGAAGTACGTGGATGAGATGTACCGGCACATGTGGGCGGAGCCGAAGAAGATGGACGACCCTGAGGTGATCGCGGCGGCGTTGGAGGAGTCCGGTCTTCCGGTCGACATCCTGATGACCGGCATGCAGGATCCCGAGGTGAAGGCGCAGCTGCGCGCGAACACCGAAGACTCGGTGGCCCGCGGCGTGTTCGGCTCACCCAGCTTCTTCGTCGGCGACCAGCTCTACTTCGGTAAGGACAGGCTGCGGGAAGTGGAGGAGGAAATCGTCCGCCAGCAACGGGGGGACGCGTGAGCGCGGCCGTGAGCGCCCTGCGTGATGGCCGCCTGCTCGAGATCACGGTGGATCGGACCGACAAGATGAACGCCTTCACGCCGGAGATGTTCGACGAGCTGGCGGACGCTCTGACCCTGCTCGACGAGGACGACGATCTGTGGGTGGGGCTGCTCACGTTTGCCGGCAAGCACACCACCGCGGGGCTGGACCTCCCCAGATTTGCCGACAGCATGCGCTCCGGTGGACGCGATGCCGGTGGCGACGAGCGTGTAGACGCCTTTGCGCTGCGCCGCCGCTGCCGCAAGCCGCTGGTGATGGCCGTGCAGGGGGTGACCTTCACCATCGGCATCGAAATGATGCTCGCGGCGGACATCGTCGTGGCGGCGGACGACTGCCGGTTCTGCCAGATGGAGCCGAAGCGCGGCCTGGCGGTGTTCGGCGGCGCGCATTTCCGCTACGTCCAGCGGGCCGGCTGGGGCAACGCCATGTACCACCTGCTGCGCGCAGACGAGTTCGACGCGGCCCGGGCGCGCGAGCTGGGTTTCGTGCAGGAGGTGGTCGCCGTGGGCAATCAGATCTCCAGGGCCCGGGCGCTGGCAGAGGAAATCTGCGGCAACGCGCCGCTCGCGGTGCAGGAGATCAAGCGCGCCGCGAACGTCTACCTCGAATCCGGGGAGGCGGCCGCAATCGGCGAGATTCCGGCCATGCGTCAGCGCACGGCGAGCTCGGAGGACTTCCGCGAGGGCATCGCCTCGTTCATGGAGAAGCGTAACCCACGCTTTGCAGGGAGGTGAGTGAGCGGTGAGCGAGCAGAAGAACGAACGTCCCGTCTGTCTGGTCACCGGTGTCGGTCCGGGCACCGGGTCCGCCCTGGTCAGACGTTTTCATGAAGGCGGCTACGCGGTGGCCATGCTGACCCGGTCCCGGGAGCGGCTCGACGCCCTCGAGGTGGAGCTACCCCACGCCAGGGGGTATGTCTGCGACCTGTCGGACGAAGCCGCCGTCAACGCTGCGGTGGCGGCGGCAGGCAATGACCTCGGATCTCCGGAAGTGGCAATTCACAATGCCGTGAGCGGCGCCCGCGGGGATTTCCTGAGCATCGACCCCGCGGTTCTGGAACGGAACTTCCAGGTCAACGTGATGGGCCTGCTCTATCTGGCCCGGGCAGTGGCCCCGGCCATGGTCGAAGCCGGGCGGGGTTCGATCATCGTCACCGGCAACACGGCCGCGCTGCGCGGCAAGGACTTCTTCGCCGGATTTGCGCCCACCAAGGCGGCCCAGCGCATACTGGCGGAATCCATGGCGAGATCGCTGGGACCGCAGGGTGTGCATGTCGCCTACATCGTGATCGACGCCGTGATCGATCTGGCCTGGACGCGCAAAGCGTTCGCCGGCGCGCCCGACGAGTTCTTCATCCAGCCGGCCTCCATCGCCGAAAACGCCTGGTACCTGCATTCCCAGGACCGCTCTGCCTGGACGTTCCTCTCCGAGCTGCGGCCGTTCGGGGAGAAGTGGTAGCAGCCGCCGGCTAAGCCTCCTCGCCGATCCGCTTCAGGATGTGGTCGACCACCGCGTCGCCATGCGTGTTCTGGAGGAAGTGGCCGGCGTCCTCGATGGGGTCGAAGCTTGCGTTCAGCCGGCCCGCCCAGGTCCGGCCCCACGCTTCGGTGAAGACGTCGTCGGCGCAGCCCCAGACGAAGTGCACGGGCTTGCTCCAGTCGAGCAGCAGCCGGTAGTGGAGTGTCTGGGCGGCGCCGTTGCCGTTGTCGTAGCTGACCGCGGGAATCGACAGCGGGAAGCGGCGGTACCCGTTGAAGGCTTCGTCCGGCAGGCCCCGGTAGGGCGCAGAGAAGCCCCGGTACATGGTGGCAGCCCTGCCGCTAAGATCCGGGTCCCTGCCGTCGCTCAGCGCCGGAAAAATGACGTCCGGTCCGGCCAGCCCGGCGCTCAGCACCAGCAGCAGGCCCACGTCCGGTTGCGGTCGATGAAAGCGGCCGCCCTCCTGCCAGTTGGTGAACCAGTTGCGGATCGCCGGCGAGTACTCGAATTCCGGGTGATGCAGCCAGGTGTTCATGATGATCAGGCGGGCGAACCGTTCGGGCATGGTCACCGCCTGCGCCAGACCGGTCGGGCCGCCCCAATCCTGACACACCAGCGTGATCTCGTTCAGATCCAGCGCGGTGATCAGAGACGTCAGGATCTCCGTGTGCCGCGCGATGGTGTACCAGTGGATGTCCGTGGGTTTGTCCGAGCGGCCGAAGCCCATGTGGTCTGGTGCGATGCAGCGGTAACCGGCCGCCACCAGCTTCGGAATCATGTCCCGGTACAGATAGGCCCAGGTGGGCATGCCGTGGAGCAACAGCATGACCGGTCCGTCCTTCGGGCCGACGTCCACGTAGTGCATGCGCAGGTCCTGCCACGCGTGGTAGTGAGGCTCGTGCGGGAAGTCGGCGAGGTCGGAGAAGTTCTCCTCGGGGGTGCGGATGAAGATGGTCATGGGCGGTTCCTCGGCGGGATCTCGGTCTCGGGATGGGGAAGCATGGTTCCCGGCATTTACGAAGTTCTTAGCAAGCTCTTAGCGAATTCTTACCGTTCGGCTCGGCGAATTCGCGTCACCATCCTGGCGATCTCACACGGAGGATACAGACATGACTAGCAAGGCGGCCACCCCGGCGGTCTCGCATGACGAGGCGCTCGTGCTGCGCCCGGCGCGGGCTGCGGATGCGGCGGCGTGCGGCGCCATTGCCTTCCGGGCTTTCGAGACGATCGCCTCCCGGCACGGATTCCCGCCGGACTTCCCGGATCCGCAGACGGCGACCGCGCTGGTGGCATCGTTGGTCGATGACCCGGGGGTCTACGTGGTGGTTGCGGAGCGCAACGGCGTGGTGGTTGGCAGCAACGCCCTGCACGAGCAGGGCCCGGTGGCCGGCATTGGCCCCATCACGGTGGCGCCGGACCTGCAGAATGCCGGTGTCGGGCGGCGCCTGATGGAGGACGTGCTGCGTCGAGTCGACGAGCGCGGCCGCGTTGCAGTGCGGCTGGTCCAGGCGGCCTATCACGCCCGCTCGCTCTCACTCTACGCCAAGCTCGGGTTCGCGATTCGTGAGCCCCTGGCGACGCTGCAGGGCAAGCCGCCGGCGCTGGCGCTGCCGGGCTTCCGGATCCGGGCGCTCGAGGTCGGTGACGTAGCGGCCTGCGATGAGCTGTGTCGGGCAGTGCACGGTCACGACCGCCGCGGCGAGGTGGTTGGCGCGGTGGCGAGCGGTACCGGAGTGGTGGTGGAGCGGAGCGGCGGAGTTACCGGTTACAGCACCGGCGTCGGCTTCTTCGGTCACTCCGTGGGCCGCAGCAATGACGATCTGAAGGCGCTGATTGCCGCCGCGCCCGCTTTCGGAGGCCCCGGTCTGCTGCTGCCGATGCGCAACACCGAGCTGTTCGGCTGGTGTCTGGCACACGGCTTGAAGGTGGTGCAGACCATGACCCTGATGACCCGGGGGCTTTACAGCGAGCCGGCAGGTCCATATCTGCCGTCGGTGATTTTCTGATCACGATTGGCTGGGAAGACAGGAGACCCGAAAATGAATCGTTTCGTTCTCTGCACCCTGGGTTGGTTGCTCGCCGGCGTATTCGCGCCGCTGGCCGGCGCCGAGTCGGACGCCGCGTCCGAGCTGATCGAGCGCGGTCGCTACCTGGTCGTGGTCGGCGGCTGCAACGACTGCCATACGCCGGCGTACATGGAATCTGACGGCAACGTCCCGGAGGCCGACTGGCTGACGGGCAGCACGGTGGGATTCCAGGGCCCCTGGGGAACCAGCTACGCCGCGAACCTGCGCCTGAGGGCGGGCAGTCTCACCGAGGCCGAGTGGCTGGCCCGGGCGCGGGCACCCATGGCGCCCCCCATGCCCTGGTTCAACCTGCGCCAGATGCACGACGAGGACCTGCGGGCGGTGTACGCCTACCTGCGGAAGCTTGGCCCGTCGGGCAGCGAGGCGCCGGTCTTCGTTCCTCCGGGGGTGGCGGTCGCGACGCCCTACATCGAGTTCGTGCCTCGCACCAGCGTTGCCGGCGCGGGTCGCTGAGCTGCCGGCTCAGCCGGTCGACGCCGGCGCGGCATCGGCTCGCGGTGCGTCGACCGGATCCAGGCACAGGGGTCGGGAAACCTGCAGCCGGAAACGGCCCCGCCCGGTGCGCTCGATCCGCAGATACTCACAACGGTCCGCGAGCCGCCGTTTCAGCAGCACCAGGCGCGCCTCGAGGTTCTCGCTGAGTTCCGGCAGGCGGATGTCCGGGTCGATGCGCAGTTCCCGGTTGCTGAATTCGGTGCGACCGGATGCAACATGCTCGGACACCAGCTTCCAGAGAATGGCGCCAGCTACCCCTTTGATCAGGTAGTGCTGGTCCAGAAAAACGCTGCTGTTGACGGCGAAATAACGGATGCGTACCGGGTCTCCGCCGACCGGAACATCGGACAGGGCTTGGGGGCGGGAGACCGCGGCCCGATCGTCGCGGTCCTGCAGCAGGCGAATGGCAGAACCGAGGGCATTGGCCACGGTCACCAGCGCGTCCTCTTCGTCGTAGCCGAAGGCGCCATCCTCGGCGCTCTCAGCGAACAGCACGCCGATCAGCTCGCCGCCGTGCTCGATGGGAACGGCCAGCTGGCTGCCCGGTTCCGCGAGGCCGGGATAGGGGATTTCCATCTCGAGGTCGGCGGTGCAGGCGGCACTGACGAGGGCGCCGCGAATGGCCCGGCCGTAAGCGTACTCGGTGGCCGGGTGGGTGATGCGGATGGGTGTCCGCTGGCGCGCGGACACGCCGATCACCCCGTGCCCCAGCGGGATCTCGGTCCCGACGCCGGACCCTGCATAGCCGCGGCTGCCGAGCAGGTACAGGCGGGCGCCCGGCGCGTCGTGCATGAAGAGCATGGCGTGGTCGACGCCCAGGGCGTCCGCGAGGCCAGACAGCGTGTCATCGACGAGCGCCTCCAGGGTCGCGGCGCGGCCAATCGTGGCGGTAACCGCACGCAGCGCGGTCAGGTACGCATGCGGTGGGTCCGCGGGCGCCTCGACGCCGGGCAGACACTCGATGGCCCCCACCCGATAGACGTCGGAGCCGCGCAGCCGGAACACGTCGGTCATGCCGGTGTGAGAAGCGATGCCCGCGAGCTTGGCACGCATCCGTTCGAACAGGGGGCCAGACGTCTCCGTTCGCAGGTACTCCAGGCTCATCCGGTACTGGGCCCCGCCCTCGGGATGCGGCAGCAGTACGGTTGCCTGGGGGTTGACCATGACGTTGGCCCGGGTCTTGTTGAAGAACTGGTAGGACAGCGCCACGTGCTGGCTGTCGACGTAGTGCACTTCGGAGACGTAGCTGACGTTGGGGGTGCCGTCGGCACCACAGGTCGCGATGGTGGCGGGGACGGCACCTTCCAGGCAGGCCCGGATCGAGTCGAGCCGCGCGCTCATGGCCGCAGCACCAGCGGTTCGCCGGCGCCGGGCCCCGGGGTCTGCATGAAGATCGCCGTCGGCGTGAAGGTCAGCGCGCTGATGTCGTCCGGCTCGCCATGGGTCAGCCCGAAGGCGAAGGGGCCCGGGTAGCCGAGTTCGATCAGGGCGTCGGCGAAAGCGCGCCGGTAGCGGCGAATCAGCATGGCGTCGGCACGCCTGGTCGGTGCCAGGCGGGTCACGGTGCCTTTGATCTGGATGGTTCGATGGGTAGGCGGCTCGCTGAACACGACGGCTATCAGGCCGGACTCGACGGCGGCAGCCAACAGCGGCTGGGCCTGCCGCTCCCAGAAAAACAAGGTAACCTGACGTCGGTGGCGGGACACGCGGCAGCCGCTGGCGCGGTTGAGCGTAGGCGTATTGTCGCCGTGCCGGGACGCGGCGACGATCGATACGCCCCCCTGCATGAAAGCGGCGTGCTCCGCGTCGAGGAGCGCAGGAGCTGCCCTGGCGACCGGAAGCATTGCAGCCATGTCGGTGGCTTCGGTGGGTCCGATGGCAGATGCTTATACGCTTCTGCGGCCGGGACGCAAGAGCCGGCGGCCGGGGCCTGGGAGGGCGCGGTCAGGAGGGATGGATGCGACTGTATCATTGCCAGGACTCGCGCTCGCTGCGAGCGCTATGGGCTATCGAGGAGATGGGTCTGGACTGCGACCTGACGGTGCTGCGTTTCCCGCCCCGGGTTCACCATCCTGACTATCTGGAGGTGAACCCGCTCGGCACGGTCCCGACGCTGGTGGACGGTGAAACCGTCCTCACCGAGTCTGCAGCCATCTGTCAGTACCTGGGGGCCGTCCATGGCCCGACGGATCTGGCGGTGACGGAGGCCGAGCCCGCGTTCGGCGCTTATCTCAACTGGTTGCACCGCAGCGATGCCACCCTGACGTTCCCCCAGACCCTGGTGCTGCGCTACACCCGTCTCGAGCCACCGGAGCGGCGGCCGGCCCAGGTGGTCGAGGACTACTCGATCTGGTATCTGTCCCGGCTGCGGAGCGTGGAAACCGCGCTGGACGGGCACCGGTATCTGGTTGCCGATCGGTTCACCATGGCGGACATCGCCGTCGGCTTCGCGCTGTTCATGGGCACCGGTTTGGGACTCGACGCCCGCTACAAGCCTAACTGCCGGCGCTACCTTGAGATGCTGATGGCGCGGGACGGATTTCGCCGGGCCCGGGAGCGAGGTGCGTCGTGAGTGGCGCTGGCACCGTCGAGCTGATGCTGGCGGCCGCCTGCAGCCGGCTGGCGCCGGCGCGGGAGACCGCGGCAGCGCTGATGGGGACCCTCTATGAGGACGTCAGGCCGGGTCGTGACGATCTGCCGTTCCGCGCCCTGGTGGTCGCCGCAACCGATCAGGTCGAGGTCCTGGCGGCTGCGGCAGACGTCGGCTGCTACTTGGTGGCCCGGCGCACGATTCGGGCCGGGACGGCTGCAGTCTACGGCCTGTTTCCCATGTGCCGGCGGCGGGACCTCAGCCGCGCGGAGGCGGACGCCCATTGGCGCGACGTGCATGCCCCGCTCGCGCTCGAGCATCACGCCGCCATGACCCACTACGTTCAGCTCGCGGTGCTGCAGCGGCTTTCGGGAGCCGTGTTCGACGGCTTCGCCCTGTGCGGCTTCGCCTCCGAAGACGATCTCCGGGAGCGGTTCTTCACCTTGCCCGACAGCCGCCGCGTGATCCAGGCCGACATCCTCAAGTTCGCCGACGTCGAGCGTTCTCCGCGGCGGCTGCTCGCCACCGCCACGCGCTTTGCGGGCGGGACAGCGGACCAGTGACCGTCAGTCACCGCAGCAGCCGGGCGATTTCCCCGACGGCATCGATGCCGGCTTCCTCGGATTCGGCGATCGGCATGATGTTGAAGAGCCGGCACCCGGCGTCCCGATAGGGAGCGAGAAACTCGGCGACCTCGGCTGCGGTGCCGTAGGGGCTGTACTTCTCGAAGCGTTCGTAGGGGATCCGGTAGAAGTCCTCCATGCCGCGAGCGAGGCGGGCGCGGGCGTGATCGCGATCGTTGCCGATGCCTACCCAGAACTGCATGCCGTGAAGCATACGCGGGCCTCGGCCGAGCTCGTCGGCACGTGCGTCGACCTGTTGGACGGCCTGGCCGAAACGCCTGGCGGACGACCATACGCCGAGCCAGCCGTCGCCGAATCGGGCCGCGCGCTCCAGCGCCGCGTCCGCGCGGCCGCCGATCACCATCGGGATGGGCTCGGTCGGGGCGGGTTTGATCCAGCCCTTTCTGAACTGAAAGAACTCTCCCTCGTAGTCCATTGGCTCGCCGGTCAGCAGGCCCTGCACGATCTCGAGGCATTCGTCGGTGCGTCGGCCGCGGGTTCTCGGGTCCACGCCGCACATGGCAACCTCGTTGCGATCCTCGCCGCCGACGCCAATACCGAGAATCAGCTGTCCGGGTGCGGTCTCGCCGAGGGTGGCGAGCTGCCTCGCAACCGTGACCGGGTGGCGCAGCGCCAGCAGGTAGACGCCTACGCAGACCTTGAGCCGGGGATCCAGCGCCGTGAGCGCGGCGGCATTGATGAGGCCGTCCATGCCGGCGCCGACGTGAAAGCTGACGTGATCGGCAACGAACACGTGGTCGAGCCCCTGCTCGACGATGCGGGCGACCAGGTCGGCGCGCCGGGCGTGGGGCGATGCGAGCAGCGCCGGTGAGGCGAGGGTGCCGAACAGCGTCACAGCAGCGTCTTCGGATCGATGCCCAGCATGACCTTCCCCACTACCTCGTAAGTGGGCTGCGCCACCATGATGTGCTGAGTCGCGACATGGACATCGCGAAAGCAGCGCTGCAGCACGTTGGACTCGTACACCGAGGAGCCGCCGCCCAGGTGGTACATGAGGTCCACCGCCTCCACCGCGCTCCAGGTGTTGTTGCTGGCTGCAAGCCGCAGGTTGGCTTTCATGTCGAGACCCAGCCGGCCCTCGCCGCTGGCCTGCTCCCAGGCCTGGTCGATCACCTCGCGGGTGTATGCCCGCGCGGATGCGACTAGCGCCCGGGCCCTCGCCAGATCTTTCTGGGTGCCGGTACGCTCGGCCAGGGTGCGGCGGCTGCCGGTCGGCACCTTCGCGGTGGCGAGCTCGACGAACGCGTCGATGGCATGCTGGGCGATGCCGATCGCCACGGCGGAGACGCCCAGCGCGAGCAGCCCCAGGGTGGGGAATCGATACAGCGGCGCGTCGACCCGCGGGCGCCCGCCGAGCACGGTCCAGCGGCCCTCCGGGGCAAAGCCGTCGCGCACCTCGATGTCGTGACTGCCGGTGCCGCAGAGGCCGGAGGTGTGCCAGGTGTCGTGCACGGTGACCTCGTCGGCCGGGAAAAGTACCAGCACCGATTCCGGCATGCCGTGCGCGCTCTGGCGCGGCTTGCCGTCCTCAATCACGAAACATCCACCGCAAATCCAGTCAGAGACCTGGCAGCCGCTGCCGAAGGGCCAGCGGCCGGTTACCCGGTAACCCCCGTCGACCGGCTCTGCGCGCCCCAGCGGGGCGGTGACGCCGGTGGTGATGGCGTTGGGATTCTCGCCGTAGATGGTCTCGGCCCAGCGCTCCGGCAGCGATGCGGCGAGCAGCCCGGTGGTCGCGCCGATCATCTGGCACCAGCCGGCAGCGCCGTCGTGGCGGGCGGTATCGACCAGCGCGTCGAAAAAGCGCTGGGGGTGGACCTGGGCGCCGCCGTAGCGGTTCGGCACCAGCAGCCGGAACATGCCGGCCTGGGCCATCCGATGCGCGAGATCTTCGGGCATCCGCCGCGCCGTTTCGATCTCGTCGGCGCGCTGGGAGATCTCGGCATGGAGCGACGCCACCGTTTCGTTCTGGCTCACGTTTGCCACCATGCTTGACGGTCTCCCTGATTGCATCCGGTGCTGGGGGCAGTGTACCGCAGCCCCGCGGCGCAGGGCGCCCAGGCCCCAGGGATGATTGGGCGCCGTCAGCGCCTGCTGGCCAAGGCGCATTAGGCAAGCTATTGGACTCTCGCCCCGGATTGCGTGTCTAATCCTCCGGAAGCGGCGGTCGCCAGGTTCCATCCAACAAGCCGCATCGCTCAAGTCGCACGTGTACGGGAGGATCCAGAATGCACCGGCTCGCACTC
Organism: Pseudomonadales bacterium; assembly: GCA_041608775.1. Taxonomy (GTDB): domain Bacteria; phylum Pseudomonadota; class Gammaproteobacteria; order Pseudomonadales; family Azotimanducaceae; genus UBA7803. Next base: position 6,930 of record JBFISC010000040.1, on the reverse strand, counting down.
ACCCATCTGATCGCGTTAACGCTCTCCGTAGGCTTCGCTGCCCCGGCCGTTGCGCGGGACGACGCCAACATCGACGTCTCCCCCTACCTGATCACATCGGGAGATCCGGCGGATCCGAAATTCGCCAATGCGGGCGCGAACCTGCGAAATGGGGTCGGGTCCATTTTCATTCTGCTCGAAGCGCCCGGCGAGGATGATGCGGGCTTCATCTGCACCGCCAGCGCCATTGGCCCGCGGCATGTGCTGACGGCCGCTCACTGCGTCACGGAACCGGGCTTCACCGTCAAGGAGTTGCTGTTCGTGCTCAACGCCGGGCTCCCGGCGCGAATGATCATCCCGGCCCGCGGCTTCTCCGTGCACCCGTTCTGGGACTTGCTGGCCCCGTTCTTCGGCGCTGTTGCTCCCGGCGATGTCGCGGTGATCGAGCTGTGGGACGACCTGCCCGCACAGATCGAGACCTACGACGTGTACACCGGTGCTGACGAGTTCGGTCAGCCGGTCCGTCACTACGGTCACGGTCGCTCTGGGACCGGCAACAAGGGCGCAACCGGCGATGCCGATTTCTTCTACGCCCGCACTGGACTCAATACCTACGAGCAGACCGTCGAGCCGCTCCTCGGGCCGCTGCCTCCGTTCCTTATCGGTGTGTTCGATCAGATGGTTCACGATTACGACAGTGGCGGTCGCAAGCACAACGCCATGGAATGGTGGTTTACCTCGAGCTTCGCCTGCCACCCGGACAATCCTGCGGCGCCCCCGCAGGCACAGAACGGCCAATGCACCACCTTCAAGGACGGCAGCTATCCGGACTTCAAAGGCTTCGGCAAGCACGAAGTCGGAATCGCACCGGGAGACAGCGGCGGCCCCGGTTTCATTGACGGCAAGATTGCCGGCATTCACTCGTTTGGCTTCACCCATTTCTGCGAAGGTGTGACCAACGGCACCGACTTCACTTGTGGTCTGGATTCCTCGTACGGCGAGATGGCGGGCGACACCCGGATTTCGTCGTATGCGGGCTGGATCGCGAGCGTGAGTGCGGTGGAACGTTTCCAGCGTCCAATCCCGGAAATCGAGCCCGCCCCGGCGGGCGACGGCGGCGTGGCCGAGCTGGTGGAGCTAAGCGATCGCAATCGCCTGTTCCTGCAGGGCGTCGAGGTCCGGAATCTGCGGCTGCCGGTGAACCTCGGAGCGTCTGGCGCGCATTGATTGCGGGGTGTGCATGAAGGACGGCGAGCTGCCCTGGGACCTGCCCAAACCGTTCGTCATCGAGGTCCTGGTGGGCCCGGATCAGATCGACGAGCTCGGGCACACCAACAACGTCCACTACCTCGGCTGGCTGCAGGACTGCGCCTGGGCGCACTCGGCCGCCCGGGGCGTGGACGGGCAGCGGATGGTCGCGCTGGGGTATGCCATGGCGGTGCGGGAGACCCGGATGCACTACCTCGCGGCAACCTTCGCGGGTGACCGGCTCCGCGTGGGCGACTGGATCACCGCCTGCGACGGGCGGCTCCGGGCCCAGCGCAGCTTTCAGATTATCCGGGAGTCGGACCGGTTCACTGTCATGCGGGCGGTCCTCGACTACGTCTGCATCAACATCTCGTCCGGGAAGCCGTCGCGCATGCCGCCGGCGTTCGTGACGGCCTATGCCGACGACGTCAGGAGTTCAGCCATATGAACTGGGAAGCGATCGGCGCGGTCGGCGAAGTGCTCGGTGCCATCGGCGTGATACTGACGCTGGCGTATCTCGCGCGACAGATACGCCAGAACAGCCGATCGGTCAAAGCAGCCGCTGCGCAGTCGGTTCTGCAGAATCGACGACGACGTCTGGTGCGGGTACGCCACCCATCTGGGATCCGTCATCCAGGCGGACGCCATCAGGAGCTATTGGCAGGTGCGAAGGGCGATCTTCAGCGTTCGATTTCAGCACTACGTCGATGGCCTTCTGGTAGAGGGCGGATCGAGCGAGCTCGGCTCGATACTGGCTTCCCTGAAGCCGGCGGGGAGCGATGGACGCTAGATTCTCGACCTGAGCGTTCCGCTCGAGTGATGCGAGTACTAACCGTAAAGCTCGGCGGTTAGCCCCAGGTACCAGGCGGCAGAGTTCGCGTAGTTGGTGCGGCGCTCGCCGGTGTCGTCGTCCAGCGCTGAGATCTCCGACTCGACCTCAGCAATGCGGCCGTCCGCCGGCTCGTACCAGCCGCCGACGAACACGCTGTCGCCGTCGGCGATCAGACTCCAGCAGCGGTTGCGGTAGCTGGCAGTCACCGGTGGGGCGTCCAGCAGCTCGTGGGCCAGCGTGAATGCAACCACCTGCGCCTGGCTGTGAGCCGAGAACGCGGACTTCGGCATGTCGCCGGCGATGGAGGAATCGCCGAGGACGAAAACGTTCTCGTCCAGCGTGGACCTCATGCTTTCCGGGTCGATGGGGCAGTAGCCCTGGTCACCGGTTAGACCTGCGTCGACGGCGATCCTGCCCGCGGTCTGGCGGGGAATCACGTTCACCAGGCTCGCGCCGCGATAGGTCTCGAAGTCCGTCTCCACGGTCATGGTCGCGGGATCGACGCGCTGGACGCCGCCGTGAATCATCGGCGGCAGCCACTCGATCATGCCCGGATAGTGGCGTTCCCAGCCCTGCTGGAACAGCGGCTGCTTGGAGAAGCCGCGCTTCGGGTCGACGATGACGATGCGGGACGCGGTCCGGCCGCTCTCGGTGAGCGCGCGCGCCATCATGGAGACCCGCTCGTAGGGCCCGGGCGGGCAGCGGTACGGACCCGGCGGGGCGATCATGACGATCAGGCCGCCGTCGGGCACCGCGTCGAGCTGCCGTTTCAGCAGCGCCGTCTGGGGACCGGCGCGCCAGGCGTGGGGCATCACGGCTGCGGCTTCCCGGGACCAGCCGGGCACCGAATCGTAGTCGAGAGCGATACCCGGCGACAGCACCAGCCGGTCGTAGTCGAGGCGGCTGCCACCCTCGAGCAGCACCCGGCGCGCGGCCACGTCGATGGCGGTGGCGCGGTCCTGGATGACCCGCACCCCGGGCAGCGCGGCCACGGTGTCGTAGCCGAACTGCAGCGATTCGAGCTGACGCAGCCCGCCGACGAACAGATTCGAGTAGAAGCAGGTGGTATACCTGGCATTGGTTTCCACCAGGATGATCTCGAGGCCGCCGGCGGCGGCCAGTTGCCGCAGCACCGACACGCCGCCCACGCCGCCGCCGACGATCACCACCCGAGGCCTTGCCCGGGATCGCGCGGCCACGGCGGCGCAACCGCCCGCGGCGAAGGCGAAGGCGGCAGTCCCGGTGCGCTGGAGAAATCGTCGTCTGGTCGGCATGCGGTGGCTCCTGCTCAGCGCCGGATCGCCGGGGTTTCTATCGCCACGTCCCGGGCACGCCAGGCCAGGAACAGCTCCAGGCTGAGATACTCCGGGGAGCCGTAGTCGAACTGAATTGCGCGAACGCCCAGGGAGCAGGCGCGCAGGCGCCGGTGCAGCGAGCCCAGCGACTGCCACTCCAGGCGGTAGATCGGGTAGCCGTTGCCGAGCCCATAGGAGATGACGTCGCCACGCAGACGCCGGCCGGCGTGGTCGTCGTGGCATTGGGCGCAGGAAAGATTCAGCTGCCCCTGGCGCAGGTGGAACAGTTTGTGCCCACGCTCGAAGTGGCCGGCGGCGGGACCGTCGACGGCGACGTCGATGGGCATCCCGAGGGATTGCCGGGCGACGAAGGCGGTCATGGCCAGCAGCTCGTCGCTCTCGTAGGGCCAGGGCTCGACGCCCTGGTGCTCCGAACGACAGCGGTTGATGCGGCCCTCGAGATTGAGCAACGCGCCGTCGTCGGCGACCGCCGGGAAGCGGGCCGCGACCCCACGCATAGTCAGCGCTGCAGCAGCGTGACAGGCGGCGCAGGTGGCGCCCGGTGACGGCCCGGTGACGGGTGGTTCGTTCCAGAGCCGGGCGCCCGCGTCGACCCAGAGCATGCCCGGATTTACTGCCGGGTCGAGCTGCTGGGCTTTCAGCGCGTCGCTCAACCAGATGGTCCCCGACGGCAGCGGGTCCGACCACGCCTGCGCGGCGAGCAGGGCAGCGGCAAGCAGCAGCGCCCGGATCATTCGGTGACCGTCAGTGACTTGGTGACGGTGGTGACCTCGCCGCGATCGTCTTCCCAGATGAAGGTGACCTTGCCGGTGCGGGTGGCTTTGAGGAAGAAAGCGAAGAACGGGTTTGCCGCCACGCCCTGGGTCAGGTCGATGCTGAACACCTCGCGGCCGTCGTAGCGGACCCGGAAGCGTTCGACGATGTGGCGCTCGATGGGGCGGCCCATGGCGTCGAGCCGATAGCCGGTTTCCATCGGATGGCGCATCAACGCCTTGACTTCCACCACCTCGCCGGGTGCCGCTCGATCCGGCATGGAAACGCGGGCGTTCGCCAGAGCCATGGTTCCGCGCTCCGACTCAGCCGCCGTCGATGCAGGCGGCGAGGGTGACCACCACCGGCTTGCTGTCCTGCCAGAAGGAGCCGTCGGACAGCTCGGCCAGCGCGGTGACCTGCTGCGAGGCTGCCAGCCGGATGTTGGTGGAGACCTGCGCGATGCCGGCGTCCGGCCCGAGGCGGAAGCTGGCGAGGCGGGCGATGGGGTTCTCCTCCGACAGCAGGTGGATCGCCCGCACGTAGTTGGTTTCGGTCATGGGGCTATCCACGGCCACGGTGGTGTAAACCGACAGGCCGTTCTCGGCGATGGCGGGTATGGTCAGGGTAACCTTGCCGTTGCCGACCGGACGGCCGCCGGTGAGCTCGGCGATGGCCTGGTCCCGCATCGCGGGCGTTGCCAGCACGATCGCCGGGGCGAAGCCGAGACAGGCGCCGGCGAGCAGGCGCGTCATGGCCTGGCGACGGGTGCTCATGGCGGGCCCTCCAGGCCGGACAGGTAGGCGACAACGTCCTCCAGCTGCTGCGCGCTCAGGGCCGGTTCGCCGCGGAACTCCGGGGCGACGTTGTTGAGACCGGTGACGCGGTAGTAGGGAGGCATCAGGGTTGCCGGGTTGAGCCGGCTCTGATCAATGAGCCGCAGGCGGATCTGGCCCCGGCTCAGGCGGGAACCGATGCCGCTCAGCGGCGGCCCCAGCTCGCCCTGAAACGGCTCGTCCGCGATGGGAAGCTGATGACAGATCAGGCAGTTGCCCCGGCGTCGATCAATCACGATGGCACGGCCCCGGACGGCCTCTCCGATCAGGCCGCCAAGCGGCGCCGGGACCGCGTCGCCGCGTTGCTCGAATTCGAGCAGCTCGGCGGCGGCAGGTAAGCCGACCAGCATGCATGCCGCCACCCCTGCCAGTGCCGACCGTGCCAGCACCGCAACCTCTCAGACGCTCTTCAGGTCGTGGTGCCTGAGCGGGAAGCTGCGGATGCGCTTGCCGGTGGCGGCGTACAGCGCGTTCAGCACCGCCGGCGCTGCCACCGCGATGGTGGGCTCGCCGACCCCGCCCCAGAAGCCGCCGGATGGCATGACGATGGTCTCCACTTCGGGCATATGGCGGATCAGCATCACCGGGTAGTTGTGAAAGTTGGTTTGAACGATGCGTCCGTCCTTTACCGTGCACTCGCCGAACAGCATGGCCGACAGCCCGTAGACGAACGAGCCCTCCACCTGGGCTTCGATCTGCTGGGGGTTCACGGCATAGCCGCAGTCGGTGGCGGCGACGATCCGATGGATCTTCAGCTGCCCGTCGGTCACCGAGACCTCGGCACAGGCGGCGATGTGGCTGCCGAACGCGGTGCATTGGGCCAGGCCCCGGTGCACGCCTTCGGCAGCCGGCTTGCCCCAGCCTGCCCGTTCCGCCACGGCCTTCAGCACGGCCTGGTTCTTCGGGTAGTTGGTCATGTGGGCCAGCCGGAACTCGAGCGGGTCGCGACCGGCGGCATGGGCCACCTCGTCGATGAAGCACTCCGTGTACAGGGTGTTCTGGTTGGCGTTCACGCCGCGCCAGAAGCCTGGCGTGACCGGCGGGTTGCGCATCGCGTGGTCCACCAGCAGATTGGCGAAGTCGTAGGCGAAGGCGTGATCGCCGTCGGGCGCGTAGCACTGGAACACCACGGGGTCGGCGCCGCCGCCGAGACGCTCCGGCATGAGCCCCGCCAGAATCGACTGGCCCGAGATACGCACCCGGAACCCGGCGACGTTGCCCTCCGCGTCGAGGCCCGCGGTCAACCGGGCCTGGGTGACCGGGTGGTAGAGACCGTGGGTCATGTCCTCTTCCCGGCTCCACATCAGCTTGACCGGCGTGCCCGGCATCTCCATCGCGATCAGCACCGCCTGGCGCACGTAATCGTTGGCGCCGCGACGGCCGAACCCGCCGCCCAGCAGCTGCTTGTGGACCTCGCACTGGGTCGCCGGCAACCCGGACGCTTCGGCCGTCGCGGCGAGCGCCCCCTCGCCGTTCTGGGTCGGGCACCAGACCTCGCAGCGGTCTTCGGTGTACAGGGCCGTCGCGTTCATGGGCTCCATGGTGGCGTGGTTCTGGTGCGGGTAGGCATAAACCGCCTCCACCGTCTTCGCGGCGCCGCTCATGGCGCCGACCACGTCGCCCCGGCGGTTGCCTTCGAAGGCGTCATCGGCATCCAGGCCCGCGGCGATGATCTCTGCGGTAGCCTCGCTCGAGGCGCCGGCGTGCTCGCCTTCGTTCCAGGTGATCGGCAAGGCATCGAGGGCGGTCTTTGCCTGCCACCAGCGGTCGGCGACCACCGCCACGGCATTGGCTTCCACCTGCAGCACCTTGCGCACACCGGGCATGCCTTTGATCTTGTCGGCATCGAACGAGGCAACCGTCCCGCCGAACACGGGGCACTGTCGGATGGCCGCATTGAGCATGCCCGGGAGCATGAGGTCGGCGCCGTAGATCTGCTTGCCGGTGAGCTTGTCTTCGGTATCGAGGC
>JBFISC010000039.1:0-18626 GCA_041608775.1 Pseudomonadales bacterium | reverse complement strand
GGGGGTGCTGCGGCTCCCCCGCATGCGGCGCGGCCGCTAGCGCGAGGCGCTATCGCCCGGCTCGACCACGGCATCCTCCGCGAACAGCTCCTTCAGCTCCTCGCGGGCACTCACGGTGGCGCGGCGGAACGCCTCCTCGTCGCGGAACACCGCAAACTGACGTTCCAGGGTGAGGGCATCGTGCTCCTCGAACCGGGCCACCGCCTCTGCGGCCTCCTCATCGGGCAGACCCATCCGGGCCAGCAGCTCCCGGGCCAGCCTCAGGCTCGAGTGGAGGGTGTCGCGCAGCACGAAGTCGACGCCCAGCTCGCGCAGCTTGAGCTCGTGGTTGCGGGTGGTGGCGCGCGCCAGGATCGCGACGTTGGGGCAGGTCGCGCGGACGATCTCCACGATCTTCAACGATGCGTCCTCGTTGCCGACGGCCAGCACCAGGGCTCGCGCGTTAGGCACGCCGGCGGAGCGCAGCACGTCCAGGCGGGTCGCGTCGCCATAGAACACCTCGTTGCCGTAGCTGCGCACGAAATCCACGTGATGGGGGTTGATTTCCAGGGCGGTGAAAGGAATGTGCCGCATGGTCAGGACCCGGGCGACGATCTGGCCGACCCGCCCGAATCCGGCCACCACAACCCGGGAGGCGGTGTCGTCGATGCGGTCGTAGGGACGTGCTTCCCGCCGCGTCCTCTGGTCCAGCATTCGATCGCCGAGCGCCACCAGCAGGGGCGTTGCCGCCATGGAGAGTGTCACCACCAGCACCGCCGTCTGCGCCAGAGCGTTCGCGACGAGGCCGGCGCTCACTGCCGCCGTCAGCAGAACGAAGGCGAACTCGCCGCCCTGGGACAGAACGATGGCGGTTCGCACCGCGTCCGTACCGCTGAGCGCCTGCAGCCGGGCCACCGGGATCAGCACGAGGATCTTCACCAGCATCAGGCCGACGGTGAGCCCGATGATGGTCAGCGGCTCCCTGATCAGCAGCCCGAGGTCCACGGTCATGCCGACGGCGATGAAGAAAAGCCCCAGCAGCAGCCCTTTGAAAGGGTCCACGTCGGTCTCGAGCTGATGACGGTACTCGGAGTCCGCCACCATCATCCCGGCGACGAAGGCCCCGAGACCCATGGACAGACCTGCTTGGCCCATGGCGAGCGCGGCGCCTGCGACGAGTGCCAGCGCGGCGGCGGTAAACAGCTCGCGGACGCCGCTGGTAGCAACGAACCGGAGCAGCGGGCGCAGCAGGTAGCGTAGCGCCACGGCGCCAGCCAGAACCGCCAGGATCAGCAGCGGCTGCGGGCCCGAATGGTCCGCGCCGGAATTCTCCGCGTGGCCGACAGCCAGGAGGTTGACCACGGCGATTGCCGGAATGACGGCGACGTCCTGAAGCAGCAGCGTGCCGAAGGCGGCGCGACCGTGAATCTGATTGAGTTTCGACTGCTCGCCGAGGAGCTGCAGCACGAAAGCGGTGCTGGATAGCGCCAGCGCGAACCCCAGCAGGCTGGCCTCGCCGGCTTCCAGGCCGAGCAGCCACAGCAGCCCGGCGATGGTCGCGGCGGTGATCGCAACCTGGAGTGACCCCAGCCCGAAGACGAGCCTGCGCATCACCCACAGACGCCTTGGCTGCAGCTCCAGCCCGATCACGAACAGCAGCAGCACGACGCCGATTTCCGCGAAGTGGAGCACGGCCTCGGCGTCCTTGATCAGGCCGAGACCGGGCTGGCCGATGAGCAGCCCGGCGCCGAGATAGCCGAGCACCGAGCTCAGGCCGAAGCGCTTGAACAGCGGCACCACCAGCACGGCGGCACCGAGGAATATCAGAGCCTCGGTGAGAAACGACACGCAGCCGCTACCGTTCCGGCAGCGGCGTGAGCTCGTCGTCCCCGGGCACAGCCGGGAACCGGCGGTCGCGCCAATCTGCCTTTGCCCGCTCGATTCGCTCGCGGCTCGACGACACGAAGTTCCACCACAGGTGGCGCTCTCCGGCCGATGCGCCGCCGATGAGCATCACGCGGCTGGCCCTCAGGGATTGGAGGTGCGCATCGCTGCCGGATGAGATCACACCCATGCGGCCGGCTTCCAGGGTGCAGGTGCCGATGCGGATCGCGCCGTTGACCACGTAGGCGGCCAGCTCGTCAGCGTCCTGGGGCAGCGGGATCCGGGTTCCGGCGTCGAGTTCGAGATCCACGAACACGGTCTCGATCGGCGTGCCGACGGGGCTCTTCGCGCCGAAGCCGGAGCCGAGGATCACCGTGGCGCGCACGCCGTCGTCGTCCAGCACGGGCAGCTCGTCGGCGGGCACGTGCTCGAAGGCAGGCGCCACCTCTTCGTGCCCGTCCGGCAGCGCGATCCAGGTCTGAATCCCGTGCAGGCGCTGGCCGGAGGCCTGGAGCGCGTCCGAGGTGCGCTCGGAATGGACGATGCCACGGCCGGCCGTCATCAGGTTGATGGCGCCGGGCCGGATCGGCTGCACGTAGCCGAGGCTGTCGCGGTGCAGAATTTCCCCGGCGAAAAGATAGGTGACGGTGGCCAGGCCGATATGCGGGTGGGGACGGACGTTGATACCCTTGCCCGGCGGAAAATCCACGGGTCCCATCTCGTCGAAGAACACGAACGGTCCCACCGACCGCCGCTCCGCCGCGGGCAGTACCCGGCGCACCTCGATACCGCCGAGATCACGACCACGGGGCTCGATCACCAGGCTCACCACTTGATCGCTGCGCGCCGTGCAGGTCGGTTGCTGTGCTTCCTGCCAGCTCATCGAATCCTCCGGTTGCGGCGACACCAGCCCCGGCTCCGGGGTCAGACGGCGTCGGCGACGTCCAGTTTTTCCTTCAGCTCCCGTTTCAGGAACTTGCCGTTGGCGTTGCGCGGCAGTGCCTCCGGCAGGAACCAGATGTAGCGGGGCACCTTGTGGGCTGAGATGCGCTCCCGGCACATCGAGCGGAGCGCTGCGGCGTCGACCTGCTGCCCGGCCTTGAGATGCACGGCGGCGCCGACCTCCTCGCCGAGACGGTCGTCGGGGACGCCGAACACGGTGGCCTCCGCGACTGCGGGATGCTCGTAGAGCGCGCTCTCCACCTCGGCGCAGTAAACGTTCTCACCGCCACGGAGCACCATGTCCTTGGCCCGATCGACGATGAAGATGAAGCCCTGGTCGTCGATGCGGGCGATGTCGCCGGTGTGCAGCCAGCCATCGGTGATGGATTCCGCGGTGGCGTCGGGACGGTTCAGATAGCCCTTGATCACCGGGGCGCCGCGCACCCAGAGCTCGCCCACCTGGCCCGGGCCGAGGGCATTGCCGTCGCCGTCCACGACCCGGGTCTCGAAGGTCGGCATGGCCGGCCCGCAGCTGTCCGGCTTGTCGATGAAGAAGTCGCCGGAAATGGAGGTGATGATGCCGCAGGTCTCGGTCATGCCGTAGCCGGTATTCGGCCGTGCGGTCGGCACCCTGGTGTCGATCTTGCCGACCAGATCCGGCTGCAGCTGGGCGCCGCCGCCGCCGACCGAGAGCAGCGACGAGGTGTCGTAGCGATCGAAGTCCGGGTGGGTGATCAGTTCCCGCGACATGACCGGCACGCCGGTCAGCGCCGTGACCCGCTCGCGCTCGATCAGGCGGAGGGCTTCGCCTGCGTCCCACTTGTACATGAACACCAGCTTGCCGCCCGTCAGGGTGTTGCCGTGGGCGACGCAGTTGTTGGCGGTGACGTGGAACAGCGGCGTGGTGACCAGGGAGACGCCGGCCGGCGGCGTCGCACCTTCTTCCGGCGCCGGGATCCTGCCCATTCGGATGCCGACCATGGCCGCCGACGCCGCGGCGTACGCCAGGTTCATGATGTTGGCCACGCAGCCGCGGTGGGTGAGCTGGGCGCCCTTCGGGTGCCCCGTGGTCCCCGAGGTGTAGAAGATGCAGGCGTCGCTGTCGGGGTCGATGTCGACCGCCGGCAGCTCGCCGCCGTGCGAGATCAGGGCCTTCCAGGGCACCACGCCGTCGGGCAGCGGCTCCGGGATCCGCACGCCGACCATGACCATCCGCGGGATCTCGTCGGCGTGCTCGCGGGCGCGTTCCAAGCGTTCCTGGTCGGCGATCAGCACCTTCGGTTGCGAGTCGTTCAGGCCGTAGACGAGCTCGGGCCCCACCCACCAGGCGTTGACGCCGACCACGGCGGCGCCGATGGACACCGTCGCCCAGTAGGCCAGCAGCCACTCCGGATAGTTGCGCATGGCAATGGCCACCCGGTCCCCGGGGGCTACGCCCTGATCCTGCAGCCAGGCGCCGATGGACGCCACCTGGCGGTGCGCTTCGGCATAACTCAGGCGCTCGTCGTGGTAAACCAGATAGTCGCGGTCGGCGAAGGCGGCGGAGGCGAGCCACACCTCGCGCAGGCTGTTCGGAGCATTCGCATAGGTCCGGGTCGGGTTGCCCCGCACGTCGACCACCGTGATCTCGAACTGGGCACCGGGGCCCGTCAGCTCGCGGCGTACTTCTTCAAGCTGATCGTACATCGTCATCGGCGTCGTTCCTCCCATCGAACGCTGGTACCTGTCATCGTCGCCCATCCGGCTCCCCGCCCGCTGCGCGTCGTTCCGGAGACCGGCGGCGACCGGGCAGGAGATGGTAATACAGCCTCGTGGTGGAGTCCCGATGCCGTAGGGTGGTAGATTTCCCGAGATATAACACGTTACAACCATTCCACGCAGCAGCGGCGACCGTCGCCAGGGGGGCCCATGGACTTCGATATCCCGCAGGACATTCAGGAACTGCTCGGCAAGCTCGACAACTTCATCGACGAAGTAATCAAGCCCCTCGAGCAGCAGGACGACAACATCCGTTTCTTCGATCATCGTCGCGAGGACGCGCGCACCGACTGGGAGCGGGGTGGCCTGCCGAACGAAGAGTGGGAGCAACTGCTCCACAAGGCGAAACGCCTGGCTGACGAGGCCGGCTTCTACCGCTATCCGCTGCCGAAGGAGTACGGCGGCATGGAAGGCACCAATCTCGGCATGGCCATCATCCGCGAGCACCTGGCGGTCAAGGGTCTGGGTCTGCACAACGACCTGCAGAACGAGCACTCCATCGTTGGCAACAACGTCGGCCTGCTGCTGATGCTGAACTACGGCACCGAGGAGCAGAAGGCCGAGTGGATCGACGATCTGGCGGAGGGCCGCCGCGGCTTCGCCTTCGGCATCACCGAGCCCAACCACGGTTCCGACGCCACCCACATGGAGACCCACGCGGAGCGCGATGGCGACGAGTGGGTGATCAACGGCGAGAAGACCTGGAACACGGGCATTCACAAAGCCCAGTACGACATGGTGATGGCACGCACCAGCGGCAAGCCCGGCGACGGCGATGGCATCACCGCCTTCCTGACGCCGATGCAAGCCGACGGCGTGAAGATCGAGGAGATGCTCTGGACCTTCAACATGCCCACCGACCACGGTCGGGTGTCGTTCACCAACGTGCGCGTCCCCCACAGCAGCATTTTCGGCGGCGAGGGCCGGGGTCTGCAGGTGGTGCAGCATTTCTTCAACGAGAACCGCATTCGCCAGGCAGCATCCAGCCTGGGTGCCGCTCAGTTCTGCATCAACGAGTCGGTGAAGTACGCCATGGAGCGCAAGCCTTTCGGCAAGCCGCTGTCCACGAACCAGGGTATCCAGTTCCCGCTGGTGGAGCTGCAGACCCAGTGCGAGATGCTGCGGGCGCTGATCCACAAGACGGCCTGGCTGATGGATCGCGACGGTGCCTTCTCCGTCTCGGACAAGGTTTCCATGTGCAACTACTGGTCGAACCGGCTGTGCTGTCAGGCCGCGGATCAGGCCATGCAGGTGCACGGTGGGCTCGGTTACTCGCGGCACAAGCCGTTCGAGCACATCTACCGGCATCACCGGCGCTACCGGATCACCGAAGGTGCGGAAGAGATCCAGATGCGCCGCGTTGCGGGTTACATGTTCGGCTACATGAAGCAGCGGGCGCCGAAGGGTGTGAAGGAAGGCTGAGATGGCCGACCGGTCGGACTTCGACGCGCGGCTCGAGGCCGTGCTGGTTCGCGAGGTTGCCGGCTGCCGGGGGCTGGCGTCCGTCGAGCGGCTGTCCGGCGGCGCCAGCCAGGAAACCTACCGGATCACGGTAGAGACGAGCAGCGGCCGCCAGCGCTTGTGCATGCGCCGGGCTCCCGGCGGGGTTCGGGCCGTTGCCGGTGAGGCGCATGGCACCGCGCCCGGCCTTGAAACGGAGGCGCTGCTGATGCGGCTGGCTCGGCACGCCGGAGTGCCGGAGCCCGAGGTGTACTACGTGCTGCAGCCGGACGACGGTCTCGGCGAGGGCTTTCTCATGGAGTGGCTGGATGGCGAAGCCCTGGGCGCGCGCATCGCCCGCTCGCCGGAGCTGGCGGGCATCCGGCCGAAGCTCGCCTTCGAGTGTGGACGCATCATGGCGCGCATTCACGCCATCGACATCGAGTCCTCGGGACTCTCCGATCGGCTCCAGCACCACTCGCCCGAGCAGTTCGTTCGGCAGACCTGGGAGCGTTACCAGTTCCTCGAGACCCCCCAGCCGATGATCGACTATGCCGCCCGCTGGCTGCTCGACCACCTGCCGGCCAGTCCCCGCACCACGCTGGTCCACAACGATTTCCGCAACGGCAATTTCATGGTGGACCAGGACGGCATCAACGCGGTTCTGGATTGGGAAGTGGCACACATCGGTGATCCGATGCGCGACCTCGGCTGGATCTGCACCAATTCCTGGCGTTTCGGCGTGAGCGAGAAACCGGTGGGCGGTTTCGGCGAGTACCGGGACCTGTTCGACGGCTACGAGTCGGTGACGGGAGAGCCGGTGGATCCGGATCACGTGCGTTTCTGGGAGGTGTTCGGCTCGTTCTGGTGGGCCGTTGGCTGTCTCGGCATGGCCGAGCACTATCGCAGCGGTCCCGATCAGACGGTCGAGCGGCCGGCCATCGGTCGGCGCTCCTCGGAGTGCCAGGTCGACTGCGTGAATCTGCTCATCCCCGGCCCGGTGGCGCTGGTCACCGAGCGCCAGGCCGGCAGCGCCGACGACATGCCGCGCCTCGACGAGCTGCTGGTCTCGGTGCGTGACTTCCTCCGCGACGACGTGATGGCGGCGACCCAGGGCCGCACCAACTTCCTCGCCCGGGTGGCGGGCAACAGCCTCGACATCGTGCTCCGTGAGCTGAAGCTGGGCGAAGCCGCCCGGGAGGCCGAGCGGGATCGGCTGGTCCGGCTGCTCGGCCGCGACGCGCCGCTGTCGGAGCTGCGCTGGCAGCTGGTGCGGGGGTTGCGTGATGGCAGCAGGGCACTCGAGACCGAGGGGCTCGCCGAGCACCTGCGGGCGACCGTGGTGAATCAGATCGCCATCGACCAGCCGAAATACTCGGGATTCAAGACCGCGCTTGCGGGTTGAGCCCGATGCCGTGAGCGGATCCGGGCGGACGCCCTCGCTCCTCGACTCGCTGAGCGGCATGCCCCGTGTCTCGGCTCGCAGCTGGCGACGCCTGGGCTGGCTGCGCCGGTACCTGATCACTGCCCGCGCTGCGGTGCTGCCGCTGACGCTGCACGCGTGCCTGCTGGGCGGCCTGCTGGCGCTCCCGTGGACGCCGGCAGAGGGCTGGCGGCTGCTGGTGGTCACCGCCGCGCTGGTGCTGGCTCACGCCACCAGCAACCTGGTCAACGACCAGGTCGACTGGCTGGTCGGCGTCGATCAGCAGGGATATTTCCGGGTTCGCTATGGCGCCCATCCGCTGGCCCAGGGTCTGATGGGGCCGGTCACTCATGGCCTGCTGCTGCTGCTGACGGCGGCGTCGACCCTCGCCCTCGGTCTGATCGTGTGCCGGATGGCGGGCACGCCCGCCTACGTGCTGGCCGCCATCGGGGCGCTGCTGCTGCTCTTTTACACCTGGCCGCTGAAACGCCTCGGCCTCGGCGAAGTCGCCGTGTTTGCGGTCTGGGGGCCGCTGATGGTCGGCGGCGTGTACTGGGTTGTCAGCGGGGATTGGGGTCCGGAGATCGCTCTGCTGTCCGCCATCGCTGGCCTCGGACCCACGGTGGTGGTGCTCGCCAAGCACATGGACAAGGCGAGAGACGATCGCGCCCGGCAGATCCACACGGTGCCGGTGCTGCTCGGACCGGCCTGGGCGGCGCGCCTGCTGGCCGCGGTGGCGCTGATCCAGCTCGGCGGCGGGCTCGTCTGGACATGGTGGTCCGAGCGCTGGGCCTACGTGCTGCTGCTTGCGGCCGTGCCGGCCCTGGGCTCGCTGATCTCCCTGTGCCTGCGGCCGCGGCCCACCGCCCGCCCGCGGGGTTATCCGGCCGAGGTCTGGCCGCTCTGGTACACGGCTGCCGGGTTTCGGTTTGCCCGGGCCACCGGTCTCGCGCTGGTCGCGGCGGCGTTACTCGACGGGGCGTGATCCGGGCCCGGTCAGCCGGACCCGGCGCCATCGACGCTGGCGGCCTGACTCCCGGGGGCGAGCTCGAACAGCCACAGGGATCCTGACGTGACCGCGGCCACGGTGGCACCAACCTGGTACTTACGATTCAGCTCGGCAATCAGAGGCTCGAGCAACGGCCCGCTGCTGATGCGCTGGAGCTGGCGGGGATACACCGCATCGTCCACGCGGAGCAAAGCCCGGCCGTCCCGTTCCGCCTCGATCGGCCACTGCTTCCACAACCTGCCCCAGTCCGTGTCCATATAGCCGCACGGGATGTAGATGCGGCCGCCGTGAACCAGGATCCAGGTGGTTCGTGAGCGCGGCGGGTCGAGCAGTTGGAACTCCACCGTGTCCCGGTCCCTGATGTCGTTCCAGTCCGGTTCCGGGCCCTGCCGCAGCGACTCGTAGGCGAAGGGCCCGCCGGCGACGGGGCCCAGAGGACCGTCGGCGAACCGTGCCGCGACCAGCAGCGCCACCACCGCCAGCACCACGGCGACGACCAGTCCAGCCAGAACCCGCAGGATGATCATGGCTTCTCTCCCTGTAGCTGGGCCCAGCGTGCGGGGCTTTGTGCCCCGGATCAAGGTCCGCGGGCGGTCTGGTTAACGCTTCCCGGGGTTGCCGGGTGAGGGCGGGGCAGGAACGCGGCATCATGGGCACACAACCGAAAGCCTCGGCCGAAACATGTGCCCGACCAACTCGATACGCCTCCCGCTGCTCGTGCTCGCCGCGCTGGCGGCTCCGGTGACGGCCGCCCACGCGCCGCCGCCGGCTCACGGGTGTCAGGCGCCGACGCGCCCGGCAAACGACCAGGACGACATGCTCTGGCAGCGGTTCCTGTACGGCGTGGACACCTACCGGGCCTGCATCAGCAGCTACGCGACGGCCAATCGCGACGCCGCGACAGCCCACAACGATGCGGCGAATGCGGCGACTCTGGACTGGAACCGGTTCGTCCGCGGAAACCTGAACGTGCCGGAGGACTACCCCTGGCCGCCGCCGGAGCGGCAGTAGCCGCTGGCCGTTGGTCCGGATGCGCCAGTGCCGGCTACAGGCGGCTAGTCGCGGGCCGCACGCAGCGGCCGCCCGCCGTAGTTGCCGGCGAACGGCAGCTCCAGGGTAGGCAGCAGCCGCTTCTGCAGCCGCGGCAGCAGACCAGGGGTGATCTGCTCCTCGAAATCCTCCAGGACGAAGGTCATGCGCAGCACGTCGGGCTCGTGGTCGATGGATTCCAGCCGGGTATTGCCCGCCAGCGGCGGCAGCGGCAGATAGGTGCGGAACAGCGACGCCACGTAGTTGGGCACGCCCATGATGCTGGCGCGTTTCGGCTGCAGCACGAACCAGCCGCCCACGACCTCGAGGCGCGCCTCCAGCTCGGCCACCGGCATGCCGGCAAGCTCGGTGTGGACGATGATCGCGTCTTCCGCCAGCTCCAGCCGGTAGGGGAGCTCGAAGCGTTTCAGCCAGCGGGTCAGCTCGTCCTTGCCGACGGCAATTTCCACCCGCGGTCCGGTGACCACTACTCTGGCCGGCATGCCGGGCACGAAGCGCACGCGCTCGGCCCGCCACACCACCTGCTTGAGGTCCATCCAGGCCGTGGCCAGGCCGGAGAATTCCAGCTGCGCATCCTCGAAGCGGTCGGGAAATGGCATCCCGCTCGCGCTCTTCCAGTCGACACGCACCGGCAGCTCGAAGTATGAGCTGACGATCTGGGCGATGATGTTGGAGGTGTAGTCCCTGGGCATCGCCGCAGTGTACCCCTATTGGCCGGCGCTCAGCGATGGCCTGAAAGCGCCGGGCCGTCATCAGAATCGATAGCCGACGTTGAGCCCGAACGCCCACGGATCGATCTTCACGGTTTCCAGATCTGCACCGTCCAGCTTGGCGTCGGTTTCGATGTCCATGTAGCGGACGTCGGCGTTGAGGAACCAGTTGTCGCCGAGGTCCACATCCAACCCGATTACCGCGGCGGCACCTACGGAAGTGTCCAGATCCAGGTCCGATCCGGCCAGCGCGCCGCGGGTGTCCTCGTCGAAGAACAGCGTCACGTTGACCCCGAGCCCCAGGTACGGCTGAAACTGCGCCGCCGGCAGCAGGTAGTAGACGACGCTCAGGGTCGGCGGCAGATGCTTGGTGGAGCCGACCCGCGGTCCGTTGATCAGCGAGATGTCGTGCTTGAACGGCAGCGCCCCCAGCAGCTCCACGCCCCAGGTGTCCGTCAGCATGCGCAGGACGGAGAACGTGATCATGGTGTCGTCTGCCACCTCGACAAGGTCGCCGTTGTTGGCGAACGCCCTTATACCGACCCGGCGCTGGCGCGGCAGTAAAGAGATCCCACGGCCGACCCTCCGGTAGGCGCAGTTGTTGATTCAGATCAAATGCCCTGGCTCTGGCTGCCAGCCGTCGCCGCGCTATCGCGTTTTCTCCTGCGCGCCTCTATCCTTGCGCCATGTCTGGAACCCGCTACACACCCCGGGGCATGCTGGAAGCCCTGGTGGGGATTCCCACGGTCTCACGCGATTCCAATCTGGCCCTGGTGGGGTTCGTCTCCGACTACCTTCGTGGCCACGGCGTGGAATCGCGGCTGGTGGTCAGCGATTGCGGCGAGAAGGCCAACCTCTACGCCACGGTCGGACCGATGGTGCCCGGCGGCGTGGTGCTCTCCGGACACACCGATGTGGTGCCGGTGGACGGCCAGGACTGGCACAGCGATCCCTTTGCGCTGATCGAGCGGGATGCAAAGCTCTACGGCCGCGGCACCTGCGACATGAAGGGCTTCATCGCCATTGCGCTTGCGCTGCTGCCGGAGATGGGCGGCCTGCGCTATCCGATTCACCTGGCGCTGTCCTACGACGAGGAGGTCGGCTGCCTGGGTGCGCCGCGGCTCATCGATGCCATCACCTCGAGCCTGCCGCGGCCGCGGGCCGTCATCGTCGGTGAACCTACCGAGATGCGCGTGGTCACTGCGCACAAGAGCATGTTCATTTTCGACACCCGGGTGAACGGCTTTGAGGCTCACTCGAGCAAGCAGAACCTGGGCGTGCCGGCGGTGATGGTGGCCGGACGGCTGGTCAACTGGCTGGCGGAGCGGCAGGCAAGCAATAGGGATCGGGCCGCACCCGGCTGCCCTTTCGATCCCGGCTACTCGACGCTGCACTGCGGCGTGATCCACGGTGGCACCGCGCAGAACATCACTGCCCGGGAATGCAGCTTCGTCACCGACATCCGCACCCTGCCCGACGAGGATCCGATGGACTTTTTCCGCGAGCTGGAGCGGTTCGCAAGAGAAGAGCTGGAGCCCGACATGCGCCGGGTCCATCCGGAGACCGGGATTGAGTTCGCCATCCGTTCCCAGGTGCCGGGCTTCAATGCCCGTGAGGACGAGCCGGCGGTGGTTCTGGCGAAACAGCTTACCGGGCAGAACGCTACCGAGTCCGTCGCGTACGGTGCCGAGGCCGGGCAGTTTCAGGAGGCCGGACTGTCCGTTGTGATGTGCGGACCCGGAAGCATCGATCAGGCGCACCAGCCGAACGAGTACCTGAGCGTGGATCAGCTCGAGCAGGGCACCGCGTTCATGCGGCGACTGGTGGCGCAGCTCTCCTAGCGCGAGGATCTCGCCGGCGCCGGTTGACCGGCGGCAGTGCTCAGGTCATCGGCCGATCGTCGGCGCTCGCGCTGCACAGCGGCGCGTACCCGGATTCCGCCGCGTAGATCTCTACTTCCCGCCAGACCCGCATCAGATTGCCGCCCAGGATCTTGGCGATCTTGCTCTGGCTGTATCCCCGCCGCAGCAGACCGGCGACCAGCGCCGGGTAGGTGCTCACGTCCTTGAGGCCCAGCGGCAGCGTGTCACCCACGCCGTCGTAATCCGAACCCAGCCCGACGTGGTCGATCCCGGCGAGGCGGACGGCCCGGTCGATGTGGTCCAGCACGTCGTCAACGTCAGCGTAGGGGTAAGGATTTGCCTCGCGGTAGGTGTCGCTGAAGTTGACCAGGCGCGGATCGTCCTCGGCGATCCCGGGTTCCGCCAGCAGCGCCTCCCGAGCCTCGGACATGGCAGTGGCGTAGTCCCTGGCCTCCCGGGTCAGGAAGCCGGAGCCGAAGTTGATCTGAATGACGCCGCCGTTGTCCCGCAGCGCGGCCACCATGCGATTGCTCATGTTGCGCTGGAACCCGGGCGTGAAGTAACGCAGGGAGGAATGGCTCGCGATGACCGGGGTGTTGGTGATCTTCATGACCTGCCAGAACGCGGCGTCACTGATGTGCGAGACATCCACCATGACCCCGCGCTGGTTCATCGCCGGGACAAGTCGCTTGCCGAATTCCGACAGCCCGCCCCAGCGCTCGTTGTCATCGTAGGAAGAGTCGGAGATGTGGTTCGACTTCGAGTGCGTCAGGGTGATGTAGCGGATGCCGCGCTCGCGGAAGTGGTCCAGGTTGTCGATCTCGCCGGCGATGGGACCACCGTTCTCCATGCCCATGGGCATGGCCACCAGGCCTCTGGCCCTGGCCGCCAGGATGTCGGTGGTACAGGTCGCGAGGGCAAATTTCTCCGGGTTGTCATCGACGAGGTTGCGCACGCCATCGATCAGGTCCTCCGCGAAGCGGCCGGCGTCCCCGGCTTCATCCACGGCGGCGGGAACGTAGATTGACATGAACAGCGCATCCAGACCGCCGGCCTTGGCGCGCGGGAAATCGAAGTCGCCGCCCTCGGTCTCGCGGCTGACGTCCACGTCGTTGTCGCGGTAGAGCCGGTAGGGAACGTCGATGTGGGTGTCGACGATCAGGTGGCGGCGGGCCAGCTCCTGGGCCTTGGTCGCCGTGTCGCCGCCGTCGGACGATCCCGGCCGGCCGGCGCCGGTCTGCGCGCAGGCGGCGAGAATCATCGGGACGAGCGCGGCGAGGACGATCTTCATCAGCAGCTGAGCTCCTGGGTCATGAATCCGGTGCCGGGCGAGTTTCACATGCACCCCGGAGCCTGACAAGTTCACGGTCGGTGGCTGAGGTAGAATGTCGGTCGTCCCGGAGACGCGGTTGCCAGGAAATGAGCACGATACGACAGCAGGATCTCATCCAGAGCGTGGCCGACGGCCTCCAGTTCATCAGCTACTACCATCCCGTGGACTTCATCCGCGCGATGCGCGAAGCATGGGAAAAGGAGGAATCGCCCGCGGCCAAGGCGGCGCTGACCCAGGTGCTGGTGAATTCCCGGATGTGCGCCGTCGGCAAGCGACCCATCTGCCAGGATACGGGCATCGTCATCGCCTTCGTCGAGGTCGGCATGGATGTGCGCTGGGAAGCGGACATGAGCCTCGATGACATGATCAACGAGGGTGTACGCCGTGCCTACGGGCATCCCGACAACGTGCTGCGGGCATCGGTGCTGGCGGATCCGGACGGCGGCCGCAGCAACACCAAGGACAACACGCCGGCGGTGATCCACTACCGGATCGTGCCCGGGGACAAGGTCAGCGTCGAGATCGCGGCGAAAGGCGGCGGCAGCGAGGCGAAGGCGAAGTTCGCGATGCTGAACCCCTCGGACTCGGTGGTCGACTGGGTGCTGTCGGTGGTGCCGCAGATGGGCGCCGGCTGGTGCCCGCCCGGTCTGCTCGGTGTCGGCATCGGGGGGACGCCGGAGAAGGCCATGCTGCTCGCCAAGGAGTCGATGATGGAGCCCATCGACATCCACGAGCTCAAGGCACGAGGGCCGGCAAGCCACGCCGAAGAAATGCGCCTCGAGCTGTTCGACAAGGTGAACGCGCTGGGCATTGGCGCACAGGGTCTCGGGGGGCTGACCACGGTCATGGACGTGAAGGTCAAGGAGTACCCGACCCATGCGGCCAACAAGCCGGTGGCCGTGATTCCGAACTGCTCCGCCACCCGCCACGTGCACTTCACGCTGGACGGATCCGGTCCGGCGACCTTCGAGCCGCCCGACCTGTCCGAGTGGCCGGACATCGCGTTCGAGCTCGGCGACGACGTGCGCCGGGTCAACCTGGACACCCTGACCCGGGAAGAGGTGGCGTCCTGGAAGGCGGGAGAGACCCTGCTGCTGAACGGCAAGCTGCTGACTGGCCGGGACGCGGCCCACAAGAAGCTCACCGACCTGCTCGAGCGCGGCGAGCCGCTGCCGGTGGACCTGACCAACCGGGTGATCTACTACGTCGGCCCGGTGGACCCGGTGCGGGACGAGGTGGTCGGCCCGGCGGGTCCAACCACGGCGACCCGAATGGACAAGTTCACCCGCACCATGCTGGAACAGACGGGCCTCATCGGCATGGTCGGCAAGGCCGAGCGCGGTCCGGCGGCGGTGGAGGCCATCCGCGACAACCGGGCCGTGTACATGATCGCCGTGGGCGGCGCGGCGTACCTGGTGGCCAAGGCGATCACGAAGTCGACGCTGCTGGCTTTTCCGGAGCTCGGCATGGAGGCCATCTACGAGTTCGAGGTGAAGGACATGCCGGTCACCCTCGCCGTGGACAGCCGCGGCGAATCGGTGCATCAGCAGGGTCCGCAGATCTGGTCGGCGAAGATCGCAGAGCGGTTGCGCACCGTCGAGGTTTGAGGCGATGAGCTGGAAGGGAGGTCACGGGTGAGACACGACGACACACACGCTGCGAAGATCAGCCGCCGTCGGGCGCTGCGCCTGGGCGGCAGCGCTCTCGGCGCCGCGCTGCTGGCGCGTCCGCTGCGCGCGGCGGGTGCCGATGGCGCTGCGCTGCCCCGCGCCATGGCGGGGTCCGATCTGGTTTACGTCACGCCGCTGCTTCGCGACGGCCGCGAGAGCCGCTGTCAGGCGGAGGTTTGGTTCGTGGCCGACGGCGGTGACGCGGTGGTGGTGACCGCGACCGACGCCTGGCGGGCCCGGGCAGTCCGCCAGGGGCTCGATCGCGCGCGCCTGTGGGTGGGTGACGAGGGGGTGTGGACGGAGTCCGACGGTGCCTACCGTTTCCTGCCTTCCACCCTGGCGGGTGTTTCCCAGATCGAAGACCCCGATGAGCATGCGCGGCTGCTCGAACAGTTCGGGGAAAAGTACTCCCTGTCCTGGATCGTCTGGGGGCCGCGGTTCCGCAACGGTCTCAGGGAAGGCAGCCGGGTGATGCTCAGGTACCGGCCGATGCTGGGAGCATCGGCCGATGCGGGCGCATCGGCTTAGCAGTTCCCCCTGGGGAGAACTGCCACCTCAATCGGCGGCGAGGTGGTCGGCGAGTTCGAGCAGCAGGGCGCGGGTCGCGTCGAAGCTGAGGCAGGCGTCGGTGATGCTCTGACCGTAGCGCAGGTTCGGGCCGATGTCCTGTCGGCCCCCGATGATATGGCTCTCCACCATGATGGCGCGGATGCCGCGATTGCCGGAGAGCCGCTGCTCGCACACCGATCGCGCCGCCTCCGGCTGGCGCTCCGGGTCCTTGCTGCTGTTGGCGTGGCTGCAGTCCACCATGACCGTGTCCGCCAGGCCGGCCTGACGCAGCAGGGCCTGGGCGGCGGTCACGGCCTCCGCGTGGTAGTTCGGCTCGCTCCCGCCGCGCAGCACCAGATGGCAATCCGGGTTGCCGCTGGTTTCCAGGATGGCGGGCGCGCCCTCCTTGGTCAGCGACGGGAACAGGTGCTTGTGGGCTGCGGCCCGGATGGCATCGATGGCCACCTGCACGTCGCCGTCGGTCCGGTTCTTGATGCCGACCGGCATGGAGAGTCCCGACGCCAGCTCGCGGTGAATCTGGCACTCCACGGTGCGGGCGCCGATGGCGCCCCAGCTGATCAGGTCCGTGTAGTACTGGCCGAAGGTGGTGTCGAGGAACTCGGTGCCGGCCGGCAGCCCGGTCTGGGCGACGTCGAGCAGCAGCTGGCGCGCCAGCCGCAGGCCGCGGTTGATCTGGTAGGTGCCATCGAGTCCCGGATCGTTGATCAGCCCCTTCCAGCCCACCACCGTGCGCGGCTTCTCGAAATACACCCGCATGACGCAGAAGATCTGCCCGGAAACCTGGGCCGCGACCGGCTCCAGGCGCTCAGCATAGTCGAGCGCGGCCGCGGGATCGTGAATCGAGCAGGGGCCGACGATGGCGAGCAGTCGCGGGTCGTCGCCGGCGAGGATGGCCTGGATCGCCGCCCGGGACGCGCTCACCAGAGTCGAGGCGCCATCCGGCAGGGGCAGCTCCTCTTCCAGCACGGCGGGTGAGATCAGCGGATGGGTCCGGGTGATGCGCAGGTTGTCGGTCGCCATCACGCTAGTGTACCCCGCCCTCGTTTGCGGCGGGGTACACTCGCCTGGCCTGCCGCGTCGTCCGTTGCCATCGAGGTGTCCGTGCTCAAGCCGCTGCTGCTCTGCCTTTCTGCCGCTGCCGCCGTGGGCGAGCTGCCGACCGGAGGGCTGGATCTCGAGGCCGCGCGCACCGTGGAGTTCGACACCGATGCCGTGAGCTGGCTGTCGCTTGACGTGTCGCCGGACGGCAAAACCCTGGTCCTCGAGGCGCTGGGCGATCTGTACCTGTTGCCGCTCGGCGGCGGCCGCGCGCGACCGCTGACCAGCGGCATGGCATTCGACAGCCAGCCCGCTTTTTCCCCCGCCGGCGACCGCATCGCCTTCGTCAGCGATCGCGACGGCGCGGAGAACGTCTGGACCATCGGCATCGATGGCGAGGACCCGCAGCGCCTGAGCGACAATGACGATCAGGCCCAGTTCGCCTCGCCCGCCTGGGCGCCAGACGGATCGCATGTAATTGCCTCACGTACCACCTGGGGCCTGGGAACCTACGAGGTCTGGGCGTATCACGTTCAGGGCGGGAAGGGGTTGCGCCTGACCAGGGCCAAGGCAGGGTCGCGCACACCGGCTGACCAGCGCGGCAACAGCCTCGGTGCGGTGTACGATCCGGACGGTCGTTACCTCTACTACGCGTACAAGACCGGCGGCTTCGGCTACAACCTGCAGCTGCCGCTGTGGCAGATCGTGCGCCACGATCTGCGCAGCGGCGCTCAGGATCGGCTTACCGGAGCCCAGGGCAGCGCGTTCCGCCCGCGCCTGTCACCCGACGGCCGGCATCTGGTGTACGCGACCCGGGTGGCGCAGCAGACCGGGCTGCGGGTCCGTGATCTCGCCACCGGCCGGGACCGCTGGCTGGTCTTCCCGGTGACCCGCGACGAGCAGGAGTCGCGCTTCACCCGTGACCTGCTGCCCGGGTACGCGTTCACCCCGGATGGGCGGTCGCTGCTGTTCGCGCGCGACGGCGGTATCCACCGCCTGGACGTCGAAAGCGGCGCCGTTTCCGAGGTACCGTTCGAGCTGACGGTCAATCAGGGCCTCGGGCCGGCGCTGCGGTTTCCGTACCGCCTCGGGGTGGGGCCGGTGAGGGCGCGGCTGATCCGCGACCCGGCGGTGTCGCCCGACGGCAGCAGGCTCGCCTTCTCGGCGTTCACCCGCATCTACACCTACGACTTCGCCAGCGCGGAGGTCCTAGCCGTGTCGCCGGAAGGCACCGCGGCCTTCCACCCGGACTGGTCGCCGGATGGCCGCTACCTCGCCTTCGTCAGCTGGAGCTCGGCCGGCGGCCACCTCTGGCGGCAGCGCGCCGACAGCCGCGGCGAGCCGCGCCGGCTAACCGAGACGGCGGCGTTCTACTCGGATCCTGCGCACACGCCCGACGGCAAGCGGCTGGTGGCGCTGCGCGCGTCGAGCCACGAGCGCCTGCAGCGCGAGAACGATTACGGCGCGCCCGTCGGCTCGGACGTGGTCTGGCTGCCGGCCGACGGGGGCGCATCGTCGCTGGTGATGCCGAGCCGGGGCTTCGGGCGTCCGCATTTCGGCCCGGAGGATGACCGCATCTATCTTTACCAGCCCGGAAACGGTGACGGCGCCGGGCTCATGTCCGTGCGCTTCGACGGCTCGGATCGGCGCACGGAGCTGGTCGTGAAGGGACCGGGCATCTACCTGGCGGAAGACGAGGTGGCCGCCGAGGACGTTCGCCTGGCTCCGGACGGCCGGCACGCGCTGGTCACCCACGCCAATCAGCTATACGTTGCCGCGCTGATCAATCCGAACCTGCAGGACGTTCGCGTCGATCTCGCCAAACCGTCGCTGCCGCTGGTGCGGCTGACCGACGTCGGCGCCGATTTCGCCGGCTGGGCATCGGCCGGCGAGCTGTTCTGGTCCAGCGGCGACGTGCTGCTGCGGCGAACGCTGGACTCGGTGACGTTCAGCAGCCC
>JBFISC010000038.1:0-18970 GCA_041608775.1 Pseudomonadales bacterium | reverse complement strand
TGACCGCACGAGGCTCTAGCGCGACGGAACGGCGCCGCGACCCGCCCCCGCTGGGTGCTGCCCGAGCAGTGCCCCGACAGCATCCAGCCGCGATTCCGCGCTTGCCCACGTTTCCACGCGCCTGAGCTCCCGTTTCTATCCTGCCGCCGCCTGCGATCCCGTGTTCGCCCGCGACTGCTCGCTCGCCTGCCGGCAATACGGATGCCAGTGGCATCCAGAACAAGGAACAAAAGAACATGAAGAGAATGCTGATCAACGCCACCCAGCCCGAAGAGGTGCGCGTCGCGCTGGTGGATGGACAGAGGCTTTACGACCTGGACATCGAGAACCGCGACCGGGAGCAGAAGAAAGCCAGCATCTACAAGGCCCGGATTACCCGGGTGGAGCCCAGCCTCGAAGCCGCCTTCGTCGATTTCGGCTCCGAGCGTCACGGGTTTCTGCCGCTCAAGGAGATCGCCCGCCAGTACTTCAAAGAGAGCGCCACGGACAAGGGCGATAACGGCGGCCGCATGATGATTCAGGAACTGGTCTCCGAGGGCCAGCAGATACTCGTGCAGGTCGACAAGGAAGAACGTGGCACCAAGGGTGCCGCCCTCACCACGTTCATCAGCCTGGCCGGCCGCTACCTCGTCCTGATGCCGAATAACCCTCGCGCTGGCGGCATCTCACGTCGTATCGAGGGAGATGACCGCGACGAGCTGCGCGAAGCGCTCGGTCAGCTCGAGATTCCTCAGGGCATGGGCGTGATCGTGCGTACCGCCGGCGTCGGCCGCAGCGCCGAAGAGCTGCAGTGGGATCTGGATTACCTCATGCAACTCTGGGAGTCGATCCAGAAAGCCGAGGCCGAAGAGAAAGCGCCGACACTGATCTACCAGGAAAACAACGTGATCGTCAGGGCGATTCGGGACAACCTGCGCAAGGACGTTGGCGAGGTGCTCATCGATGGCAAAGAGGCGTTCGAGGAGGCCCGCACGTTCATCGAGCAGGTCATGCCTCAGTACGCCGACAAGGTGAAGTTCTACGCCGACTCGATCCCCCTCTTCAGCCGCTACCAGATCGAGAGCCAGATCGAGATGGCCTTCCAGCACACCCTGCGCCTGCCGTCCGGTGGCAGCCTGGTGATCGATCCCACCGAGGCGCTGGTGTCCATCGACATCAACTCCGCGAGGGCCACCAAGGGCGCCGACATCGAAGAGACCGCCCTCAACACCAACCTGGAAGCCGCCGAGGAGATCGCACGTCAGCTGCGTCTGCGCGACGTGGGCGGGCTCATCGTGATCGATTTCATCGACATGTCGAGCACCAAGAACCAGCGCGCGGTGGAAAACAAGATGCGCGAGGCGCTGGACGCCGATCGCGCCCGGGTGCAGGTAGGTCGCATCTCCCGATTTGGTCTGCTGGAAATGTCGCGGCAACGGCTGCGGCCCTCTCTGGACGACCTGACCACGGAAGTCTGCCCGCGCTGCAGCGGCCAGGGCCGAATCCGGGACGTGCGTTCCCTGGCGCTGGCCATTCTCCGGGTGATGGAGGAAGAAGCGCTCAAGGAACGCAGTTCCATCATCCGCGCGCTGGTGCCGCTCAACATAGCCGCCTATCTGCTGAACGAGAAGCGCGGCGACGTCTATCAGATCGAGCAGCGCACAGGCGCTCACCTGATGATCATCCCCAACGTGAACCTGGAGACGCCGCACTACGAGGTTCAGCGCATCCGGGACGACCAGGTCGCCGAAGAAAGCGCATCCATGAGCTACGACCTCACCGCCGTCGGGGAGCAGGAGGTGGAGCTGGAGATGCCGAAAGAACCGAGCCCGGTCGCCAGGCAGGCGGCGGTGGCAGCGGTCGCACCCCGCCAACCGGCACCCCGCCCGCGTCCCGAGCTCAGCCCCGAACCGGGCACCCCGGCTGCCGTCCCTGACGCTCCTGCCGCACCCGCCGCGCCGGCGGCTGCGGCCCGCGAAGCGTCGACCGCCGTCCAGGCGTCGCAGCCGCGAGCCGGGCTGCTGAAGCGCATCAGCGCCACCCTGTTCGGGGCGGGTCCCGCCGCGGCGGAGTCGGGTCCGCTGCCGCTGAGCACCGCACCGGCAGAGCAGGAGCGACCATCGGCGAGAGCCCCCAAGTCGTCCGAGTCGCCGGCCGGCGGCCGAAGCGGCAGCGGCGATGACGGCGGCCGGCGCCAGCAAGGCGAGGCACGCCGCCAGGAGGGCGAGGAAAGAGAGGGCGGTGGGCGCTCACGGCGGCGATCGTCGCGATCCCGGAACCGCGACGGTGATGAGGCTCGCGGCGGCGACAAGCCGTCGCGCCGCCCCGCGCGCACGGCGGCCGACGACCGCAGCGGCGGCCAGGATCAGGACCCGGAGCGCGGCAACGGTCGCGGCGCCGGTGCCGGCGGCAATGCCGATGGCGGCGACGGTAGCGGCGGCCGCGCCGAGGGAGAGTCCCGGCCCCGCCGGCGGCGCGGTGGCCGCGGCGGTCGGGGACGCAGCGGCGCCGGCAGCAGCGACACCGACGCGGCCGCCGAGCAGAACCAGTCGCGAGCAAAGGCTGACGAGCTGCCCGACTCCCAGGCGGAGATCGTTGCGCTGGAGGATCGTCGGCCGTCGGCCGAGGCCCTGGCGGCAAGCAAACGGATGCCTTATCGGGATCGCGCCAAGCTGGACGACTCCCAACCACTGCCGCCGCGACCGCAGCCGGCGGCGACCCCCACCAGCCCGGGCGAGGCCGGGTCGGGCGGCTCTGCCACAGCCGACCAGGCCGAGGCCGGCGCGGCCGAGGACTCCGCCGGCCGGAGCGATCTGACCGAGCAACAGTCGGCGGAGACGGCGGACGTCGCGCCACCGACTGCAGCCACCGGCGGCGCCGCGTCGCAGACAACGGGCGAGGCCCCGACAGAGGAGCCTGAGCGTGGCAAGCCGGAGGAGGCCGCACCGGAGGCGTCCGAGCCCGAGCAGGCCAGCGACGCCGGGCAGGCGGACGCCGCAGCGGCCGATGCAGGCGAAGCAGAACCAAAGCGGGCCTACAACGACCCGCGCGAGGTGCGGCGACGCGAGCGCGAGGCCAGGCTCAAGGCCGAAGGCAAGGCCTGAGCTCAATGAGCCGCCGGGTCGTCTTCACCGACGACCCGGGGCTCGAGAACCAGATCCACCCGGAAACGCTTCCAGACGTCGCGACGAATTTCGTCACTCAGCGCCAGCACGTCGCGGCCCCGGGCGCCGCCGTGGTTGCAGAGCACCAGCGGCTGCCGAAGCCAGACGGCCACCGCTCCCGTCCGACGCCCCTTCCACCCGCAGGCGTCGATCAGCTGCGCGGCGGAGAGCTTGACCATTCCCGAACCCGCCGGTCGCAGCGCAAGTCCGGGCAGCTGCCGGCGCAGGGCGTCGGCGGCCGACCCCGCCACGACCGGGTTCTTGAAGAAGCTGCCCACGTTGCCCAGGAAGCGCGGATCCGGCAGCTTCCGGCGCCGGATCCGGATCACTGCCTCGGCGACCTGGATCGGCGTGGGTTTTGCCCAGCCCAGCCGCTCCAGCTCGACGCGCAGATCCGGGTAATCGATCTTCGCCGCGCCCCTCCGGGTCAGGGACACGGTCAGATCGAGGACGATCAGCCCCTCGCCTTCCCCGGACTTGAAAATGCTGTCGCGATACCCGAAACCACAGGCGGCGCGATCGAATTGCCGCACCTGCCCGCTGTCCGGGTCCAGGGCCCGAAGGCGGACGAATCGGTCAGCGAGCTCCACGCCGTATGCGCCGATGTTCTGGATCGGCGCGGCGCCCACCGACCCTGGAATCAGCGCCAGGTTCTCCAGACCCGCCCAGCCTCCGCCGAGCGTCCGGCGCACCAGGTCATGCCAGCGCTCGCCGGCCGCCGCGGTCACGTGCGCCGTGCCGCGACCCTGGCGCTCCAGCCGGTAACCGCGCATCCGCATCAGCGCCACGACGCCGGGCACACGATCTCTCAGCACCACGTTGCTGCCACCGCCAAGCACGGTCAGGGGCTCTCGAACTGCGGCCGCAGCGCGCAGCCGCTCCCTGACCAGGTCTTGCAGGACCCGCTCGGAATCGACGGCCAGCAGCCGGTCTGCGGTGGCGGCGACGCCAAGGGTGTTCACGTCGTCGAGAGGAGCGCTCAAGGGGTCACTCCGTCGACCAGGCGGAAGGTCAGATTGATCCGCTCGCCCACCGGCCGGCGGGTGCGCGGCAGGCTGTGGCGCCAGCCGCCATCCATGACCAGCACGGATCCGTGCTCGAGGTCGAACGCCTGCGAGCGTTCCCGAGCCGGCCGGCCCTCGTCCCCCGGCGGGCGAACCAGGAATCGCCGCTGGGCGCCGAGGCTCACGGAGACGATCCGGCGCGCCAGACCGGGTTCGTCATCCCGATGCCAGCCCATGCAATCAGTCCCGTCGCGGTAGCGGTTCAGCAGCACCAGATTGCTCGGCACGCCGAGCTCGCGATCCAGCCGCTCACGCAGTGCCGCCAGCGACGGCCGCCAGCCCTCGCAGCGATGGTCAACACCGGCGTAGCGGTAGTTGAGGCCCGGCTCGCCGTACCAGCCGAGTAGACGCGGCACCGTGACCCGGCGTCCGTAGAGGTGCACACGCTCGTGCCGCCAGGGCACCCCGCCGAGCAGCTCCTGAAACAGCGCCTCGGCCTGCGTCGACCCGAGAAATCCGGTCAGGTAACAGGGCTCCGGGGCCACGCTCACGCGCTGCCGGTGAGCTGCCGCCGCACCCGCTCCAGGTCCGCCGGCGTGTCCACGCCCGCCGGTACCGGCGCGAGTGCTTCGGCCACCCGGATGCCGATACCACGTTCCACCAGCCGCAGCTGCTCCAGAGACTCGATGCGCTCGAGCTCCCCGACGGGCAGACTCACGAACTGCTGCAGAGCGGCCACGCGGTAGCCGTAGATCCCGATGTGACGCCGCCAGCGCCCAGCGTGCGGCAGCGGGCCGGCCCCGGCCGGGCCGGCGCGAAAGGCTTCCCGCGCGAACGGCACCGGGGCCCGGGAGAAGTAGCGGGCGAAGCCGTCGCTGCCCATCACCACCTTGACCACGTTCGGGTCGAAGACGAGCTCGCGCTCGGTCACCGTCTGACAGAGCGTCGCGACGCCGCAGTCAGGGTCCTGCAGCAACAGCGACGCCACCTGGGAAATGACGACGGGCGGGATCAGCGGCTCGTCGCCCTGCACGTTCACCACCACCGCGTCCATGGGCCAGCCGCAGGCGGCTGCCACCTCCATTACCCGATCGGATCCGGAGACGTGATCGGAGCGCGTTATCCGCGCCTCGCAGGGCTGGTCCCGAACCGCCTCGAGCACCCGCTCGTCGTCGCTGGCAACGACCACCTGCGCGGCACCGGACGCCACCGCCCGCTCCACCACCCTCGCGATCATCGGCAATCCGCCGATGTCCGCGAGCGGCTTGCCAGGCAACCGGGTGGACGCGTAGCGCGCCGGGATCACCACCTTGAACGACCCGCTCACGTCAGCACGATGCCGTGGTTGCGCAGCGTCTGCTCGAGCCGGCTCCGGACCGGCTCCGCGAGGACCGCATCGACTTCCAGGTACCAGCACTGATCCGGCAGCCGGTCGACGCGGCGCAGCTTGACCGCGTCCTTCTCCGTGCAGACCACCGCCAGCTCATCGTCGAACTCCACCTCGGAGCCGTCGAAGGCGTGATGGTCTGGATAGGCGTGCAGCAGTGGCCGGATCCCGGCAAGCCTCAGGCTGTCCGCGAACCGCCAGGGGTTGCCGATCCCGGCCACCGCATGAACTTCCGGATGCCCTTCGGCGAATTCCTCCACGGACACCGCTTCGCCGGTAGCCACCCGCACGACGCGACGGGCTTCCACCGTCATGACGCCGGCCTCCGGCCACTGCCACCGGCCGGCGCCGTTGATCATCACCAAGTCGACCCGCTCGAGGCGATCCGGCGGTTCCCGCAGGGGACCGACCGGCAGGCAGCGGCCGTTGCCGAGGCCACGGCTGCCATCCACCACCGCGATCTCCACGTCCCGATCCAGCGCGTAGTGCTGCAGGCCATCATCGGCGATGACCAGATCGCACGCATGCGCATCGAGCAGGTGCTTCACCGCGCGGGGCCGATCTGCGCAGACCGCGACCGGACAGCCGGTTCGTGCCGCCAGCAGCGGTGCCTCGTCGCCGCTGAGCTCGGGATCGGTCTCGGCGCCGACCAGGCGCGGGGTGCGGCCGGCCCGGCCTCCGTAGCCGCGGGAGACGATGCCGGGCCGACAGCCGCGGTCGGCGAGCCAGCGCGCCAGCCAGATCACCAGCGGGGTCTTCCCGGTACCGCCCACGGCGATGTTTCCGACCACGATCACGGGAACGGGCGCCCGCCACGGCGTTCGTGCGCCACCCTGATAGCGGAGGCGGCGACGCTCCGCCAGCCGCCGATAGAGCCACTCCAGCGGCGTCAGCACCTTCACCCAGCCCGCGT
Source organism: Pseudomonadales bacterium (assembly GCA_041608775.1). GTDB lineage: Bacteria > Pseudomonadota > Gammaproteobacteria > Pseudomonadales > Azotimanducaceae > UBA7803. Next base: position 12,523 of record JBFISC010000038.1, on the reverse strand, counting down.
CGGAATACCACGCCCTCACCAGCCTGGACTGGGAGTCCAGCAGCGGCGCCGTGGCCGGCAGCGGGACCGGGGCAAGGGGCGGTCGCGGCGGCCGCTCGGGACGCTTTGCCGACTCCTCGAACTGAGCGTCGTAGAGGGCCGCGTAGGCCCCACCCTGCTCGAGCAGCGAGCGGTGATCGCCGCTCTCGACGATGCGCCCGTCTTCCATGACCAGAATCACGTCGGCGTTTTCGATGGTGGACAGTCGGTGGGCAATGACGATCGTGGTGCGGCCGCGCATCACCTCCTCCAGCGCTGCCTGGATGTGCCGCTCGGATTCGGTATCCAGCGCCGAGGTGGCCTCGTCGAGAATCAGCAGCGGGGCGTTCTTCAGAAGCGCCCGGGCAATGGCCACCCGCTGCCGCTGCCCGCCGGACAGCAGCACGCCATCGTCGCCCACCACCGTGTCCAGCCCCTCCGGCAGCTCGTCGGTAAAGGTGTCGGCGTGCGCGCGAACCACCGCGTCCCGAAGCGCGGCCGGTTCGGCGTTGGCCAGCGCCCCGTAGGCGATGTTCCGCTCCAGGGTGTCGTTGAACAGCGTCACCTGCTGGGTGACCAGCGCGATCTGGCGGCGCAGCGAGGCAAGCGTGTAGCTGGCAAGGGGACGACCGTCGAGCAGGATCTCCCCGGAGGTCGGCTCGTAGAACCTCGGGATCAGACTGGCCAGGGTGGACTTGCCGCTCCCGGACTTTCCGACCAGCGCCACCGTCTGGCCGGGCTCGATGGTCAGATTGACGTCTCGCAGAACGGGCGTTCGGCCCCCGGGGCCTTCATAGGAAAAATTGAGATTGCGGAACTCCAGCCGCCCTTCGACCCGATCCACCTCCAAGTCGCCTTCGTCGATCTCGAGCGCCTGGTCCATCTGACCGAATATGTCCTCGGCCGCCGCCAGCCCCCGCTGCAACCTGGCATTCACCTCGGACAGCTTGCGGATCGGGTTCGCCAGCATGGCGGCCAGACCGAGAAAGGTCACCACCTGGCCGGTGCTGAGACCGCCACCGACCTCGGGACGGAACAGCAGCGCGATCAGCAGGGCCAGAGCCCCCACCACGAAGATCTGCACGACCTGGGTGCTGATCACCTTGGTGGCCACCATCTTCAGGTTCTGCCGCTGGTTGCTGCGACTGGATCGGTGAAAGCGCTCGCGCTCGTAGCGCTCGCCGCCGAAGATGCGCACCACCCGGTAGCCACCCACCGCCTCCGAGGCCACGTGGGTGACATCGCCCATGGAGTTCTGGATGCGTCTGCTGATGCGCCGGAAGCGACGGCTGGCATAGACCACGACCAACGCCACCACCGGCGCTGTGGCAACGAAGATGGCGGTGAGCTTCCAGCTGAGGAACAGCATGTAGTCCAGATAGACGATCACCTTGCCGCCGTCCTGAATGACGGACTTCAGCGCGTCCGTACCGGTGTCGCGCAGCTGAGCCACGTTGTAGGTGAGCCGGGACACCAGATGACCCTGGGAGCTGGCGTCGAAGTAGGCGCTCGGCATCTGCAGCAGCTGGTCGAAGAGCTGGGTGCGCACGTTGTGCACCACGCCGAAGGAGATCTGACTCAGCAGCAGCTCGCCGAGGACCTCGCCGAAGCCGCGGGCCAGCGCCGCACCCAGCATCAGCAGCGGGATGCTGTAGGCGGCCTGAACCGCGGTCTGGTCCCAGGAATCGATCAGATCCCCGAACAGCTTGACGAAGAACGCTTCCGCGCCGCTGCCGACGAAGAACCCCAGCACCGACAGCACGAACAGCGGCCAGTAGGGGCGGACGTACGCCAGCAGACGCTTGTAGGTCTGCCAATCGCTGGCGCCGAACGCGTTTGGAGCCTTCGCCCCGGACACCGGGATTGACACCTCGGTCACGGCCATCGCCGGCTACTCGTCCTCTTCGGGCTGGCGCGTGGTAATGCTGACCCGGGACAGCCCGACCCGACCCGCCGCGTCCATGGCGCGCACGACGTCTGCATGAGCGGCGCTCGCATCGGCGGTGATGATCACCCGCAGGGTCGGCTCGCGATCGCCGAGGCGCTCGCGCAGGGCCCGCAGCAGCGTGTCGAGCTCGTTGTTCACCAGAAGCTGCTGGTTCACCGCGTAGTCGCCGCGGCGGTCGACGGTGATCTCGATGATGTCTTCCTCGATTTCCTGGAGCTCGCCGCTGGCCTCTGGCAGATCGATCTTCAGCTGGGTCTCGCGGATGAACGTGGTGGAGACCATGAAGAAGATCAGCAGCAGAAACACGACGTCGATGAGCGGCGTCAGATCTACGCCCGCCTCGTCCCGCCGCCGGCGCCGGAAGTTCATAGCCGAGGCTCGTCCTCGGGACCGCCCTGCATCATCTCCACCAGCTTCACCGCCTCCTGCTCCATGGTCACGACCAGCTCATCCACCCGGCGCAGGAAGAAGCGATGGAACATGATGGCCGGTATCGCCACCGACAATCCCGCCGCGGTGGTGATCAGGGCCTGGGAAATACCCCCGGCGAGCACGTTGGCATTCCCGGCGCCTTCCAGCATGAGCGCGGTAAACACCTTGATCATGCCTACCACGGTGCCGAGCAGTCCGAGCAGCGGGGAGATCGAGGCAATGATCCCGAGCGAGGTGAGATAGCGCTCCAGATCGTGGCTGATCTGGCCTGCGACCTCTTCCATCGCTTCCTTCATCACCTCACGGCCGCGCTTGGCGTTGGCGACGCCCGCCGACAGCACCTGCCCGAGCGGGCTCGAAGCCCGCAGATCGCGGATCCGCTGACCGTCCATCTCGTTGTTGCGCAGCGCGCTCCAGACCTGGGCGAGCAGGTTCTTCGGGGTGATACGAGAGCGCTGCAGCGTCCATAGCCGTTCGACGCTGATGGCAGCGGCGACGATGCTGCACAGCAGAATGGGCACCATCAGCCAGCCGCCGGATTGCACGATCTCCAACATGTCGGGTTGTCTCCGTTTCGTCGGCGGGCGGCGCCCGGTTACCAGGAACAGCCCCGCGCCGCGATCGGCCACATCTCGGCCACCATGCCGTCGCGGCAGATCCAGTACCAATCGTAGAGGTTGACCGTGGGATCGCAATGCGGCGCGATGAAACGCTGCACGCTGCCGAGCAGAGGCTCCTGGGTGGGCGCCTTGAGCAGCAGCACGCCGTGCTCGTCGCCGGCGAAGCGGAACTCGCTGTCGCTCAGCCCCAGCGGCTCGGGGTTCACCGAGTCGGAAGCGAACGACTTGTAGCCGCCGTCGACGGTCACGGCCGCCTTCGTGGGCTGGCTGATTACGGTGGCCAGTACCTGAAGCGATACTTCGAAATCATCGAACCAGTCGCCGTCGCGGCCGCCGATCAGGCGGTACTCCTGGTCCATGAAGATGTAGCTGCCCACCTGCAGATCGGTGATCTCGGCAACGTCGCAATCGATGTCGTAGGTCCCGGTGCCACCGCCGGTGACCACTTCCGGCCCCAACCCGCGCTCGTGCAGCGCCGCCACGACGGTGGCGACGGACTCCCAGAGACGCAGTGACTTCTCCCGGCGCCGCGCGCGACCCTTGACGTGCATGAGGTGGCCGGCGTAATGCTGGATGCCTCGAAACGCCAGGCCGGCTGCGGCGGCTGCCCGTTCGGCGAGGCGCAGGATCGCATCGAGATCCCGGGTTCCGGTGCGGCCCATGGCCACATCCACATCCACCAGCACGCCGGTCGTCGAGTCCGCGGCCGCCGCAGCCGCGGCCAGCACATCCAGGCCAAGCTCGCCGTCGACAACCATGTCGAGATGCCCGCTGACGCCGGACAACTCCACCAGGACTTCGGCCTTGGCCGCGTCCACCACGGGCGAGGTCAGCAGCACCCGATCGACGCCGGCGTTGACCAGCACGACCGCCTCCGCCGGCTTGGCGGCACAGACCCCGACGGCGCCGGCCTCGATCTGGCGCGCCGCGATCAACGGACACTTGTGGGTCTTGGCGTGGGGACGGAAGCCTTTGCCTTTGCCGGCCAGAAACGTGGCCATCCGGGCCAGGTTGCGCTCGAAGGCTTCCGCGTCGAGGATCAGCGCCGGGGTCGGCAGCCGTTCGACGGGAACCGGCGCCTCGAGCACCTGCGCCTGCCAGGGACGCGAGCGCACCTGATCGAGCGCCGCCTGCAGTGCCGCGTCCCGGGCCATCAACCCTCCCTGCGCTGCATTTCCCGATAGCAGTAGTTCGTCGCCTCGACGTAGCCGGCCACGGAACCGCAGTCGAAGCGGCGGCCTTCGAATTTGTAAGCGATCACGCAACCCTCCCTGGCCTGGCGCAGCAGGGCGTCGGTGATCTGCAGCTCGCCGTTCTTGCCGGCCGGCGTGGACTCCAGCAGGCCGAAGATGTCCGGCGTCAGGATGTAGCGGCCGATGATCGCGAGGTTGCTGGGCGCCTGCTCGGGCGCCGGCTTCTCAACCATATCCGTGACCCGGAACAGCCGGTCGCTGAGCGCGTCTCCGGCGATCACGCCGTAGGAGTGCGTCTGGTCCTCGGGCACCTCCTCGATGGCGACGATGCTGCAGCGGAACTGCCGGAACAGGTTCACCATCTGCGAGAGCACCCCTGTGCCCTCGCCGAAACACAGGTCGTCCGCCAGAACGACCGCGAACGGCTCGTCGCCGATGAGGGTGCGGCCCTTAAGCACCGCATCGCCGAGGCCTTTCATCTCGATCTGTCGGGTGTAGGAAAAGGTGCAGCGCTCGATCAGCGACCGGATCCCTTCGAGGGCCTTTTCCTTGCCGGTGCCGGCGATCTGGTGCTCGAGCTCGTAGCTGACGTCGAAATGGTCCTCGATGGCGCGCTTGCCGCGGCCGGTGACGAAGCCGATGTCGGTCAGGCCGGCTTCAACCGCCTCCTCCACGCCGTACTGCACCAGCGGCTTCTCGAGGATGGGCAGGATTTCCTTGGGCATGGCCTTGGTCGCCGGCAGGAACCGGGTCCCATACCCGGCCACCGGGAACAGACATTTCTTGATCATGAAGTCCTTGTCCTTAAAGACACCTGGGCTACCGGGCGATGGTACCTGCAGGCTGCCTTCGAAGGGGTGAAAGCTTCACAGATCGGCAAGAAAACTTCTACCCGTCGGCGCGCTCCGCCGGAGGTGACGCCTCCCGGGAGCCGGCATCTGGGGATTGCGCTTCGGCCAGCAGCGCCTGGAGGTGCTCGCAGATCGCGAGGCCGGCCCGGGTCTGCTGGGCAGAATGCTCGGGAAACCGCCACATGGACCGGGACAACCGCCAGGCGGCACGCAGGTGCCGCTCCCGTTCGGAGGTCGCGCCCGGGCCGGGCCGGCGGTTCCTACCCTGGGTCGGCGGCGCGCCGCGCGGCAGGTCGCCGCTGTCACCCGGAGGACCCGGCTGCGCCCGCCGCGGCGCCGCCGATGCCGGCTCCAGGGCTTCGAACAGTGGCAGCGTCTCGCTCATGCCGCGAACCTTACCGGATACTGTATAAACATACAATAAGGCCCCTGCAGCCCGGGTCAGTGTCCGAAGGTATAGGTACCGTCGTGGTATCCCACCCGGATCATGTCGCCGGGGGCGAAGTCACCCGCCAGCAGGCGGGAGGCCAGCGGGTTCTCGATGCGCTTCTGAATCACCCGCTTCAACGGCCGGGCCCCGTACACCGGGTCGTAGCCCTCTTCGACCAGCGCGTCTACAGCCTCCTGCGACAGGGTCAGCTCGATTTCCTGATCCGCCAGGCGGCGCTCGAGAACATCGAACTGGATGGCTGCGATCTTACGCACCTGATCCCGATCCAGCGGGTGGAAGACCACGATGTCGTCAACCCGGTTGATGAACTCCGGACGGAAGTGCTGGGCAACCACCCCCATCACCGTGCTGCGAATCCGCTCGAAGTCGCCCTGCTCGGCCAGCGTCTGGATCGCCTCCGAGCCGAGATTGGACGTCATCACCAGCACGGTGTTGCGGAAGTCCACGGTGCGGCCGTGACCGTCCGTCAGGCGCCCATCGTCGAGCACCTGCAGCAGGATGTTGAACACGTCCGCGTGGGCTTTCTCGACCTCGTCGAGCAGGATCAACGAGTACGGCCGGCGCCGCACCCGTTCGGTGAGATAGCCGCCTTCCTCGTAGCCCACGTAACCCGGCGGCGCGCCGATCAGCCGGGCCACCGAGTGCTTCTCCATGAACTCGGACATGTCGACCCGGATCATGGCTTCCTCGGTGTCGAACAGTACCTGGGCGAGCGCCTTGCAGAGTTCGGTCTTGCCGACCCCGGTCGGCCCGAGGAACATGAACGAGCCGTTCGGCCGGTTCGGATCGGACAGACCGGCCCGGGAGCGGCGCACGGCTTCGGAAACCGCGGTGACCGCTTCGTCCTGACCGACCACGCGCTTGTGCAGCTGCTCCTCCAGCCGCAGCAGCTTCTCCTTCTCGCCCTCGAGCAGCTTGGAGATGGGAATGCCCGTCCATTTCGACACCACCTCGCCGATCTCTTCTTCGGTAACGTTGTTGCGCAGCAGCTGGCGCGGTGCGGCCTCGCCGTTGCTGCCGGCATCCGCGAGCTGCTTCTCGAGCTCCGGGATGCGCCCGTACTGGAGCTCGGACATGCGGGTCAGATCACCGGCCCGACGCGCCGTCTCGAACTCGAGGCGGGCGGCATCCAGCTCCTCCTTGATCTCCTGGGTGCCGCGCAGCGAAGCCTTCTCGGCGGTCCAGATTTCCTCGAGATCCGCGTACTCCTTCTCCACCTCGGCGATCGTCTCCTCGAGCAGACCGAGCCGCTTCTTGCTGGCGTCGTCGGACTCGTGCTTCAGCGCCTCGGCCTCCATCTTCAGCTGGATCAGCCGTCGCTCGAGCCGATCCATGGCTTCCGGCTTGGAGTCCATCTCCATGCGGATCCGGCTGGCGGCCTCGTCCACCAGGTCGATGGCTTTGTCCGGCAGCTGCCGATCCGTGATGTAACGGTGTGACAGGCGGGTGGCCGCAACGATGGCCGGGTCGGTGATGTCCACGCCATGGTGTAGCTCATAGCGTTCCTTCAGACCGCGGAGAATCGCGATGGTGTCCTCGACGCTGGGTTCGTCCACCAGCACCTTCTGGAACCGCCGCTCCAGTGCCGCATCCTTCTCGATGTGCTGGCGGTACTCGTCGAGGGTGGTGGCACCCACGCAGTGCAGCTCGCCTCGAGCGAGCGCCGGCTTCAGCATGTTGCCCGCATCCATGGCGCCTTCGGCCTTGCCGGCCCCCACCATGGTGTGGATCTCGTCGATGAACAGGATGATGTTGCCCTCCTGCTTGGAGAGCTCGTTCAGCACCGCCTTCAGCCGTTCCTCGAACTCGCCGCGGAACTTGGCGCCAGCGATCAGCGCGCCCATGTCCAGCGCCAGGATGCGCTTGTGCTTGAGCCCCTCGGGAACCTCGCCGTTGAGGATCCGCTGCGCGAGACCCTCGACGATGGCAGTCTTGCCGACGCCGGGCTCCCCGATCAGCACGGGGTTGTTCTTGGTGCGCCGCTGCAGCACCTGAATCGTGCGGCGGATCTCGTCGTCACGGCCGATGACCGGATCGAGCTTGCCGGTCCGGGCCGCCTCGGTGAGATCGCGGCCGTACTTCTCCAGCGCCTGGAACTGATCCTCGGGATTCTGGCTCGTGACCCGATGCGAACCCCGCACCTCCTGGAGCGCGGCCAGCAGCTCGTCACGGGTCAGGTTGATGCGGGCGGCGGTGGCGCCACCCATGTCGGGGTTGGCCAGGGCGAGCAGCAGGTGCTCGGTGGAAACGAAGTCATCGCCCAGTTCTGCCCGAACCGAGTCGGCTTCGGCCAGCACCCGATTGGTCTGACGGGACAGGCGCGGTTCGGTACCGTAGGCCTTGGGGAGCTTGGCCAGTGCCTCCTCGGTTTCCTTGCGCAGCGCGGCAACGGGTCGCTCCACCTTGGTGAGCAGGGGCAGCACAACGCCCTCGGCCTGGCCGAGCAGCGCCGAGAGCAGGTGGTCGGGGGTGACTTCCGGGTTCGACTCGGCGCCGGCCCGTTCGATGGCGGCGGCGACGGCTTCGTTGGTCTTGATGGTCCACTTCTTCGGGTCAACTGCCATAGTGATCCCATCGTATCGGACCGACACAAACTTGACAATCTTGCTATCAAGTTTCCTAAGTCAGTCCCGTTTGACGCTGGTCGACGGGTTCGAGCCGAGCACCATGACGCTTTCCGAACGTTGCGTCTACGCTGGATCCATGGCCCAAGCCGAGGCACACCGCGGATCGGACCGACCCGATCGAAACCTCACCGGGCTGCTCGACGAATCGTCCCGACCGAGCACTCCCGGGTCGCTCAACGGAAACAGCCACCGGCGTGCCCTGGAGACCGTCGATGGACAGCGCCTGCCGGCCCCGGCTCCGCCAACCTGGGTGGAGCGCATGCTGGTGCTGCTCACGGTCTTCATCATCATTCATGAACTCCCGATGGACTGGTTCCGCACCCGGGACAGCTTCCTGGCCGAGCAGGGCAACCCCCGGCTCGTGGTGCTGCAGCTGGCGCTGATGGGGCTCGGCATCGCCCGTGTCGCCGGATGGTTCAACTGGATCATCCGGGCCCTCCAGCTCGACCTCACCCTCATCACCCTGGCCGGGCTGGCGCTGGCATCCACCCTGTGGTCGGCCGATCCGCCCCAGACATTGAAGGAGGCGGTGATCCTGTTCACCGTCACCGCCTATGGAACCTACCTCGTGCTCCGCTTCTCGCTGCCGCAGATCCTCGAACTGCTCGCCCGCGTGTTCGCCATCAGCGGCTTCCTGAACCTGGGCTTCATCCTTGCGCTCCCCCAGTACGGCATCGGCGACAACGGCTTGTGGGACGGGGTGTTCTTCCAGAAGAACTCCCTCGGATTCACCGCCCTCCTGGCGATCCCGATCCTCATCGTCGTCGGACGATCCGGGCCGCCTTGGCGACACCTCTACTATCTCTGTGTGCCGGTCTGGTTCACACTGCTGATCGGATCCCAGTCGAAAACCATGCTGGTGGCCACGCTCGGATCGTGCTCGCTCCTCCTCGTGTACCGCACCTTCCGAAGCCGCCGCACGCTTCGTGGCGCCTTTCTGGTGGCGGTCATCGCGTTGTCGACCCTCACCGTCGCCGTCGCCACCGCAAACATCGAGCTGTTGGCGGATTGGCTCGACAAGGACATCACCCTGACCGGGCGCGTGCCCCTGTGGGAAGGCCTCATTCCCATCATCGGTGAACGGCCCTATCTGGGCCACGGCTACAAGGCGGCGTTCGGTGGCTACTTCAGCCCGGTCCACGAGGTGTGGGTGTCCGAGGGGTGGGAGCCGAGTCACGCCCACAACGGTGTTCTCCAGACATGGCTCGATCTCGGCCTCGTCGGTGTCTTCGTGCTGCTGTTCGGCTACGTGCGGGCAACGGCGCGGGCCCTGACGATGGTGGCCCATTCGGCCGGCGCGGTCATGCTGTGGCCGCTGGTCTATCTCTCCTCCGCCCTGCTCATCTCGATCACGGAGTCCGGTGTGATGAACTCCCGTGAGGGCTGGATGCTCTACGTGATCGCCGTCGTGAGCGCCGGCCTGCACGTTCGACGCACACACGACGGCCCCGTCTTCGCGATGACACACGGCTCCGTCGGCGGCCTCGAAGACCTGTACAACAGGCAACCGGTCGGTCGCTGACCCCTCGACCGGGTCGGACCGCCTCGACAATCGTTGATCGTCAGTCGGTCGTCGCCACGTGGGCCCCGGCCGTCGGACGGGTAAGCCGCCGGTCGACACCGCCCCAATCCCAGTTGAGCCGGGGCTTGATGTCGGCGGCCGCTCCAACCGCCGGGCTCGAGCCGGTCGGCCGGAAATCGGCGATCGACTCGTCGATCGACGGATTGACCAGCAGCGGATCCCCCGTCATGACCACATCATCCGACGAAGCCTGACCGGGGTTACCGGTGTCCACAACCAGGTTGCCGACGGACGACACATCCTCGGCGCTGGAAACGCTGATGCCTTTGGCGCCCTCACGGGGCCACACGAGATTGTTGTCGAAACGGACGTCCCGCGCCTTGGCGGCCGAGAGCTCGGTCGGTCCACCCCACAGATCGGCGGTGCGGCCGTTCTGATAGACGGTGTTGTGGATCACGTCGACCCGATCGGTTTCGAACACCATGATGCCGCGGCCACCATTGTCGAACACGACGTTGTTGGCCACCAGCACCCGACCGTCGTAGTTGGTCTCCCGCCCCTGGTCGATGATGATGCCGTTGCCGTCGGTGATCACCTCGTAGTCGCGCCAGACCGACGTGACCTTGTTCTCGTTGCGGTAGACCCGGTTCCCGATGACCCGGTCGTGGTAACCGTCGGCGTCCGGTGGTTGGCCGTTGGACACCGAATGCCACAGGGAGATGCCGCTGCCCTGGGAGTGATTCCAGAACGCGTTCTCGTAGATCTCGTTGTCGACGATGACGAGATTCGAACTCTCCACGGTGGAGATGCCGTTGAGCGGCATGCCGGAGATCTCGTTGCCCGCAATCCGGACGTGGTGGGAGTTACGGATCAGGATGCCGTTACCCCAGGGATTGTCGTCGGTCTCGTAACCCTCGCCCCTGACGGTCAACCCGATCACCTCGACGTAATCGGCCTGAATCTCGAGGCCGTTCCCGTCGGACGCGACGATGACCGGCCGGTGGTCGGGCATCGCCTCGATCCGCACCGGCTGGTCGGCGGTGCCACCTCGACGGGCCATGTAGTGGGCGTTGCCGGGGTCGACCACGTCGCGGTAGACACCGTCCATCAGGTAGACGGTTTCGCCGGGATCAACGCTGTCGAGGGCCGCCTGCAACGACCTCATGGCCGAATCGGGCCCGGAGCCGTCGGCCCCGTCGACGCCGGACTCGGCACTGACGAAGATGGCGTTTGGATTGAGGGCGATGGGGGGCGATTCGAACGCCGTCGACGACAACGAGGTCGGCGTCGACTTGTCGACGCGCAGCGCCGGCTCGACCATCACCTCATCGGCCAGCGTCCCATGGGTTTGGGTGGGTCCGCCCGCCGGAGTGCTCAGCACGGCCAGAGCAGCCGTGGCCACGAGCACACCGGCCAGCAGAGCCAGCATCATCCGTGGCGTTATCGGGCGGCCCGCGATCCGTTCGAGACGACCCGGCCGGGCGCCGTCACCGGAGCCCGGGCCGCCGGAACGGGCTGGATCAGGCGACGGAACAGCCTCGCCGCGGAGTCGTCCGGCTTCGGTTCGTCGCTCCGACAGGGGTCGCCACCCGTCGGCGTCATCTGACGAAGTCAAGGTGTCGACCGGATCGACGCCCGGCGGGCGGGTACCGGGTTTGGGCATCACCTTCAGACTAGCCACCGAGAACGGGCCAGGAACACGACCGGCGAGGAGTATCGGGTTTAGAGTTGGTAAAGGTTGTCGAAGCATGTCCAGATTCCCTGCGCGTCTCGCGAGATCGTCCAGGCGGCCGGTGTAGAATCATCGGCCGTGGGCATTCAGAGGTTGACGCTGTCAACGATCAGCGGGGTGGCGCTCGTTGCGACATTGCTGTATGTCGGCGATGACTGCGTTTCCTGCGATCAGGAGATCGCCACAACCGACGCCGGCACCACCACGGCCCCACCGGCCGGGCCCACATCGGCCGAGTCCGAACTCCGCATCGAGTTCGACTCCGACATCGATCTCCAGGGTTTCGGGGCCGTTCAAGCGGCGACGTCGTCGACCACCGAGGGCGGCGACGAAACCACGAGTACCGAACCCACCGAGTCGACCGATACGACCGCCGCCACCTCGACCCCGACCGGCGACGAGACGGCCGCCGGCGACGGCACCTCCGGCGAGGGGAGCACAACCACCACGGCGCAGGCGACCACCTCGTCGAGTGCCGCTGTCGCCACTCCCCCTCCGGTCGGCAGCAATGTTCCGGTGAGTGGCTCGAAGATCTACGTGGACCCTCGAGGCGGCAGCGACGCAAACGACGGCACCTCGGCGACCACAGCTCTCAAGTCGCTCCAGAACGCCTTCCGCAGAGTGCAAGCCGGCCAGACCGTCTACATGATGAGCGGTGAGTACCGGGAGCTCAAGGATCCGGGCACCCTGCACTACTTCATCAAGAACCCTGATCGAGTGCTTTCCAGAGAGGAACTCCTTGCCGAAGTCTGGGATTACCCCGGCTCAGTTCTGACCCGCACGGTCGACGTTCATGTGGGTCAGCTAAGGAGAAAGCTGGATCAAGATCAGAAGAATCCAATCCATTTCGTCACGGTTCGTGGTCTGGGATATCGTTTTGTCCCCAACGCCCTCTAACTAGTCCTACAGCATTTGTAAAGAAATGTAAGGACAGGGTTTACCTACCTTTTACTGTCACGATCGGCCTTCCATACGTATTACTAGTCGATGAGATTCAAACGTGAAACAAATCGAGAAAGGACTATGATCATGAAACGCTCAACGGTTCTAACCATCATCACCACGGTCTTTCTCCTTGCCGGTTCTCTGACCCTGGCCCAGAGGCGGGCACCCGGAAACTTTGGACCCC
>JBFISC010000037.1:0-19061 GCA_041608775.1 Pseudomonadales bacterium | reverse complement strand
GGTGCATCTACCCGATGTACGACTACACCCACTGCATCTGCGATGCCCTGGAAGGCATCACCCACTCGCTGTGCACGCTGGAGTTCGAGGACCACCGGCCGCTCTACGACTGGGTGCTGGACAACATCAACGTCAACTTCCACCCGCCGCAGATCGAGTTCTCCCGCCTCGGGCTGGAATACACGGTGATGTCGAAACGTCTGCTCAACCGTCTGGTCGACGAGCGCCTGGTAGACGGCTGGGACGATCCGCGCATGCCGACCCTGGCCGGGCTGCGCCGCCGCGGGGTCACTCCGGGCGCCATCCGTGAGTTCTGCAGACGGGTCGGCGTGACCAAGCAGGACAACCTGGTGGAGATGAGCCTGCTCGAGTTCTGCATTCGCCAGGATCTGGAGGACAGCGCGCCCCGGGGCATGGCGGTGCTGGATCCCCTGCCCGTGACGCTGACCAATTATCCCGGAGAGGGCGAGACCCTCAGCGCGCCGTGGCACCCGCAGAAGCCCGAGCTCGGTGAGCGCGCGCTGCCGTTCGGACCGCGGCTGCTGATCGAACGCGACGATTTCGCCGAGGTGCCGCCGCGCAAGTTCAAGCGCCTGACGCCGGATCAGCCGGTGCGGCTGCGTTACGGGTACATCATCGAGTGCGAAGAGGTGGTGAAGGACGCCGCGGGCGACGTCGTCGAGCTCAGGTGCCGTTACGTGCCCGAGTCGAAGAGCGGCGAGGACACCAGCGGCCTCAAAACCAAGGGCGTGATTCACTGGGTCGACGCGGCGCGCGGCGTGCCGGCCCGGGTGCGCATCTACGAGCGTCTGTTCAAGGTGCCGCAGCCGACGGCCGCGACCCTGGCCGCGGACCTGAACCCGGAATCGCTGCGGGAAGTCGACGGGGTGCTGGAGCCCGCCATCGCGGGCGGCGAGGCGGAGCGTTTCCAGTTCGAGCGCCTGGGTTATTTCTGCAAGGACAGCAGGCTGCCGGGGGTGTTCAACCGCACCGTGACGCTGCGCGACAGTTACCGCCCGGAAGCCGGCACCGGGTCGGGCGGGACTGGATGAGCGATCGCAGCATCTACCGGGATCCCGAGCGCGACGTCGACACCCGGCTGAAGGATCTGCTGGGGCGCATGACCCTGAAGGAGAAGCTGGCTCAGCTGGGGGCCCTGCGCTCGAGTGACCTGGCGGGCGACGACGGCTTCGACGAGGCGAAGGCGCGCGGCCTGCTGGAGCACGGCATCGGTCAGATCACCCGGATCGGGGCCAGCACGGCGCTCTCGCCGGAGGCCAGCGCCACCTTCGCCAACGCCATCCAGCGGCTGCTGGTGGAACATACCCGGCTCGGCATTCCGGCGCTGATCCAGGAGGAGGCCCTGGCCGGCTACTGCGCCCGGGGCGCGACCCAGTATCCCCAGGCCATCGGTCTGGCGGCGACCTGGTCGCCCGAAGGCGTTCGCGCCATGGCGGCAGCCGTACGCGCGGAGCTGCTGGCCGTGGGGGCGCGCCAGGCGCTGGCGCCGGTGCTGGACATCGCCCGGGACCCTCGCTGGGGTCGCCTCGAGGAGACCTACGGCGAGGATCCATATCTGGCGGGCCGGATGGGGGTCGCCTTCGTCCGCGGGCTGCAGGGGAGCGAGCTGAGCGAAGGCGTGCTGGCTACCGCGCGGCACTTCCTCGGCTACGGCCTGCCGGAGGGCGGCATGAACCACGCGCCGGTGCAGCTCGGCGCGCGGGAGCTGCGGGAGGTGTTCGCCGAGCCGTTTGCCGCGGTGATCCGCGAGGCCAACCTGCGCTCGGTGATGACCTCCTGCAGCGCCGTCGACGGGGTCGCGCCAGCGGGGTCGCCGGAGATCCTCGACGAGCTGCTGCGCGGTGAGCTGGGGTTCGACGGCTTCGTCCTGGCTGACGATCAGGCGGTCGAAATGCTGGCGCGCCATCACCGGGTCGCCCGGGACAAGGCCGGGGCGGCCGGTTTGGCCCTGGCCGCCGGGGTGGACGTCGAGCTGCCGGTGATCGACTGCTTCGGTGAGCCGCTCGAGGGTCTGCTCGAGGCCGGCGGGCTGGACGAGGCGCTGGTGGACCGGGCCGCCCGCCGGGTGCTGAAGGCGAAGTTCGAGCTGGGGCTGTTCGATGCGCCCTACGTCGATCCAGCGGCGGCATCGGCCGTGTTCGACCCCGATGAGTCCCGCGCGCTGGCGCGGCGGCTGGCCGAGCAGTCCATGGTGCTGCTGAAGAACGACGGGGTGCTGCCCCTAGACCGCGGCTGCCGGGTCGCCCTGATCGGACCCGCGGCCGATGACGCTCGGCTGCTGCTCGGCGACTATCACTACCCGGTGCACGCCGAACCCGCCTTCCCGCGCGACGAGGAGGGTTCGGCTCCGGTTACGCTGGCCGACACCCCGGCAGCGCTGGAGAGTGACTTCCGGCCTGGGCCTCACTACGTGCCCGTGGTAACCCCGCGGGAAGCGCTGACCGGCTACGCCGCCCTGAGCCATCAGCCTGGCTGCGCCATCAGCGGCAGCGACCGGGACGGGTTCGACGCCGCCGTCGCGGCTGCCCGGGCGGCCGACGTGGCGGTGGTGTGCGTGGGCGGGAAGAGTGGTCGGCTGCCCGACTGCACAAGCGGCGAGTACCGCGACGCGTCGAGCCTTGCCCTCACCGGACCGCAGAGCGCGCTGGTGGAGGCCGTGGCCGCCAGCGGCACTCCGGTGGTGCTGGTGGTCATCGGCGGTCGGGCATTCGCGCTGGAAGCCGAGCTCCGCAGCAGCAGCGCGGCGCTCATGGCCTGGCTGCCTGGCGAGGAGGGGGGGGCCGCGCTGGCTCGGATACTTTTCGGTGAGAGCAGTCCCGCCGGGCGGCTGCCCGTTTCGCTGCCGCGCTCGGCGGGCCAGGTGCCGAGCTACTACAACCACCGGGCCGGTGGCGGCCGCAGCATGGCCCTCGGCGACTACACGGATCTGTCGTCCCGACCGCTGTTCGCCTTCGGCCACGGCCTCGGCTACGCCGAGTTCGAGTACGAGGAGCTGTCCTGCCCCGACACGGTCGAGGTTCGCGCAACCATCAATCTGTGGGTGACGGTGCGGAACACTTCCGAGCGTGACGGTGAAGAGGTCGTTCAGGTCTACGTCGATGACAAGGTGGCCGACGTCGCACGGCCGGTGCGGCAGCTCGTGGGGTTCAAGCGCCTGCAGGTCCCCGCGGGAGAACGGCGCCGGCTGAAGTTCCTCCTCGACGCGAGTCAGCTCGGCTACTACGACCGCAGCATGCGCTTCGTGGTGGACCCGGGCGATGTGGAGGTGATGATCGGCGCTTCCTCCCGGGACATCCGCCTGCGCAAGACCGTGGTGCTGCAGGGGGAACGACGAATCCTGCAGCGGCAGCAGATCGTGGCTACTCAGGTGGACGTGATGGATCCGGGGCGTGACCGCGGCTGAGCCGGCGGTCGGGGTTCCGGACGCGGCCGCCGTGGTGGCTGCGGCAGGCCGCATCGCGCCCTACGCGCGCCGCACGCCGATCCTCACCAGCCGCACCATCGACGCCATGGTGGGCGCGCCGGTGCACTTCAAGTGCGAGTGCTTTCAGGGCTCCGGCTCGTTCAAACTGCGTGGGGCGCTGAGCGCCCTCACGGGCGATCTGGAATCGGCACGCCGACTCGGCGCGGTGACCCATAGCTCGGGCAATCACGGCGCCGCTCTGGCATTGGCGGGACGGCTGCTGCAGGTCCCTGTCGCCGTGGTGATGCCTGCGGACGCGTCGGCGTTCAAGCGCCGGGCGGTGCTGCGATACGGCGCGGACCTGATCAGCTGCGGGCCGACGCTGGCTGAGCGGGAAGCGGCGCTGGCCGAGTACCGGAGCGGTCGCGAGTCGATGTTCGTTCCTCCCTATGATCACCCCCTGGTGGTGGCGGGTCAGGGCACGGCGGCGTTGGAGCTGCTCAGCGAGGTCCCCGAGGTTGCCGCCATCTGGGTACCCGTTGGCGGCGGCGGGCTCGCCAGCGGCACCGCGCTGGTGGCCACGCCTGCGGGCGTGGCCGTGCGGGCCGGCGAGCCGGCCCTCGCCGACGACGCCTTCCGGGGACTTGCCAGCGGGGACCGCCAGCCCGCACCGCCGCCGCGCACCGTGGCCGACGGCCTGCGGACCGCGCTCGGTGAGCTCAACTTCCGGATTCTCCGTGATCACGCCGTCACCGTGACCCGGGTCTCTGAGCGTGCCATCGTCGACGCCCAGCGCCTGATCTGGAACTGCCTCAAGGTGGTGACGGAACCGTCAGCGGCCGTGCCACTGGCCGCGCTGCTCGAGGTCGGCGCGCAGGCACCCGTGGGGCTGGTGCTGAGCGGCGGCAACGTCGATCTGCCCGGGCTATGATGGGTCCGGGCAGATTCGGGACATCCGGGGGGAGAAGGACATGAAAGGTTTCGAGGTCATCGCCAAGGTGCTGAAAGCGGAAGGCGTGGATTTCATCGCCTGCTACCCGCGGAACCCGGTCATCGAGGCCTGTGCCAAGGAGGGGATCCGCCCCGTGGTGTGCCGCCAGGAGCGGGTGGGCCTGGCGATTGCCGACGGCTTCAGCAGAACCACCAATGGCCGCCGCCTGGGTGTGTTCATCTGTCAGCATGGTCCTGGCGCTGAGAACGCGTTTCCCGGCATCGCTCAGGCGTACTCCGACAACGTGCCGCTGCTCTTCATTCCCGGCGGCGAACCGGCATCCCGTCAGGGGGTGCGTCCGACCTTCAGCGCCCGCGACAATTACGCCCACGTCACCAAGTGGTCCACCTACGTGAGCGATCCCCGGCGTCTCGCGCCGGCGCTGCGGCACGCGTTCTACCGGCTGCGTACTGGCCCCGGAGGACCGGTGATGGTGGAGACCGGCATGGATGCGCTGTTCGGCGAGCTCGACCGCCCGCTCGAGTACCGCCCGGTGGCCGGCTCGCGCTACGCGCCGGACCCCGCGGCAGTCGCCGCCGCGGTAGCCGCGCTGGCAGCGGCCGAGCGGCCGCTGCTGCACGTCGGCCAGGGGGTGCTGTTCGCCGAGGCCTCGGCCCTGCTGATCCAGCTCGCGGAAGCCCTGGATGCGCCGGTGATCACCACGATGCCCGGCAAGAGCGCGTTTCCCGAAAACCATCCGCTGTCGGTCGGTGCCTCGGCCATCACCAAGCCCGCCCATCTGCTGGAACGCTACCAGGAGTCGGACTGCGTGTTCGCCATCGGCAGCAGCCTCACGAAGACGCCGTATGGAACCAGTGTCCCCGCCAGCGCCGGCGCCGGGGGCGATAAGGTGCTGATCCAGGCCACGGTGGCCGAGGCAGACGTGAACAAGGAGTATGCCGTGGACCACGCCCTGGTGGGCGATGCGCGCCTGACCCTGGAGGCGGTGCTGGCCGGTCTCTCGGAGCGGGGCATTCAGCGCGGTCCCGGTGCGCGTGCGGATGCGGTGCAGGCCGGCAAGCGAGCGTTTCTCGAGGAGTGGCGAACCGAGTTCGAGTCCGACGAGGTCCCCATCAACCAGTACCGGGTAATCAACGACATGATGCGTCACCTCGACGTCGCGAGCACCATCGTCACCCACGATGCCGGCACGCCACGGGAGCAGATCATCTCCTTCTGGGAAGCATCGGTGCCGCGGGGTTATCTCGGGTGGGGCAAGTCCACCCAGCTCGGCTTCGGGCTCGGCGCCATCATGGGCGCCAAGCTGGCGGAGCCGGACAGGGTCTGCATCAACATCATGGGAGACGCGGCCATCGGCATGGTGGGCATGGACCTCGAGACCGCGGTCCGGAATCGCATCGGCATCGTCACCGTCATCTTCAACAACGGCATCATGGCCATAGAGTCCGACTCGCTGGTGGATGCCCACACCGACTTCGGCGCCAACTTCGTCGGTGGCAACTACGCCGCCCTGGCGGAGAGCCTCGGCGCGAGCGGTCAGCGGGTGATTCAGCCGGCGGATTTCATCCCGGCTCTCGATCGTGCCGTGGCGGTGACGCGAGAGGGACGTCCGGCGGTCATCGAAGTGATGGCAAAGGCCGGCTACCGCTGGCCGGGCAGGCCCGACAGTCTCGGCTGACCTGGACCGCTCAGGGCAGCAGGGCGCCGCCGTCCACGTCGATCGTGGTCCCGGTCACGAACTCGTTGGCGATGGCGAACAGGATCGCCGTCGCGACTTCTTCGGGTGTCCCCGCCCGTTTGATCAGGTTGCGGGCGGTGGCCTGCTCGAGGAAACGCTCCCGCTCCGGGCCGCTCGCGCCGAACATCGGCGTGTCGATGACCCCGGGCGACACCACGTTGATCCGGCGTGGAGCGAGCTCCGGCGCCACCGCGCGGACGAAGCCTTCCACGGCGTTGCCCACGGTCGAGATGGCCGACATGCCGGGCTGGCACTTCCTCGCCGGCGAGCCGCTCACCAGCACGATGCAGCCGTCCTCGGGCAGGTGACCGGCACCCAGGCGCACGCTGTTGATGTAGCCCCAGAGCTTTCGGAACGAGCCCTGGAACCCGTCCAGGTCCATGTCGAGAAACGGCCCGACGGCGCGCTCGCCGCCGGTGGCCGCGTTGACCAGGATGTCGAAGGGTGCAAGCTCGGCGAGGGTGTCGGTGAGCGCCTCGCGATCGAGCACGTCTACCGCATGCACGGCGCTGCTGCCGCCGATCTCTCCCAGCGTGCGGGCGGTCTGGTCGAGCCGCTCGGCATTGCGGCCGAGGGCCACGACCTCTGCCCCGCCCTCGAGGAGCAGGCGCGCTGTCGCCAGGCCGATGCCCGATGTTCCGCCCAGTACCAGAGCCTTTCTGCCGTCGATGTTCATGGAGCCCCCCTCGTCGTCGCCGATGTGTTGGGTTGAGACCGTGCCGGAATCCGGTCGTTCGAGCGCACCCGGGTAGCCGTGATGCCCTGCGCCGCGAGCAGCGGCACGATGCCTTCCTCGCCCGCCAGGTGCGCGGCGCCGACGAGCACGAAGTAGGTGCGCGGCCGATCGGGTGACGCAGCGTCGAGAAGGCGGCGGATCCCGGCGGCCATGGTGTGATTGCGCTCTTCCAGGAGCTTGCGGGTGAATGCCCGGGACAGTTCCGAATCGCCGGACTGGGCTCTGAACTGAGCCATGAACTGCTCGTCGTCGCCGGACAGCCAGGCCACCAGCATGCCGGCGAGCAGCGGCTCGATCTCGTCGGCCACGTCCAGGGTTTCCTCGAGCAGCTCGACCTGGGTCGCCAAAGGCTGGTTGAAGAGCAGCTCGAGCTGTGCGTCCAGGGACTCCAGCTCCAGCACCTCGCGGCCGCCGCGCCGGGCGAGGAAATGGTTCTCGAGGCCCGAGTCGGGCAGATAGCCGAGCGCGAGGAGCCGGGAGACCACGATCTGGTTCATCACCAGAGCGGGCTTCGCGCGGTCGAGCATGTAGGGGGTCATACCGTAGTCGACCAGATGGGCGGCGAGCTTCTGGTAGATGTGGCCAGGCAGTACCCCGCGCAGCGTCTGGCCGTCGTCCAGCAGCGCGTACGCCCGGGTGCGCTGCTGGATCTCCTGAGGGTCCATGGACGCCACATCCACCTCCAGCACCAGGAAGTCCGACTGCTGGAACGCCGCATCCAGCTGCGGTGCGAGCGGGTAGAGGCTGGGCTTGAGGATGTGAATGGAGCCGGCCAGATAGACCACGTTCCCGTTACGCTCGAGGCGCCACAGGAACAGGGGGTGAGGCGTCTGCGGCACCCGGCTGCGGATCTCGGCACCGCTGGTGATGCGCTCGTCGTTGAGCCGGACCACCTCGCAGGCCTCGCCCGGATCCGCCTGCCGCTGGCACAGCTCCCGGGCCTGCACCGACGCAGCCAGCGCGTGGGGCTGGGAATCCGCAACGGCACGCACCGTGTCCGGTCGCAGCGGCGACACGGCCAGCGCCTTGTTGTCCGCCAGGGCGTCGAAGTCGGGCACAGCAGCGGCGGCTGCTGCGGCCGCGCCGGTGAGGAGAGCGCCCAGGACGACGGCGGCGGTGAGCATGGGTCGCGGGTTGCTCCGCGCCAATCGCATTTGGCGCCGACGACGGGCCGGGGTGGCGGATGTGCTCACGAGCGACGCACGTCCTGCGGGGTCTCGCCGGCGGCGACGATGGCGGCCTTCACGTCCTCGAGCATGGCGTCCAGCGCCTGCTCGTCGGTTCCGCGCAGCACCAGCGAGGTGCCGTAGCGGTCGCTGCGGAAGAACGGGTAGCTGCCCAGGTCCAGCTGCGGGTAGCGCGCCTGGATGTCCCGCAGTGGGCCCGCGATCTGGCTCTCGCCGAGATAGGCGGTGACGGACCGCGAGTGAACCAGGGGGCCGCCGTCCAGCTTGCCTTCGAGGCTGCCGAGCATGGCCTGCATCACGGCGGGGATCCCGGCCATGACGAACACGTTCTCGATCCGGAAGCCCTGAGGACCGCCGGTGAGGTTGTCGATCAGGGTCGCGCCTTCCGGCACCCGGGCCATCCTCAGCCTGGCCGCCATCACGTCCGGTGGCGCTGGACGCTGCTGAATTCGCTCGGCGATCTCGGGGTGCAGCACCAGGTCGACGCCGAAGGCCTGGGCGATGCAGTCGGCGGTGATGTCGTCGTGGGTGGGGCCGATGCCGCCGGTGGTGAAGACGTAATCGTAGCGGGCCCGGCAGGCGTTCACGGCGGCTACGATCTCCTCGGTCAGATCCGGCACCACCCGGGCCTCCCGAACCTGAATTCCCCAGCCGCCGAGAGTTTGAGCGATGTAGTTGAGGTTCACGTCCTGGGTTCGCCCGGAAAGGATTTCGTTGCCGATGATGAGCACACAGGCGGTGACGGGGGCGTCTGACATCTTGCGTCGGAACCGGCGGTCTGGAAACTGCGCATGCTATCACGCCCCCGGCTGCCACGAATCGTCCTTCGCGGCGGCAGATGTTTCAGCCGTGGGCCGTGCTAAGCAGATGATTGCAGAGCGTTATCCGCCTTCGCTGCACGGATGTTTCTGCACCTCGAAACAACTTCGGGAGCGCGGCATGTTTACACGCATCGGGGGTGCCGTTAGGTTTGCGCGCCTGAGTGCGGCGCATCAATCCTCGCGGTCCGAGCGGTTGATGGCATTCGCCGGCTGGCCTCCGGATTCGTCCCGACGCAGCACGGCAACCACAACCAGCAGATGGAGCAGGGAAGTACCATCATGGCGAGATATGTCCGTTTGTGTCCGCGTTTTCTCCGGCCGACGCTCTGTTTCCTCACCCTGGCCGTGTCCCCGGTCGGGCTGGTGACCGGGTCGCCGCGGGTCATCTGGGAGTTCGAAGGCATCGAGTCGGCATCTGCCGGCAGCGCCGGCGGCCCGACGATTTCGCTCAAGGCCGAGCCGGAGCAGGTGTCCGGTAACGGCGTGTCGACGTTGCGCTGGTCCGTTCAGCACGCATCCCGCTGCCAGGCTTCCGGCGGCTGGTCCGGCGAGCGCCCGCTGTCCGGCTCGTTGCCCGCCGGGCCGCTGGCGCGGTCCACCTCGTACACCCTGTCCTGCGAAGGCGCCGGCGGCAACGCGCTGGCCACCGTGACGGTGGAAGTCCTGGACAGGACGCTGCGCTGGCAGGCGCCGACGCAGAACGTCGACGGCACGCCGCTGACGGACCTGGCGGGATTCGTCGTCTACTGGGGCTTTCAGACCCGTGGCTACTTCTCCAGCCTGGAGATCGACGACCCCACTGCCAGGGCGTGGGAAGCCGACCTTGCGAGCGGCACGTACTTCTTCGCCCTCACCGCAGTGGACGCAGACGGCAACGAGAGCGCGTATTCGAACGAGGTGCGCAAGACCATTCCATAACCGTGCGCCAGTTCTCGAATGAACAACGCCCGAATTGCCAGGTGGATCCGCTGGTCCGCTGATTGAGACCTCCATCACGGGGTCGCCTGTACCGCGAACCTAGACTCCTGAACGTCTGTCGCCACGACGGCGACGTCGAAGTTTCAGGAGTAAATCATGGCCAGTTCGGGGCTCTTCTATCGGTTTTCCCAGGTTGCGGTACTCGCGCTGTTCGCGGCTTTGTCTGGATGCTCGGGCAACACCGACGCCATTGTCGACCCGGACGCCGGCGTCGTCGATCGCACCCCACCGGACCCGCAGTCGCCCCCGCCGGCCGCTTCCCCCTCCTCGGATCCGGCGGTGCAACTCGATGCCTCCGACGACGTGGTTGGATCCGGAGAGTCGGTTCAGCTGAGCTGGTCCGCGGCGAATGTCGACGAGTGCACGGCCAGCGGCGGGTGGTCCGGCGCACGGGGAACCCAGGGATCGACCGTGGTCGGCCCCATCAGCGAACACACCACTTTCTCCCTGACCTGCTCCGGCCCGGCAGGGAACGCGGTGGCCATGCTCTCGGTCTCGGTCCTCGGCGTGGTCTCGCTGAGCTGGCAGCCCCCCACCGAGAACGTCGACGGCACGCCGCTCACTGATCTGACCGGGTATCGCATTCATTTCGGCCCGGACAGCCGGAACTACACCGACGAGGTACCCGTGAGCGGGGCGGGGACGACGGATCAGGATCTGGTGCTCGCCTCCGGCTCCTACTACATCGCCATGACGGCCCTCGACGCCGACGGAAACGAGAGCGGCTACTCGAACGAGGTCGTGAAGGTCGTCAACTAGCGCTGCAGTCCTTACGATTCAGTGATGGTGGGCCCTGGGTGTCGCGTTACACTGCGAGTTAGTCGCAAGCGCAAACAGGGCCGTCCATCGTGCAGAGTCTCGGGTCTTCCGTCACCCTGATAGTCGTCGTACTCGTGTTGTCCGCCTGTGATGGGGCAACCGCCGAGCAGCATCTCGCCAACGCCCGCGCCAGCCTGTCCGATGGTGAGGTGCGCGTGGCCGTCATCGAGCTGAAGAACGCGCTGCAGAAATCGCCGGATCTGGCGGAAGCCCGGCTGCTTCTGGGCGAGGCCCACAGCCGCCTCGGTGACTACCCGAGCGCGCTGAAGGAGTTCGAGCGCGCGCTGGATCTGGGGCTCGACGACGAGCGGCTGCAGCTCGGGCTGTTGCGATCCAAGGTGCGGCTCGGCCGCTTCAACGAGGTCATCGGCGAGCTGGAGGGTCGCACCGGGCTCTCCCCCGAGCTGGCCGTGGTGCTGGGCGACGCCTATCTGGAGGCCGGAGATCTGGAGGGCGCGGAGCCCCTCTACCAGCAGGGCCAGACTACCTCCGGCGGCAGCCTGGGCCTCGGGCTGATCGCCTGGGAGCGCGGCAACCTCGCCCGTTCCGTCGAGCTCCTGGATCGCGCGGTGGCGCAGGATCCGCAGAACGCCGAGGCGTGGCTGCGCAAGGGCGAGCTGGAGCTGTCGAACCAGCGACTCGACGCGGCGGCGGACTCGTTTGCGGCGGCAACCGAGTTGCCATCCGCCCGGATTCCGGGGCTGGTCGGGCAGGCAAGAGTCAACCTGGTCCGGGGCGATCTCGATGCCGCGGAGACGGCGGCGGCGAGAATCATCCAGCTCGCACCCGAATATCCGGCGGGCCAGTACCTGCAGGGTCTGATTCGGTTCGAGCGGCAGGATGTGGACGGCGCCGAGGCGGCAATCCGCAACGTGCAGCGCGTGGTGCCCGATCACGCGCCGAGCCTCTACCTCATGGGGGCCATCAAGTATCGCCAGGGGCAACTCGCCCAGGCTGCGGACAGCCTGCAGCGGTATCTTTCCCGGGACCCCGGCAACGAGTCTGCGGCGAAGCTGTTGGCGTCGATAGCCTTCGACCGGTCGGATTTCGAGTCGGTCGTCGAGGCATTGCTCCCCTTCGTCAGCACCAGTCAGGACCCGCAATTGCTCGCGATGTACGGCTCCGCCGAGCTGCAGCGCGGCCAGCCGGGTCCGGCGACCGCAGCCCTCGAACGCGCCGTTGCGCTCGCCCCCGATGCAGCCCCCTTTCGCAACCAGCTCGCCCTGAGCCTGCTGGCCGCCGGAGATCCTTCCCGCGCGGAGGCAGAGCTTCAGAGTGCCGTCGAGGTGGGTGGCGATCAGTTCCAGAGCGACTACCTGCTTGCCATGCTCAGGCTGCGGGCGCGCGACTGGGAGGGCGCGGCCAGCGCGATCTCGGTATTGGTCGAGAACAACCCGGAGAACCCGGTCGGCCACCATCTCCGGGGCTCGCTGGCGCTGGAGCAGGGGCAAGCCGATCGCGCTCGCGCGAGCTTTGAGGAGGCGATCCGGCACGATGGTTCGTTTCTTCCCGCCGTGCAGCAGCTGGCGCAGCTCGCGGAGCAGGCGGGCGACAGGTCCCGGGCCGCCGGCTACTACCGGACGTTTCTCGGCAATAATCCTGACAACGAGCGCGCGCTCCTGTCGCTTGCAGATCTGGAGGCGCGCGGTGGCAATGCGGATGCCGCCGTCGAGAACGTCGAGCGCGCGATCGCAGTCTCGCCGGACTCGGTTCCCGCAAGGCTCGGCCTGGCCCGGCTGCAACTCGCCGGCGGCGACCTTCAGGCGGCGTCGTCGACGGTGGACCAGGGTCTGGCGCGGGCGCCGGACCAAGCCGATCTGCTGCTGCTGCGTGCACAGATCGATGTCGCCAAGGGCGACGCCGATTCGGCCCGCGGGATTGCTTCGACCCTCCACAGCCTCGCGTCGGGTCGGCAGGACGCCGTTCTGCTCGCCGCGGTTGGCCAGCTGCAGGCCCGCGTCGGTCAGGGGTCGCTGGCGCGCGCCAACCTCGAGCGGGCGCTGGCGCTCACCGATGGCGGGAGTGCGGCGGCATTGCGAGGGCTGGCCGCCATCGACCTGGCGGACGGCCGGGTTGCCGATGCCAGAAAACGGGTCGACGCGGCGCTTGCCGCGGAAGGGGATGCGCCCGGCCCGGACACCCGGTTCCTGAACGCGGAGGTTCTGCTTGCCGAGGGACGGAATGGCGAGGCCGAAGCCCTGCTCGAGGCGCTGGTCCAGGCGCGCCATCGAGGTGCGGTGCTGCGTCGCTCCGCCATGAACACGCAGAGCGGCGAGCCGGGTCGCGCGGTGTCCGTGCTGGAAGACTGGCTGGACCACCGGCCTGGCGACCTGGAGGCCGAACTGCTGCTGGCCGATGCCGTGATGCAATCCGATCAGCGTGCGGCGATCGGCCGTTATGAGCGGCTGGTGGATACTAATCATCCTGTCGTGCTGAACAACCTGGCGTGGCTGTATCTGGAGCAGAAGGATCC
The DNA here is from genome assembly GCA_041608775.1 of Pseudomonadales bacterium. GTDB lineage: Bacteria > Pseudomonadota > Gammaproteobacteria > Pseudomonadales > Azotimanducaceae > UBA7803. Next base: position 5,933 of record JBFISC010000037.1, on the reverse strand, counting down.
CCGGGCGCTGGGTTTGGCCCGACGTGCAGCCGAGGTGGCGCCCAACAACGCCGACGTGCTGGACACGCTGGGCTGGGTTCTACTGCATCACGATGAGACCGGAGAAGCGGTCCGGGTCCTGCGTCGAAGCGTCAGCCTCAACCCGGACAACCCGTCGGTCCAGTATCACCTGGGGGTGGCTCTGCGGGAAGCCGGTGACGCTGCGGGCGCGAAGGCGGCACTCACGCGAGCGACTCAGAGTGCCTCGTTTCCGGAAGCCGACGCAGCCCGCAAGGCGTTGTCGGAGCTCGCGGATTCCTGAATCCGGCGCCGTCCGCGGGACTGCAGGCCTCGCCGTGTAAGACGGCTGCTTACATCCCCGCGCAACTAGATGCTCGATGCCTACACGTCCGTCACAGAATCCCAGGAGAGGACGCGGGAGAATTGGCTCATCATTGGGTTGGATTCTGGGACATGGGCAATCGGAGGCTCGAGAAACCGAAGACCTGGTTCCGCTCGGACCGATTCTTCCGCAGCAACGAGAAGTGGTACTTCCATACCCGCGAAGGAGCTGCCATCGGTCCCTACGAGACGCGATTCGACGCCGAGGTCGACGCCGGCCGCCTGCTGGCGCTGCTGCGCAACACGCCCGAGGAGCACGTGCTCAGAGTCATTCGTGATTTCGCCATGGGTTCCGGCTGTGATCTCGACTACGCGAACGATCCGGCGTTCACCAACTACGTGACCAACGAGGGTCGCTCGGCGCTGTCGAAGGCCCGGTAGCGGCCGCTCCTAGCCGCTCCTAGCTTCCTCTGAAAGCGGGCTTTCGCTTCTCCGCAAATGCCCGCCTCCCTTCCCGGTAGTCCTCGCTGTCGAAGCACGCGTCCACCAGCTGGCGGACGTTCGCCAGCTCGGACTCCCGGCCGCCCCGTTCCCAGGCGTTGAGGGCCGCCTTCGCCGCCCGCACGGTGAGCGGAGCATTGGCGGCGATCCCGCCGGCATACTCGATGACGGCGCCCTCGATCTGCCCGCGCTCGACCACGAAGTTGACGAGGCCCATCTCCTTCGCCTCCGCGGCGTTCATGAACCGCGCCGAGAACAGAATGTCCCGTGCCCGGGACGGGCCGACGATGCGGGCCAGCTTGGCGAGACCCTCGTACTCGTAGCCCAGCCCCAGCCTGGCAGCCGGAATGCCGAACCGCGAGTCCGGCGTTGCGAAGCGGATGTCCGCAGCCAGGGCCGTCGCCAGGCCGCCGCCTATGCAGTACCCCTCGATCAGCGCGATGAGCGGCTTCTCGAACCTGCCGAGCCACCGGTTCGCGTCACCCATAATCCGTCCGTAGTCCTCCTTCTGCGCGGCGCTGGCTCGCTTCTGGTCGAACTCCGAGATGTCCGCGCCGGAGACGAAGGCTTTGCCGCCGGCGCCGCGCATGACCGCGATGCGCACATCGTCGCGCTCGGCGTAGGCGGCGAGGGTGTCGGCGAGTCCCTGCCACATCTCCAGCGACAGCGCGTTGTGCCGCTCCGGCTGGTTGAAGATCACCCAGCCGATGCCGTGCTCGTCTATCTGAGCCAGCATCTTGTCCGTGTTCAGGGTCAGGGTGTGGGTGACTGGGTCGGTCACGGACGGCTTTCTCCGATCTGACGGGCCCGCTCGAGCAGGCGCCGGGCGCGGTTGAGGTGGGGCACGTCGATCATTTTACCCTCGAAGGCAATGGCCATGAGTCCCTGACTTTCCGCCTCGGTCATCGCTTCCACGAGTCGTTGCGCCTCGGCCACCTCCTCGGCCGATGGGGTAAACGCGGCATTGACGATGCCGATCTGATCCGGGTGGATGGTGATCTTGCCGGTGAAGCCCATCCAGGCAGCCTCCTGGCACTCGCGGCGCAGGTCGTCGAGATTGCGGATGTCCACGTGAACCGCATCCAGGGGCTGAACCCCGCCGGCGGTGGCGCTGAGCAGGGTCTGCACGCGGCAGTGGCGGAACACATCCAGGTAGCCGCCGCCGTCGGGGCGGCGGTTGCGCGACGCGCCCAGCGCTGCCGAGAGGTCCTCCGCGCCCCAGTTCAGCGCCACCACCCGCCGGCACCGGGGGAAGGTCGGCAGGTTCAGGACTCCCGCCGGGGTCTCGGTCGCCACCAGGATCAGACCGACCGCGCCGGGCGGGTGCCCGTGGCGCGTCTCCAGCGTGGTGATCTCGGCGTCGAGGCGCTCGAGGTCTGCCAGGCTCGACACTTTCGGGATCACGTAGGCGTCGGGTGGCACGGACATGGTTGCGGCAAGATCCTCCAGCCCCCAGGGCGTGTCCAGCGGGTTGATGCGCACCGTGCGTTCCTTGCTGCCGAAATCCACCTCGGCGAGCCAGCCGGCGACCACCCCGCGGGCGGCCTCCTTGCGATCCGGGGTCACCGCGTCCTCCAGGTCGAGCACCAGGCTGTCGGCTGCGGTGGCGAGAGATTTGTGCAGCATCTTCTCGCTGGCGCCGGGCACGAAGTGCAGCGACCGGCGCAGCCGGTGGGCGCCGGGGGCCCGGTCGTCTGGCGACGCGGTCATGCCGGCTGCTTCATCATCATCGCGCCGCGGGTGCAGCTGCACACCACCTCGCCGCGCTGATTGACGCCCTGGTGCTCGAAGGTCACGACGCCGCGGTCCGGCTTGGAACCGCTCTCGCGGCGGTCGACGACCCGGGTGGTGACGCGGATGGTGTCGCCGATGAACACGGGGTTGGGGAACGTGGTCTTGTCGAACCCCAGGTTGCCGAGCGTCGTGCCCAGCGTGGTGTCGCCGACGGACAGCCCCACGACCAGCCCGAGGGTGAAGATGCTGTTCACGAGGATCTTCCCGTGCTGGGTCCCGGCGGCGAATTCCGCATCCAGATGCAGGGGCTGGGGGTTGAGAGTCAGAGCGGTGAACAGCAGGTTGTCCGTCTCGGTGACGGTCCGCCCGGGCTGATGCTCGAACGTCATCCCTACCTCGAGTTCTTCGAAATATTTGCCTGGCATTGGGTCCTCCTTGGCGCCAAGGTACCGCGGGCTGCTGGGGTTTGTCACGGGTGTTGGGTCCGCGGGCATCGACGTACGGTCGGCTATCTGAGCGCGCTGTCTAGGGACGTTTGCCGAAAACGCCTTGCGGGACCTCCGACTGCCGCAGTTGCCGTTGCGGAAGCGTGTGTGCTGAACGTTTTACGGTCCCGCAAGGCGTTCCCGGCAAACGTCGCGACCGTGCGTTGAGCCGCCTTACCGACGGCGGCGAGAGCGCTGGAGGCGGGTTCCGGAGCGCCCCGTCGAGACCGTGAAACGTTCAGCGCCTTTGCTCGATGCCATCTCAGCCGCGGCAGTCGGAGGTCTCGACGGGGCGCTCCGGAATCCGCTGCCTGTCCGCTGCCTGTACTCACACCGCAACGCCGGGTGAGAATGTCGAGTCGTTGCCCGGGAGACCTCCCATGGATTTCGAGACCACCGAGGAACACCAGCTCATTCGCGAGGCCGTGCGCAAGGTCTGCGCGGACTTCCCCGACGAGTACTGGTCGGCGTGCGATGCCGAGCACCGCTTCCCGTGGGGGTTCTACGAGGCCATGGCGGCGGCGGGCTGGATCGGTATTGCCATTCCGGAGGCCTACGGCGGCAGCGGGCGCGGCATTACCGAGGCGAGCCTCGTGCTGGAGGAGGTCGCCGCCTCCGGCGCCTGCATGAACGGCGCGACGCCCCTGCACCTGTCGATGTTCGGCATGCAGCCGGTAGTCAAACACGGTTCCGAGGCGATGAAGCAGAAGTACCTGCCGGACGTGGCCACGGGCTCGCTGCACGTCGCTTTCGGAGTGACCGAGCCGGATGCCGGCACGGACACCACGTCGATCAAGACCTTCGCCCGCCGCGATGGAGACCACTACCTCGTGCGCGGGCGCAAGGTGTGGACTACCAAAGCGCTGGAGTCGGAGCGGGTCCTGCTGCTGGTGCGGACCACGCCTCGGGAGTCGGCGGCGCGCCGCACCGACGGCATGACCCTGCTGCTCGCGGAGCTGAAACGTCCGGAGGTCTCGATTTCGCCCATCGACAAGGTCGGCCGCAACGCCGTGCGCACCTGCGAGGTGGTCTATGACGACCTGCCGGTGCACGTCACCGACCGGGTGGGCGAGGAGGGTAAGGGTTTCCGCTACCTGCTCGATGGTCTCAACGCCGAGCGTGTCCTCATCGCGGCGGAAGCGATCGGCATCGGCCGGGCAGCACTGCGGCGCGCCGTCGACTACGCCGGCGAGCGGGTGGTCTTCGGCCGGCCCATCGGTCAGAACCAGGGAGTCGCGTTTCCCCTCGGCGAGGCGAAGATGCGCCTGGATGCCGCCGAGCTCATGGTGCGCAAGGCCGCCTGGCTGTTGGATTCGGATCAGCCCTGCGGTGCGGAGGCGAACATGGCCAAGTGGCTGGCTGCGGACGCGGCGTTCCAGGCGGCCGATCAGGCGGTGCAGACGCACGGTGGGTTCGGCTACGCGCGGGAGTACCACGTCGAGCGCTACTGGCGTGAGGCCCGGCTGATGCGGATCGCGCCGATCTCCCAGGAGATGATCCTCAACTACGTCACCGAGCATGCGCTCGGCTTGCCGCGATCGTACTGACCCCGGCGGCCCGCGCCGGCAGCCCGGAGCCGGCGGAACTGGCGGATAATCAGCCACTCGGAAGAGCGCCGCGGGCCGGCGGCCGATTCCGAAGAACCGGCGGGACAGACTCAGATCACCGCTCCCAGAATGCAGAAAGGCGGCCCGAGGGCCGCCTTCCGCGTGGTCCGCAGGGCGTTCGGACGCCCCGTCGGGTCAGGCTGCCTGCAGGTTGCTGGCGGCCTTCTTACCGCGCTCCTCGATGACTTCATAGCTCACCCGCTGGCCTTCGGCCAGGGTGCTCATTCCGGCCTTCTCCACGGCGCTGATGTGTACGAACACGTCGGCGTTGCCGCTTTCCGGTTGAATGAAGCCGAAGCCCTTCGTCGGGTTAAACCACTTGACAGTTCCAATAGCCATGTCTGGCCTCCAATCATGATATTCGCGCGCAAATCGGGCGCGAGGTCGAACAACCTGGTCGTCGTGGATAGCTTGAGTCGTTCGTCCGGTAGGCGGACAAGGCGGGTCAAAGGCAGGCCATAACGTAGATCGCTTTCGGATCATCCTCGGGTGGGGTCCGGAAAGCAAGGAAAAGAAGGAAAAGGTGCCGGGCATTAACCTTCAACCTTCCCTCGAAAAGGTTAAAGGTTAATGCCCGGCACTATCCTCTATCCCGCTTTGCGGGCGAGGTGCTTGCGCTTGTTCTGCACGTAGTCGACCAGGATGTACTCGCCGAGCTTCTCCGGTGAGGTGTAGAACACCCGGCCGCCGTTGATCCGTGCGATTTCGTCCATGAACGCCTTCAGGTAGTAGCTGGCATCGAGCATGAAGGTGTTGATGGCGATGCCGCGCTTGGTGCAGTGCTTCACCGCCTTGAATGTGGCACGGATGGTTTCCGGTGTGGGCGGATAGGCGAATTGGGCTTCGCCGTGCTCGAGGTGCGCCGTCGGCTCGCCATCGGAGATCATGATGATCTGCTTGGTGCCGCCCGTGTGCTTGGCCAGCAGCTTTTCCGCCAGCAGCAGCGCGTGCTGCATGTTGGTGCCGAGCACGTACTCGTCCCACTGCAGGTACGGCAGATCGTGGGCCTTCAGCTCCTTCGCGTAGGCGGCGAAGCCGATGATGTAGAAGCTGTCGCGCGGGTACTGGGAAGTGATCAGCTGGTGCAGGGCCAGCGCCACCTTCTTCGCCGCCTGGAACGAGCCCCGCAGCGCCATCGACCAGGACAGGTCGACCAGCATGGCGGTGGCGGTGGAGGTGATCTGCTCGCTGCGGTAGATCTCGAAGTCCTCGGCCTTGAGGTTCACCGGAGTGCGCGGGCCGTCCCGGTCCAGGGCGTTGCGGATGGTTTTCGGCATGTGCAGAT
>JBFISC010000036.1:0-19470 GCA_041608775.1 Pseudomonadales bacterium | reverse complement strand
CGAGCTCGGTGGCGACCCCGCAGCCGGGGTGGCCGCTCGTCCGGCTGCGGTCCCGGATCGAATCGACTACCCCCCGGCGGCGTCCGGCAGCCGGCGCGAACCGTCAGCGCCGGCGCGGTTCGCAACAGGCGATCGGGTGCGCACGGTGATCACGGTCAAGCCCGGTCACACCCGGCTCCCGGCGTATGCCCGGGGCCGCACCGGCAGGATCATCGCCTGTCACGGCGGCTGGGTATTTCCGGACAGCAACGCCCACGGCAGCGGGGAGAATCCCGAGCACCTGTACACGGTGGAGTTCAGCGGGCGGACGCTGTGGGGAGAGACCGCGGAGCCGAACACGTCGGTGAGCCTGGATCTGTTCGACAGCTACCTGGAGGAAGCCGCCGATGGCTGAAGGGACCCCGCAGGCGCTGCGGGCCGAGGCGCTGGAATCGTTGCTGATCGACCGCGGCCTGCTCACCGCCGAGGCCGTAGACGATGTCATTGCCACCTACAACGACCGGGTTGGACCGATGAACGGCGCAACAGTGGTCGCCCGGGCCTGGCGGGACCCGGCTTTCAAGGCCCGGCTGCTGGCGGACGGCACCGCGGCCATTGCCGAGTTCGAGTTCGAGGGCGGGCAGACCGAGAAGCTGGTGGTGGTGGAGAACACGTCCGGAGAGCACCACGTCGTGGTCTGCACCCTGTGCTCCTGCTACCCGTGGTCGGTGCTGGGATTGCCGCCCAAATGGTACAAGGATCCGGCGTATCGGTCGCGCGTGGTGCGGGAACCGCGCCGGGTGCTGGCGGAATTCGGGGTCGAGCTGGATCCCTCGACGCGGGTCAGAGTCTGGGACTCCAGCGCGGAAGTCCGCTACATGGTGCTGCCCCAGCGTCCGGCGGGCACCGAGGCGCTCGACGAGCCCGCCCTCGCGGCCCTGGTCACCCGGGACGCCATGATCGGCGTGGCGGTACTGTGAGCGACGCGTTCGAGGCCGGGCTGAGCGGTGACCTGGCGCCGCCCATGGCGAACGGCGAGGTGCTGTTCGAAGCTCCGTGGCAGGGTCGGGTGTTTGGGATGGCCCGCGCGCTGGCCGAGGCCGGTGCCTATCAGTGGGATGAGTTCCGGGCCTGTCTGATCGAGGAGATTGCCCGCTGGGATCGCGCGCACGGTGAGGACCCGAAGGGCGACTTCGCCTACTTCGATCATTTCCTGCGCGCGTTCGAGCGCCTGCTGGAACAGAAGGGGCTGCTGGCAATCGATGCGGTCAGCGATCGCGCGGCGGCGTATCGCGCTCGTCCTCACGGCCACGACCACGCGCATCCCGAGCGCTGACCCCGGCGTCCGTCAGCGTGCGCGCGACGTCGCGTCCGATTCCGCGCCGAGCAGGAACTCGCGCACGCCGGCGGGGCAACCCTGAACGACGATCCGCTGCCGCTTCCCGGACAGCTGATGGTCGTACATGGGGTCGTAGTACCAGACCAGCAGCGGCTCGATCCAGGCGCCGTGATCGGCGCCGTCGAACGCCCGGTTCAGTGCAGCCTCCACGGCCTGCCGGCGGACGCCGCCGAGGCGCCGCTCGATGCGCCGGAGCGCTTCCTGGTAGCGGGTGCGCAGCGTCTCCGCCGCGACCCCGCGCTGCAGCGGATCCGTGACGTATTCGCGTTGGATGTTGCTGACCCGTTGCTCCAGCGACACCTCCAGCAGCGCCAGCGGAACCGTCTGCATGTGGCTGTGCCAGGCCTGGGGCAGTGCCAGGCGGCCGATGGTCCGGCTCTCGTCTTCCACCACGGCGGTCGCGGTGGGGTGTCTGAGCCAGGCGCAGGCCAGCGCGTTCTCGAAGGTCACCGGTGGTGGCTGGGGGGCCTCCCGGGCGCCGAAGGCGGATCCGCGATGCCGTGCGAGCCCCTCGAGATCGATGCCGTTTTTCAGGGAAACCAGCAGCTCGGTCTTGCCGGTGCCGGTACGACCGCCGAGGACGAACCAGCGCCGCTCCTGCGGTGCCCGGTCGAGGGTGGCCAGGCAGGCGTGACGAAGCGCCTTGAAACCTCCGGGTACCCGGGGCAGCTTCACCCCCCGACGTTCCAGCCATTGCTGCACCGTTGCCGACCGTTCGCCGCCGCGCCAGCAGTAGATCCAGGCCTGCGGATGGCTCGAGGCGAATGCGCACCAGACCCGTTCCCGATCTTCGCGCACGCTGCCGCTGACCAGCTCATTACCGAGCGCTACCGCGGCGTCGTGGCCGTGCTGCTTGTAGGCGATGCCGACGCGGTGGCGCTCTGCGTCGGTCAGCAGCGGCAGGTTGACGGCTCCGGGGACGGCACCTCGCTGGAACTCCGCCGGCGCGCGCACATCCAGAAACGGCGTGGCGGCCGCGAGCAGCTGCTCCAGCTCGGCAGGCCTCACGGCACTGCTTCGGATATGGTCCGGCCGGCGCTGAAGGCTTCCAGATGCTCCCGCAGGATGTCCACCACATCCTCGTAGTCGGCGGCGAGCGCAACGTCCAGCGCCTGCTGCTGCAAGGCCACGGCGCGCTCGAAGTCTCCGGTGGCGGCGTAGGTGGCCGCCCAGGTGTCGAGATACTCCGGACGCTGGCGGGCGTCGTCGTCGCTCTCCATCAGCCGGTCCATGATCTGACGGGCGTACCGGGCGCGGCGCAGCGCACCCTGATCGCTGACGGCGAGGGTCCAGGCGACCTCGTTGACGATGGCCGCGTCGTCGGGCGCGCTCTTCACCGCCTGTTTGAACCAGCGTACCGCCTGCCGCAGGTTTCGGTCGGTGCCGACTCCACGGGCATGCAGGTTGCCGAGCAGCAGCATGGACTCGGCCTCGCCGTCGGCGGCGAGCTCCTCGAGCCAGGTCAGCGCCCGCGGATCTCCCGGCTGATCCGCCTCCCGGTCGAGCAGGAAGCGGGCATAGCTCTTGCGCGCGAAGGCGCTGCCGAGGTCCGCGGCGTCGGCGTAGTACTCGCGTGCCGTGGCCAGGTCCTTGTCCACCACGTCTCCGGTGTAGTGGAGGTGGCCCAGGAACATGGTTGCCTCGCTGTGCTCGAGCTCCATGGCCTGCTTGAGTAACGGCACCCCGGCGACCTGGTTGTCCTCGCCGTAGTGACCGTTGAGATACAGCACGCCGAGGGCGTACATGGCGTCAGCCGAGCCCAGAGCAATGGCGTGCAGGTAGTTCTCCATCACCTGATCGAGGGCTTCCTCCCGGGCATCGTCGTCCTCGGCGCTCCGGGCCAGCTGCAGATAGATGCTGGCGAGCAGCGAGTTGGCTACCACGTTTCCGGTCCGGGACGCGGCGCGCAGCCACTGGGCCGCGTCCGGGTAACGGTTCTGGGGGGGACTTGCCAGGAACAGGCCCACCGCCGTCTGGGCGGCGGAGTCGTTCTGCTTGGCGAGATAGCCGATCAGCGTGAACGGCGTGAAGTCCTCCTCACCGTCGTCTCCCGCGTCGGCCGCGCCGGCTCTGGCGGCGGCGAACTCGGCCTGCATGCTCTGGTAGAGGCCCGACAGATCGAAGCTCAGCGACTCCAGCGGACCGTCTTCGGCGCGCACCTGCAGCAGCAGTGCGAACGGGACCTCGTCGCTGGTGTCGGTCTGATAGATCGAGCCGACCGGGCTCAGCCCCTGGCTCAGCGCGAACATCCGGGCTTCCACCGGCGTGATCACCGGATACGGAGCTTCCCGGCTGCCGTCGCCGGCGGCCTCGAGGTCGGCATTGATGCGTTCCACCCAGTCGCGGTGGAAATCCGCCTTGGCGTTGGAAACCCGGTCGTAGAACCGGGCCAGCACGTAGTGACCGGTGAGGCTGCCCACGTAGGTGTCGAGGATGGCGGAGCCGATGGAGCCGAGCTTGAGCGGCTCGTCCTCCACCACCGCCAGTGCCTGAGCTTCGAGATCTCCCAGGCGCTCGAGGCGCTGGGTCAGGTCGGGCGCGCGCAGGAACGCCTCGCGAAGCCGCTGCGGCTCGATTTCCTCGCCGGCGCCATACGCTTGCGTGAGGTCCCGATAGCTGGGCGGAGCGGACTGACAACCCATCACGAGCAGGGCTGCGAACATCATGGGCAGCAATCGCATAGCGGGCCTTATAGCACTTGTGTGGAATAGGGTGAAAGGTATGATCGTGCGAAACCTGTACAGCATGAACAAGGTATAGACATGGGTTGGGAGCAAAAACTCCGCATGCCGTCGGCCGAAAATGCCCTGCCCGGACGCGAGGCGCGAATGCCGGTTCCATCGGAGCACTACGTCAGCGGTGCGCCGCTGAAGCCGCCATTCCCCGAGGGTCATCGCCAGGCGGCGTTTGCCCTCGGTTGTTTCTGGGGCGCGGAGCGCAAGTTCTGGGAGACCTACGGCGTGTTCACCACCGCGGTCGGTTACGCCGGCGGCGCCACCCCCAACCCCACCTACGAGGAGGTCTGTTCCGGGCGTACCGGCCATGCGGAAGCCGTGCTGGTAGTGTTCGATCCGGACCGGGTCAGCTACACCGATTTGTTGAAGGTGTTCTGGGAATCCCATGATCCGACCCAGGGCATGCGTCAGGGTAACGATGTCGGCACGCAGTACCGGTCCGTCATCTATACCTACGACGACGATCAGCGCGCCATGGCGGAGCGCTCCCGGGATGCCTATCAGCAGGCGCTGACCGCGTCCGGCTACGGTGCCATCACCACGGAGATCGTCGCGGCCGGCGAGTTCTACTACGCCGAGTCGTTCCACCAGCAGTACCTGGCCAAGGTTCCGAGCGGCTACTGCGGGCTCGGCGGCACCGGGGTCAGCTGCAACGTGGAGCCGCTGGTCAAAGCCCGGTGACCGATCCGGACGGAACCACAGGCGCGCAGCCCCGCAACGGTCGACGGGCTGCCGTGCCGGCCGTCTGCCTGGATGGCATGCCGCGGGTACTGCCGTGAGCCCGGCGCCGCTCGCCGGGCTCAAGGTGCTGGATCTGTCCCGGGTGCTGGCCGGCCCTTTCGCCGGTCGCATGCTCCGCGATCTGGGCGCCGACGTGGTGAAGGTGGAGCCGCCGGCCGGGGACGTCACCCGGCTCTGGGGCGCGGTCCGTGGTGGCATCGCCGGCTACTTCAACCAGCAGAACGCGGGCAAGCGCGGTATCTGCGTCGATCTCTCGATCGCGGAAGGCGTGGAGCTGGTGCGGGCCCTGGCCGCGCAGGCCGACATCCTGCTCGAGAACTTCCGCCCCGACGTCATGGGGCGGCTCGGGCTCGGCTACCCGGTGCTCTCGGCGGACAACCCGGGGCTGATCATGCTGTCCATCTCCGGGTTCGGCGCGAACGGCCCGGAGTCGCGGCGCGCGGCCTACGCGCCGATCATTCATGCGGAATCCGGCATCATGGCGCGGCAGGCGGAGATCGGCGGCAACCATCCGGTGGACATGGCGCTGTCCGTGGCCGATACCAACGCCGCCCTGCACGGCCTGGTGGCCGTCCTCGCCGCCGTGCATCTGCGGGCGCAGACCGGGGTCGGCCAGCACATCGATATGGCGATGATCGACGCGACCCTGGTCACGGACGATCATATCCACTTCGCCCTGGACGATTCCTACGATCTCAAGAACATGCCGAGTGAAGTCTGGGACTCGGCTGCGGGCCCTATCATCATCGCCGGCGACTTCCGTTTCCTCTGGCGTCAGCTGACCAAGGTGATGGGGGTGGAAGATCCCACCCCCGAAGGCGCCTCCCTCGAGGAGAAGATCGAGGCCCGCCGTTTCGCCACCCGCCGCTTTCTCACCCAGACCTGCCGCGACAGGGCGGCCGTGATCGCCGCCATGGACGAGATGAATATCGCCTGGGGAGACGTGCGCAGCAGCCAGACGGCGCTGTCGCTGCCCACCGTCGATCATCGGGGCACATTCACCGAGGTGGACGATCGCGCCGGCGGCAGCCGACGGGTGCCGCAGTCGCCGTATCGGTTTTCCGCCGCCGAATCCCGGGTTCGCGGGGGCGCGCCGCTGCAGGGTGAGCACAACGACGCGGTGCTGGTCGACTGGCTGGGCGCGGAGGCCGCCGCGACGCCGCGCTGGCAACGGGCTCTGGTGACGGGAGCGCCCGAAGGCGACTGAGCGATGGCGGTGGGCGTCGGGATCGACTTCGGTACCACCAATTCCGCCGCCGCAGTCTACGACGGTGAGCGTCTGGTGCTGGTGGCCCTCGAGGGCGACGACCCGATCATGCCGTCGGCGACCTACATCGACCGGGAGCTGAAGACCCTGACGGGTCAGGATGCCATCGATCGCTACATCGAGGACAACAGCGGTCGCACGGTGGAGATGATTCCGGAGGTGATCGGCGAGACCAGCGCCTTCGTCGAGCACCACGAAGCCGACAACCCCGCGCCGGTGGAGACCGCCACCCAGCGGATTTACGGCGCCCCGCTGGTGGACAGCGGCCTGCAGGGCCGGCTGTTCCGTGGCACCAAGCGGCTGCTGGGAGACAGCCGGGTGCGGCGGCTGATGGTGTTCAACCACCCGTTCCGGCTGGTGGCGCTGATCACCCCGCTGCTCCTGCGCATCCGGCGCGCGCTGGAGACCCACGTGCAGCCCTGCCGGGAGGCCCACCTCGGCCATCCGGTCACCTTCGAGGGCCGCGAGGAGTTCCGGAACCAGACTGCGCTCACCCGTCTCGGAGAGGCGTACAAGTATGCGGGCATCACCCGCCAGCACTTCTACCCGGAGCCCATCGCGGCGGCGGTCAGCTACCTTACCGCCAATCCCGAGGTGGCGGGCGAGCATCTGCTGACCCTCGATTTCGGCGGCGGCACGCTGGATTTCTGCGTGCTGAAACGAAGCGGCAGCGGCTTTGACGTGGTCACCACCTACGGCATCGCGCTGGGTGGCGATCACATCGATCAGCGGCTGTTCCGGGAACTGCTGTTCCCGTGTCTGGGCAAGGGCGAACGCTGGCGGCGGCGGGGCATGGACCGGGAGATCGAAACCGATTTCCCGTTCGAGGACTACGAGGAGCTGCTGCTCAACTGGGCGGTGACCTACACCCTCAACCAGAACCGCTACACGGCGCCGGTGCTGCAGCGGCTGGCTCAGGGCGGCGCCGGGGCGGACAAGTTCCGACGCTTGAACGAGTTGATCCAGCGCAACCTGAGCTATCAGGTGTTCCAGGCCATCAAGGATTTCAAGGCGCGGCTGTCCTATGAAGACGAGGCGGTGCTGGACCTGCCGGAGCTGGATCTGGAGATTCCGCTGCGCCGTTCGGAGTTCGAGGCGCTCATCGGCGACCTGCTGGAACAGGTGGGCGACGCTCTGGACGCTACCCTGGCGCGCGCCGGGCTACCGGCGAGCGCCATCGACATCGTGCTGCGCACCGGTGGTTCGAGCCTGATTCCTGCGGTGCGGCGAATCCTCGAGGCGCGGTTTGCCGACCGGGTGGTCGATCACGATCCGTTCACCAGCGTTGCCGCCGGGCTTGCCATCGCCGACTTCCACGCCCTGGAGTACCGGGCCGCCTGACTCAGGGTCCGCGACGGCGCGGCGGTAGGTCTGCTCCCAGGTCTGCTGATTGCGCACGCCGTCGCGGATGAACGGGCTGCGCTTCACGGCGGCCATGAAGGCGTTGCCCGCCAGCGATCCCGGAAATCTGAGCGGGCGCCGAACGTGGACCAGCAGCACCACCCGGGTCTCCTCGGTGTCGTTGCGCACCTCGTGCAGCCGGGTGTCGTCGAACAGGAAAGCCTCACCCTCGCGCCAGTGGTAGCGCCGGCCGTCCAGCTCGATCCAGCACCGCTCCGGATCCCCGGGTACCTTGAGCGGCAGATGGCAGGTGATCAGCGCCTTGGTGACGCCGCGATGGGGCGGCAGGTGGGCGCCGGGCACCAGCACCGAAAAGAACGCCGTCTCGAGGTCCGGGATGCCGTCCACCAGCCGGGCCGTCACCGGGCAGGCGTCGCAGGCGACGTCGCTGCGGTAGCCGTAGGCGTGAAGGAAGAACGAACGCCAGCGCCGTTCCCGGGCGATGCGGGCATGATCGGGAGAGATCTCCTCCACGCCCGGCAGCAGCTCCAGGCGCGTCAGCACCCGGTCGAGCTCCCCCTGGATCTCCGGCACGTGGGCCTCGAGGTCGGCGATCCAGGGAAAGTCTGCGGCGGCGAACACCGCCGGGTCTCCCACGCTCGACGAGCCGATCATCATCCGATTGAAGCGCCGGCGGCTCTTGCGGCCGGCCTTCAGGATCAGGCGTCTGGTGAAGCTGCGCGTACTCATCGTCCCGCTCCCCCGGAGTCTCACTGGCTCTGATTGTCGGGGATGCCGCAGGTTCCCTGCAATCGGGGGGCTGACACCGGTGGCGCTATCGCTCCGGCGGCGGCTGCCAGCCCGGGTTCAGCGTGGTGAAGAAGGCCTTCAGCATTCGGTAGGTCAGCCCCCAGACGAAGTGGCCGCGCTCCAGCCGGTAGCCGTTGAACACGGTGGGCGTGCCGGCCATGGGCCGGGTCTCGGTGTCGTGACAACCGTTGCCGATGAGACGCTTGAGCGAGGTCCACACCACTTCCTGAACCTCGTGGTTGGGCGTGAACTCCGGCTCGCCTTCGATCGCGAACACGTGCGGGGCGATCAGCATGTTCAGGGTGCGGCCGCGGGGCATGGCCCGCTGGTGGTCGAGCGCACCCAGGTACTCACCGTCGCTCAGGTCGAGCCCGGTTTCCTCCAGGGTCTCCCGGGCCGCCGCGGCGCGCAGATCCGGGTCCGCCGGCTCGAGATGGCCGCCCGGAAACGCCATGTGCCCGGACCAGGGGTCGCCGGCCTTCTCGGCGCGCTTGATGAACAGAATGTCGGTGTCGTCGTTGCCGTCGCGCAGAATCACGGCGACGGCCGCCTGCCGCGTGTTCTCGCCGGCCTCGAAGAGCACCGGACGTGACTCGGCCAGCCGCTGGCGAATGAAACTCAGGCGGTGCACGACTTCGTTATCATAGGAAACCACCGGAACAGTGCACGGAAGGCGATGGAAAGTCGAGAGAACGTCCCGCGGCCCGCGAACCACTGCTTTGTCTGCGGCCCCGGCAATCCCATCGGCCTGAAGGTTCCGTTTCGCCTCGACGACGGCGTCTGCCGCGCCGAGTTCACGCCCGGCGAGCATCACCGCGGCTACGACACCGTGACCCATGGCGGCATTCTGTTCAGCCTGCTCGACGACGTGATGGCCAACTGGCTGTGGCTGCAGGGGCACATGGCGTTCACCGCCCGGGCCGACGTCCGCTATCGCGCGCACCTGCCGGTGGGCACGCCGGTTCGGCTGGAGGGCCGTTGCCTGAAGCGCAAAGGCCGGCTGGCGATGATGGAGGGCAAGGTAATTCGCCAGGACACCGAGGAAGTGGTGGCGGAAGCGACCGGCTCCTTTATGATTCGCGGCGAATCGTGAACAGCCTGTCCGACGAGGAGATTCCATGGCCGCAGTGACCGCCATCGCCATGCTGGCGCTGATCGAGTATCTGTACTTCGGCATCGAGGTCGGGCGGGCGCGGGCCAGAAGCGGTCTGCAGGCACCGGCCGTGACGGGCGATCCTGGGTTCGAGCGGGCGTTCCGCGCCCACTACAACACCCTCGAGCAGCTGATCGTGTTCCTGCCGGCGCTGTTTGCTGCCGGTTACTACCTCCACGAGCTGTTCGCGGTGGCGGCCGGCGTGGCCTTTCTGATCGGCCGGGCGCTGTATTTCCGCAGCTACGTGGCGGACCCGACCAGGCGCGGCCCCGGCTTCCTCATCGGCTTCATCGCCAACGTGGCGCTGGTGGCGGGCGCGCTGGTGGGTGCACTCATCGTCGCCTTCTGAGCCAGTCGAGCAGCAGCCGGTTGGTCTCCTCCGGCTGCTCCTGCTGAATCCAGTGCCCGCAGGGCAGCGTGTGCACCTCCACGTCGGGAACGTACTTCTTCAGCTCCGGATTCGGCGGCACCATGTCGTGGCTGCCATGGATCATCAGCGCCGGCTGGGTCACCTGCTGCGGAACGTCGGCGAGCATCTCCCAGTTGCGGGTGAAGTTGCGGTACCAGTTGATGCCGCCGGTGAATCCGGAGTGCTCGAACGCCCGGAGGAACACCGCCAGCTCCTCCTCCGACATCATCAGCTCACCCGGCAGGTCCGTGGCCGTTGCCATGGCGATCAGCGGCATGCCGGGTCCCAGGTCGGGGGGCTGCTCGCGCCACTGACCGGTGCGGTACATGTTGCGCAGGAACTGTTCGGTGTTGCCCTCGAAGACCCGGTCGGCAACGCCCGGCTGGCGGTTGAAGTGGACGATGTAGAAATCGCCGCCTAGGTGCTCCTCCCAGAAGCTCACCCAGTCGGTTTCACCCCGCACCAGGAACGGCACGCTGAGGTTGGCCACCGCTTCCACCCGCTGCGGGTGCAGCATGGCCAGGTTCCAGACCACGATGGCGCCCCAGTCGTGGCCGATGAAGGTCGCCCGCCGGTAGCCGAAGTGATCCAGCAGGGCCACCAGATCGCCGCACAGGTGCTCGATGTCGTAGTCGGTCACCGCCTCCGGTCGGCTGGAGCGGCCGTAGCCGCGCTGGTTGGGAACGATCACGTGATAGCCGGCGGCGGCGAGGGCAGGAATCTGATGGCGCCAGGAGTAGGCGTGCTCGGGCCAGCCGTGGCACAGCACCAGCGGACCTGCGCCCCCGGGCTGGCCGGCGGTGAACACCTCCAGGGTGACGCCGTTTACCTCGATGAACTCCGGCTCGGGAAACTCGACCATGGTTGGGTTCCTGCTTGCGCTGAAGCCGCCTAGGGTACCGCAGTACACTCGGCCTGAGGCAGCTGAAGGAAAGGCCTGCATGCGTGACGATACCCACAGCCTCGGCGTCGGCTACCTGCTGTGGATCTTCGGGTTTCTCGGCGCCCACAGGTTCTACTTCGGTCGACCGGTGAGCGGCACGATCTACTTCTTCACCCTGGGCCTGCTGCTGATCGGCTGGATCGTCGATCTGTTCCTCATGCCGCGCCTCGCGGCGTCGGCCGGGCGCCGCTACGTAGCCGGAGACAAGAACTACACCGTGGCCTGGCTGCTGCTCACGTTCACCGGCATCTTCGGCCTGCACCGGTTCTACCAGGGCAAGCTGTTCACCGGTCTGCTGTATCTGCTGACTCTGGGCGTTTTCGGCCTGGGCGTCCTGTTCGACTACCTGACCCTCAACGAGCAGCTCTCGACGCTCAACACCGAGCGCTCGCGCAATCGGTCATGAGCAGACAGCGGACTCACCTGCGCGCTTCGGCAGGAGGTCCCCTGCGCAGCGTTGACCGCGCGTTCACGGATCTCGTGCTCAACTGGTGCGGAAACGTTCAGCTGGAGAACACGAGTGCCCCTGTTCAAACGAGACCCGAGGAAAAAGCTGAAGAAAGCCTACGAACAGAAGATGGAGGCGGCGATGCACGCGATTCGTCGGGGTGACGTGCGTGGGAACGCACGGCTCGTTTCGGAAGCCGACAAACTGAAGGAAGCAATTGACGCAGCTGAAAGCGGCGGTTCGTTGCGATAGCCTCGAGACCTGGGTGATCCTGGAAGAGCGTGCGCGGGCGGCCTCTGCCGCAGCTTGGCGTTGCATGGCCTCCGCGCCAGCCGCTTACTGACTCATGTACCAGCCGCCGTTCGGCGACAGGGTCTGGCCGGTCACGAAACCGGCCTCGTCGCTGGCGAGGTAGACCGCAGCCCAGGCGATGTCGTCGGGCTCGCCGAGTCGGCCCTGGGGGGTCTGCATTTCGAGCATCGGGTGCAGGGGCTTCAGCGGGTCGGTCATGTCGGTACGGATCCAGCCCGGGGCGATGGCGTTTACCCGAACCCCCCTGGGCGCGAGCTCGTGGGCGAGGGCGCGAGTGAAGCCGAGGATCCCGGCCTTGGCGGCACAGTAGGCAGTGCCGCCGCCCCGGCCGAAAGTGCCCATGATGCTGCCCATGTTGATGATGCTGCCGCCGGCGTTGCCGCGCTGGCGCATCAGCTTCACCGCTTCCCGGCAGCAGAAGAAGGTGCCGTCCATGTGCACGGCGAGCATGCGGCGCCACTGCTCGTCGCTGACGTCGGTGATGCCGCCGTCGAGGGCCTCGTCCGGGTTCTCGCCGCGCTCCAGCGCCGCCGCCCGCTGGGCGATGCGCTCCCGCGCCGCATTGTCCCCCTCCAGGCCGCTGATGCCGGCGTTGTTCACCAGGACGTCCAGGGCCGGGGCCAGCCCGGCGAGCTCCTCGAACATCGCCGCGACGGCGGCGGAGTCGCTGACGTCGCAGGCCAGCGCCTGGCCGCCGAGCTCCTCGGCGGTGGCGCGGGCGGCGTTCAGACTCAGATCGTTGACGATCACCCGGGCGCCTTCCTCGGCCATTCGTCGGGCGATCCGTGCGCCCAACCCGCGGGCGGCACCGGTGATCAGCGCCGTCTTGCCTTGCAGTCGATTCATGGGTCGATTCCGTGTCGTTGCCGATAGTCGTTCCAGCGCGCGAAGGCTTGGGTCATGTCCGCATGGCGGGCCTCCGTGATCTGCTGGATCTCCGGATGGGTGAAGATGTAGAACTCGTCGTTGGCAATGGCGTGCAGCACCATCTCGCCCACCACGGCAGGATCCAGCGCGTCGGCCAGCAGCTGCTCGCGTCGCGCCCGCTGCTCGGCATCGCTGCCTTCCCCGGCGAGCAGCGCGGCGGCGGTATCCCGCCCTCCGGTCAGCTCGGTAGGGCGGTTGCGGCCGGAATCGAAGATGTTGGTCCTCACCACGCCGGGGCACAGCACCGAAACCCCGATGCCGCGGCCGGCCAGGTCGGCGCGCATCACTTCGGAGAGGCCCACCACGGCGAACTTTGACAGGGTGTAGACGGACAGGCCGGGCACGGCGATGTGGCCGGCCATGGAGGCGGTGTTGACGATGTGTCCGCCTTCGCCGTGGGCGAGCAGGCGGGGCACGAAGGTCTGGACGCCGTTGACCACGCCGTCGATGTTCACCCCCAGCACCCAGTCCCAGTCCGCGTAGCTCATGGTCTCGATGCTGCCGCCGACGGCCACTCCGGCATTGTTGCAGACCACGTGCACTTGGCCGAAGGCCGATTCCGTCGCGTCTGCGGCCCGCTCCACGGCGGTGCGGTCGGTCACGTCGAGGGGCAGCGTGATCACGGCGCCGTTGCTGGCGCGGAACTCCTCGGCCACCTGTTCCAGGGCGTGGATCTCCACGTCGGCCACCGCGACCTTCATTCCGGCCGCGGCGAACGACCGAACCATCGCCAGCCCCATCCCGCTCGCGCCGCCGGTGACGAAGGCGGTCTTTCCTGCCAGGTCTTGCATCGTTTCCCCGATCCGATCTGCGCTGACGATGCGGCAAAGGCCAGCATCGCGCAACCGCTCGTCGGCGCTGACGGTCGGCTATCATGGCGGCGTCATCGCTGGAGGAGAGCGACATGTGGCTGATGCTCCTGGCCGCCGTGCTGTTCCTGGGCACCCATCTGGGGATCAGCAGCACCACCCTGCGGGGTCGTCTGGTGGCGATGCTCGGTGAGCGCGGGTACCTGGGGGCTTACTCTCTGGTCGCCGTCTTGACGCTGGCTTACCTGATCTGGATCTACGCCGCGTTGCCGCGCTACGACTACTTCTGGCACCCGGACCCCCTGCTCTACGATGTGCCGAAGGTAGTCATGCCGGTCGCCATGATCCTGCTGCTCGGGGGCTTCATGACGAAGAACCCCACCGCGGTCGGCATGGAGGACAGCCTTCGCGGTGCCGATCCCAACACCCTGACCCGGGGCCTCACGCGGATCACCCGGCACCCGTTTCAGTGGGCCGTGGTGCTGTGGGCGGCCTCACACCTCGCTGCCAACGGAGATCGTGTGTCCGTGGTGTTCTTCGGCACCTTTCTGGTGCTGGGGCTGTCCGGGGGCCTGCTCATCGACCGCAAGAAGGCCGCCCGGCTGGGAAAGGACTGGGTGGCCTTCGACCGGGTCACGTCCAATGTCCCGTTCGCGGCGATTCTCGCCGGGCGCAACCGGCTCGCGCCGGGGGAGCAGCTCGGCCCGGTGGTGGTGGGGCTGATCGGCTACGGCATCGTCTACTGGGCCCACCCGTGGATCGCCGGGGTGCGGCTGGTCTGAGCCGGCGTTGACCGGCGCGACCGCTCAGTCGGCGCCGGCGACCACCTCATCCACCGCGGCTGCCAGCTCCCGCTGGCGGCCCGAGAAGAAGTGGTCGGTGTGGTCCAGCAGCGTCGTGGCGACGCCGGGCAGCGCCTGCAGTGCAGCGGCATCGACGAAGCTGTCGGTGCTGCCGGCAATGGCGTTGACGATCCCAGGGCCTGCGCCTCGATCGGACAAGGGCCCGAAATCCATCCGCCCCACCGGTGGGGCGACCAGCAGCACCCGGTCGGCCCGCAGCCCGGCAGCCAGGGCCCGCCAGACGACCCAGGCGCCGAACGAGTAGCCGCCGACCCATAATGAGGTCGTGGGAGGGTGAGTGCGGCTCAGCCAATCCACTGCGGTCAGGAGGTCCTCGAGCGCCCCTTCGACCCCGCGGAAGTTGAATCGCAGGACGCCGACCCCGGCGTTCAGCAGCCGGCCGGCGACGGTGTCGAGCACCGCATCGTCCATGGACCCGCCGTAATCGGGGTGGGGGTGACACAGCACCGCCTGGGCACCCGAAGGCGCCTGCGGGGGATCGTAGCGGGCCTCCAGGGGCCCGTCGGGACCGTCGATCTGCATGAGCGTCAGGGAGTCCTTGAAATTTTTTTCAGCGACCCTATGTTGGCGGCTTTCCGGAGAGGACGCGGAGCCTGGATGATTGAAGCACGTGAGCTGACCCGTCGCTACGGTGACTTCCTTGCTGTGGATGGGGTGTCGTTCTCCATCGGTCAGGGCGAGATCGTCGGGCTGCTGGGCCACAACGGCGCCGGCAAGACCACCATCATGAAGATGCTGACCGGTTACCTGGAGCCCAGCGCGGGGTCGGTGACGGTGGACGACATCGAGGTGGAGCCCAACCGGCAGCGCGTGCAGGCCCAGCTCGGCTATCTGCCGGAAAACCTGCCGCTCTACCCCGAGCTATCGGTCGCCGACTACCTCGGCTACGCCGCCGAGCTGCGCGGCATCGACCCGGCCCCGGCGGTGCGTCGGGCCATCGAGGCCACCGAGCTCGGCGAGAAAGCCCTCGACCCCATCGCCACGCTGTCCCGCGGCTACAAGCAGCGGCTAGGCGTGGCCCAGGCCATCCTTCACGAGCCGCGCTTCCTGATTCTGGACGAGCCGACCAATGGCCTGGATCCGGGCCAGACCCAGCACATGCGCAGCCTGATCAAGCAGCTAGCCGAGCGCGCCACGGTGATCCTGTCCACCCACATCATGCAGGAGGTCAGTGCCCTGTGTGACCGCGTGCTGATCCTGCGGGGCGGGATCCTGGCTCTGGACGAACGGCTCGAGGACCTGCAGGCCAGCAACCGCCTGCAGGTGCGCACCGCGCGGGAAGCGAACCTGCTGGAAACCCTGGCCGGCGTCGACGGCGTTGGCGCCATTCATCAGGACGGCGAGGGACGCTGGGAAATCGAAGCGCCGGAAAACCCGGACGCCGCGGCGGAGCGGGTGGCGGCCGCGCTGGTCGGCGCCGGACTGCCCGTCTACCAGCTCGCCTCCGGACGGCGGGACCTGGAGTCCGTGTTCCGCGAGGTCAACGAGCGCGAGTTCAGCGCCCGTCGTGCCCGGGCGGAGGAGGCGGCCAATGCGGCTTGACGTCATCCGTCGCATCGCCCGCAAGGAGCTGAGCCTGTTCTTCGCCTCGCCCATCGGCTATCTGTTCCTGCTCGCGTTTCTCGCCGTCACGCTGTTCGTGTTCTTCTGGGGCGAAGCGTTCTTTGCCCGCAACATCGCCGACGTCCGGCCCATGTTCGAGTGGATGCCGGTGCTGCTGATCTTTCTCTCCGCGGCGCTGACCATGCGCATGTGGAGCGAGGAGCGACGCACCGGCACCCTGGAGTTCGTGGCCACTCTGCCGGTCAGCGGCTGGGAGTTCGTGCTCGGCAAGTTCTTCGCCTGCTGGGTTCTGCTGGGGACGGCGCTGCTGCTCACCCTGCCGCTGCCGGTTACGGTGGGCGCCATCGCCGATCTCGACTGGGGGCCGGTCTTCGCCGGCTACCTGGCGGCGATGCTGCTCGGCGGCGCGTATCTGGCCATCGGCCTGTTCGTCAGCGCCCGAACCGACAGTCAGATCGTGAGCCTGATCCTGGCCTCTTTCCTCGCCGGCGCCTTCTACCTGATCGGCAGCCCTGTGCTCACCAACCTGGTCGGCGGTTCCTGGGCGGACCTGCTGCGGGGCCTCGGCACCGGTGCCCGATTCGAGTCGATCACCCGTGGCGTGCTCGACGTGCGTGACCTCTACTACTACCTGTCGCTGCTGGCGGTATTCCTGACCCTGAACGTCTATGCCCTGGAGGTGCAGCGCTGGGCGCGGGATGGCGCCCGGCCCCGACATCGCGGCTGGATCATCGGCACCGCTCTCGTGGTCGCCAACCTGCTCGCCGCCAACGTCTGGCTGTCCCAGCTCACGTTGCTGCGCGCCGACCTGACCGAAGGACGGTTGTACTCGATCTCCGACGCCACCCGCGGCTATCTGGCTCAGCTCCAGGAGCCGCTGCTCATCCGCGGCTACTTCAGCAGCCAGACCCACCCGCTGTTGGCACCGCTGGTTCCGCAGATGCGGGACCTGCTCTACGAGTACGAGGTGGCCGGCGGCGGCAAGGTCAGGGTCGAGGTGATCGATCCGGCCCTGAACCCGGAGCTGGAGGAGGAGGCCAACAGCAAGTACGGCATCCGGCCGGTGCCGTTCCAGGTCGCCGATCGCTACCAGTCCAGCCTGGTCAATTCCTACTTCGACGTGCTGGTCAGCTACGGAGACGAGTACGAGGTGCTTTCCTTCCGGGATCTCATCGAGGTGAAGGTAGTGAGCGAAGCGGAGCTGGACGTGCAGCTGCGCAATCCGGAATTCGACGTCACCCGCAGCATCAAGCAGGTGCTGTATGGATTCCAGGGCGGCGGCAGCGTGTTCGACGCGATCCAGCAGCCGGTGCGGTTCGTGGGGTACCTCTCCGCAGACGCCGTGCTGCCGCCGGCGCTGGCCGAGTACCGGGACACCCTGCAGTCCGTGCTGGAAGACCTGTCCGCGGAAGCCGGTGACAAGTTCTCGGCGGAGATCCTCGACCCCCAGGCCGGCGATGGCAGCCTGGCCATGGAGATCGAGCAGGAGTACGGCTTTCAACCCATGGCTGCGAGCCTGTTCGACCTCAACCCGTTCTATTTCTACATGACCCTGACCGACGGCAATACGCTGCTGCAGGTGCCGCTGCCGGACGCGCTCTCGGCGGACGCCACCCGCAAGTCCATAGAAAACGCGCTCGAGCGGTTCGCCAGCGGGCTGCTCAAGACTGTGGCTCTGGTCGCGCCGGAAGCGCCGCCGCCAATGATGGGCATGCCTCAGCAGAGCATGGGCAACAGTTTCCGCCAGCTTCGCGACTTTCTGGCCGGCGACTTCGAAGTGGTGGATGCGGACCTCAGTGATGGCCGGGTCCCCGAGGAAGCCGAGCTGCTGATGGTGGTGGATCCCGACGGGTTCGATGAGCGTCAGACCTTCGCGGTGGATCAGTTCCTGATGAAAGGCGGCACCGTGGTGCTCGCAACCGGCAACTACTCGGCGAGCTTCACCCAGCAGTCGATCATGGCGGAACCGCGCAGCTCCGGGTTGGACGACTGGCTCGCCCACCATGGCGTTACGGTCGCGGAAGGGCTGGTCATGGATCCCCAGAATGCCGCATTCCCGGCGCCGGTGACCCGCCAGGTAGGTGGGTTCAGTTTTCAGGAGATGGTCATGCTCGACTATCCCTACTTCGTCGATGTGCGTTCGCCCGGGCTCAACGAGGAGTCGCCGATCACCCGTGGGTTGCCGCAGATCACCATGGCCTGGAGCTCGCCGCTGGAGCTGAGCGCGGCGGAAGGCGCCGATCGGGCGAGCACCACGCTGCTGTCGAGCTCGCCGGAGAGCTGGGTTTCCACGGATCCCAACGTGATGCCGCGGATCACCGAAACCGGACTGTCGGGGTTCGAGCCCCAGGGCGAACGGGGCGCGCGGGTGCTGGGGGTGGTGCTGGAGGGCCGCTTCCAGTCGGCCTTTGCGGGCAAGAGCTCGCCGCTCCTCGACGTCGCGGAATCGGATCTTACCGACGGGGATGCCGATCAGGAGAGCGACACGATCGAGGCGGCCACCCTCGACGACGAAGACGCGACGGATCCCAGCGCCGCCGACCGGCTGGGCGTGGTGACCAGCGTGATCGAGCGGTCTCCGGAGTCGGCGCGGCTGTTCGTCTTCGGCTCCAACGACTTCCTGGCCGATCAGGTGCTTCGCGTTATCGGTTCCGCCGAGGGCACCATTTACGGCAACAGCGTGCAGCTGATGGCCAACGTGGTGGATTACTCGCTGGAGGACCGCAGCCTGCTGGACATCCGTTCCCGTGGCCGGTTCAACCGCACCCTGCCTCCCCTCGAAGCGGCGCAGCAGGCGGGGCTGGAGACGCTCAACTACGCGCTCGCCCTGGGTGGTGTCGGGTTGGTGTTTCTCTGGCATCGGCGGCGGGTACGCCGTGATCAGCAACGTTATCGGTCGTGGCTGGCGGAGGGCGTGGCATGACGGGTCGCAGCAAACTGCTCGGCGCGCTGCTGGGGTTGCAGCTCATCGTCATCGGCGCGGTCTGGTTCCTTCAGTCGGGCGCTGGCGAAAGCGCGTCGGGCACGCTGGTGTCGTTCTCGCCGGAGGCAGCCGACGAGTTGCGCATCGGCGCCTCGGATCAGGAGCAGCCGGTGGTCATCCGCCGGACCGACGCAGGATGGCAGCTGGCGGACGGACTGCCGGCCGACGCCGCCAAGGTGGACGAGATGCTGGAGCGGCTGGCCGGTCTGCGGGCGCCCTGGGCCGTCGCCACCAGCGCGAGCGCCCGGACGCGCTTCGAGGTCACCCCGGAACAACACCAGCGTCACCTGGAGGTGCGATCCGCAGGGGAGACCGTAGCCGAGCTGTACCTCGGGACGTCGCCGGGCTACCAGCGGGTCCATGCGCGCGCGGCGGATGCCGATGCGGTGTTCAGCGTCGAGCTGTCGAACTATCAGCTACCCGCAGAGGCCGCTGACTGGCTGGACAAGGGCCTGCTGCAGCCTGAGGGCGAGTTGTCCGCGGTCGCCCGGCTGGACGCCTGGCAGCTGCGACGCGACGGTGACGGCTGGCAGCTGGATGACCAGGCAGCCGACGCGGATGCGGCGGGCAGGCTGGTTCGGCGGTTCGCCGAGCTGCGGGTCACGGGCGCGGTGGCAACGCCCGCCGACGCCGCTGAGCCGGTAGCGCGGTTCCGCATCGACGACGGGGCCGGGAACTACGTGCTGTCCGTGTACCAGGCCGAGGATGAGGAGAGCTACGTCGTCGCTTCTTCCCGCCGTGACGGCGGCTACTTTGGTCTCGCCGGGTATCTGGCCGAGCAGCTGCTG
>JBFISC010000035.1:0-19870 GCA_041608775.1 Pseudomonadales bacterium | reverse complement strand
TCGCCGACCTGGCGCAGAGCAAGATTCCCATGCTCTCCACCTCGACCCTGCAGCACCGGCCGATCGCCCAGTACCGTATGGGCGAGTGCACGGCACAGTACCGGGCGATGCGCGCCTACGTCATGGAGGCGATGGGTGCCGTCGAGGCGGAACTCGCCGCGGGTGCCGAGCTGCCTTCAGGGGCTGTCACTCAGGCCGCACGGCTCGCCTGCGTGCATGCCACCAACGAATGCATGAAGGTTGTGGATGCCCTGCACACGGCGGCCGGAACCAGTGGCATGCGGATGCATTCGCCGCTGGAGCGGAAACTTCGTGATGCCCACGGCTGCGCTACCCATCGCTGGGTCGCGCACCCGCTGTATCAGGACCTGGGCGGAATTCTGCTCGGGCAGGAACCGTCTCCCGAGTTCGCTGGCGGCCTGGGGCAGCCCATGCCCCGCTAGGCTGCCTGCAGCCTTCTTCTCCAATACGAAGCCCGGGAGAGGCCGATGATCGAGAATCGCAAGATCGTTCTGAAATCGCGTCCGACAGGTCTGCCGGGCAAGGAGAACTTCGCCGTCGAGACCGAGTCGCTCGGCGACCCGCCGGCGGGCATGGCGCTGATCGAGGTGTCCCGAATCTCCATCGACGCCTTCATCCGCACCACGCTGGAAGACGAGGCGTTTCATGGCTCCGTCCCCGTCGGCGGCACGGTGGTCGCGCTGGGCGTCGGGCGGGTGCTGGCAAGCGCGGCAGAGGGGCTGACGGAAGGTGACTGGGTAACCGGACCCACCATGGTTCAGACTCACGCGATGATGCCCGGCGCGGCGTTCCGCAAGATCGACGTGAGCGTGGCGGAGCCGTCAGACTACCTGGGCCTGCTCGGCATGACCACCGGGCTCACCGCATACTTCGGCATGCTGGAGGTCGCCGGTGTCAACGAAGGCGACACTGTGGTGGTGTCGGGCGCCGCGGGCGCGGTGGGCAGCGTGGCTTGCCAGCTGGCGAGCATTCATGGCGGGCGCGTGATCGGGATCGCCGGCGGTCCCGACAAGGTCCGCTATCTCTCCGAAACCATCGGCGCTGCTGCGGGCATCGACTACAAGAACGATGATGTCGGTGCGCGCCTCAGCGAGCTGGCCCCGGAAGGCATCAACGTGTTCTTCGACAACGTGGGCGGGGAAACCCTCGATCTGGTGCTGGATCGACTGGCCAGCGGCGCGCGGATCGCGATCTGCGGGGCGATTTCCCAGTACGATCACATGCACGACGTGCGCGGCCCTTCGCTGTATCTGCGGCTCGCGGAGCGGAACTCCTGCATGTGCGGTTTCACCGTAGACCGATTTCAGAACCGTTTCGAGGAAGCGTCGTCGCAACTGCGGACCTGGATGCAGAAAGGTCGACTGCAGCTTCCCGAGCATGTCGAGAGCGGAATCGAGCAGTTTCCTGCGGCGCTGGCCAGACTGTTCACCGGCGGGCACATGGGCAAGCTGCTGCTGGCCCCCTAGCCGCGCGTCAACCGACCCCGGTATCGCCCAGCGGGAGCGCGACATCATGCCGAAGATCGAACCCCACCGAAGCTGGCTTCCCCTTCAGGAGCGTGCCGAGCGGGAGCCGCCCGGGCGCCGGCGCGAGCTGCTGCTGCAGGTCCGGAACCACATGGAGTTCGAGATCACCGGCCAGCTCGATCCGCTGATGGGCACCCTGACCGGATCGCCGGTCTACCACTTCTGGGGCAACGCGCCGATGGAGATGTCCGGCGAGCAGGCGATACGCGCCTTCTACCGGGACATGTTCGAACGGGGCGGGCAGCAGTTCGAGGTGGTGGTGGAGCGCATCATCGTGGACGACGGGGCCGTCGTGACCGAGGGTCAGGTGAAGCAGGTGCACCGGGGCTCGGCGTTGCTCGCCATGGGTTTGAAGGAAGTGGCGGGCCAGGCGATTGCCGCTGACGATCTGGTGCTCACCACCACGCAGCTGGTGACGGTCTGGCCGGCAGACGCGGACGGAAAGCTGATCGGCGAGGACATCTACTTCGGCCACGATCCGTTCCGCAATGCCGAAAAGATCGAGGCCGGGGACCTGCCGGGCTACTACAGCGTTTGAGGCGGCTTCGCCGCGGCGGTCGCGCTCGCCGAGCGGGCATCGATCTCGCGCCGGATCTCCGCGTGCCTGCTCTCCGTGATGGGATAGTTCCAGACGATCACGGCGCCGACCAGAAAGAACAGCGAAGGAAAGGTCGAGAACAGGAAGCGCAGGCCGAACAGCTCTTCTGGACCGTTCGTTGCGCCGGGCGCCGCGTCGAAGCCGAACATGGCGAGGCCGAACATGGCGATGGCGGCGCCCACCGATGAGGTGGCCTTCTGCGCGAAGGACCAGGCCGAGAAGAACAGGGCCGCCCGGTTCTCGGAGCTGACCGCGGTATCCAGGTCGATGACGTCCGCCTTCATCGAGTTCGGCAGGGACTGC
The DNA here is from genome assembly GCA_041608775.1 of Pseudomonadales bacterium. Lineage (GTDB taxonomy): Bacteria > Pseudomonadota > Gammaproteobacteria > Pseudomonadales > Azotimanducaceae > UBA7803. The sequence continues at coordinate 17,422 of JBFISC010000035.1, read as the reverse complement.
GCGAAGCCGCCGGCCGCAAACCCCGTGACCACCGTCACCGGCAGCATCCACCAGAAGTCGCCTTCCCCGAGCAGCAGATAGAAGGGGTGCGCGCAGGCAATGATGACGTAGGACAGGATGTAGGCCCGGTGCTTGCCGATGAGCCGCGACAGCCGCACCCAGACAGGCACCGCGCAGAAGCTCGACAGATAGAAGAAGGTCAGCATGAAGATGGCGCGATCTTCCGCCTGCAGCACATCGGCGACGAAGAAGATGTACAGAGGCGTGGTCACGTTCAGGCCGATGGAGCCGATCATGAACGCGGCGACCAGCTGCTTGAACGGCTTGTTCTGCCACATCAGCTTCAGCCCCTTGGTGACCGGCAGGGTGGATCGAACCTGAACCTGAGCCTCCGGCGTGCGGGTGACCGTGAGGATCACGCACAGCGGCATGATGATGAGCATGGTGACCCCGACGATCTGCAGGACGGCGCTGCTGCCGCCGATGCCGAAGAGGATCAGGGCGGCGGCCGGAACCAGCTGGGCGGTCAGGCTGCCGACCACGCCCGCCATCGCCCGAGCGCCGGTGATGCGGGATCGCTCGTGATAGTCCGTCGAGAGCTCGGCGCCCCAGGCGTAGTAGGGGATCAGCATCATCGTCGTGGCGATGGAGAGCAGCAGGCTCCAGATCAGCATGTGGCCGGCGCCCGCGCCCTCGGGGGGCATGAACAGCTGGTAGATCGACAGCATCATGATGGGCGTCGCGGCCGCCACCCAGGGTCGACGGCGGCCGAAGCGGCTGCGGGTGTGATCGCTGATGTAGCCCATCAGCGGGTCGGTGATGACGTCGAAGATCCGCACGACGATCATGATCGTGCCGACCATGGCCAGCGGCACGGCCATCTCGCTGGCGTAGAAGCGCGGAATGAACACGATCACCGGAAAGATCGACATGGCGACCGGCAGATCGGTCAGGCTGTAGTAGAACAGCGTCGACTTGCCGAGCCGGGAGGAGCCGCCGTCGTGCGCCTCGCGGGTCATCGTCGGGTCACGCGACGATGCCGAACAGGTGGCCGACGGCGGCCGTGAGCGCCATGGCGAGCGCGCCCCAGAAGGTCACCCGGGTGGCACCGGCCAGCACCGGGGCGCCGCCGGCGCGGGCGGCGAGGCCGCCGAGGAACGCGAGAAACACCAGCGAAGCGGCTGCGACGGCGAGGACCAGGGTTGGCACCGGGGTCATCAGGGCGACCAGCAGCGGCAGCACCGCCCCGACGGTGAAGGTGCCGGCGGACGAGACCGCGGCCTGCACCGGCCGGGCGTTGACGACCTCGGAGATGCCGATCTCGTCGCGGGCGTGAGCGGCGAGGGCATCGTGGTCCATGAGCTGCTCGGCGACCCGTCTTGCCAGCGCGGTATCGAGGCCTCGCCCTTCGTAGATGGCGGCGAGCTCCTCGGTCTCGAACTCCGGATCCCGCTCCAGCGACCGCTGCTCGAGGGCCAGATCCGCTTTCTCGGTATCGGCCTGGGAGCTGACCGAAACGTACTCGCCGGCCGCCATGGACATGGCGCCGGCGACCAGCCCCGCCAGGCCGGCGAGCATGATGGCTTCTTTCGTGGTGCCTGCCGCGGCAACGCCGATCACCAGGCTCGCGGTGGAAACGATGCCGTCGTTGGCACCCAGTACCGCCGCTCGCAGCCAGCCGACCCGGTGCACTCTGTGGACTTCATGGTGGCTCATCTCGATCCGGATTGCGGCCCTGCCGGCGATTGCTCTGCAACGCTTCGATTATCTGAGTTCGCCGCGCCTACGACCAGCGGATTTCCGCAGTCCGGAAATGACGCGTCCGGTACGTTGCGCGAGCGGTTGCCCCCGCGCGCGCCGAGGCATATTATGAACAAGAATTCATATTCGTTTCTGGAGGACGCGTTGGTCTTCATGGAGCCGCGCCAGGCGCGCAGTCAGCGGACCCTGGAGAAGATCCTCGACGCCTGTGACGAGCTGATGGCGGAAGGAAGCTTCGAGGAGATGAGCATGCAGGCGATCGCCCAGCGCGCGGGCGTGGCGGTGGGCAGTCTGTACAACCGTTTCTCCGGCAAGGACGCGCTGGTCCAGCATCTGATCGAGCGGCTTCAGGGCCGTCAGCTGGGTTTCGTCGAACGACGCCTGGCCGCATTCTCGAAGCGCGGCCTGCGGTACCGGCTCGAGTTCCTGGCCGCGACCATCGAGCAGGCCGTGGAGCGCGACGCGGGGCTGCTGCGGGCAGTTGCCATCCGCAGCCTGCAGCGACGATCACCGGTTTCGTCTGCCAACGAGGTGAACACCGGCCGGTTCGTCGCGCAGCTGGGCGGCTGGCTGCATGGAGACGGCAGCGAGGTGCGCCGCAGCGACGGCAAAGCGGCATGCCGGTTCGTGGCCGCTTCGCTGGCATTCAGCCTGCAGTATGCCGTGATCCTGGACACGCCCGTGCAGCTGTTCGGTTCGCGCCAGTACCGCCAGCGTCTCATCGACAGCGCTTGGGCCTACCTGACCCGAGCCGAGGAGGGCTGAAGCATGGTGGAAGCTGCCCAGACGTCCCGATCCGGGCGCCGGCCCGGCGCCTGGCGAGCCTGGTTCGAGGTGGTTGCGGTGCTGCTGCTGAGCTTCCTTGGGCTGGTCGCCGGTGCGCTCACCGGCTGGGTCCCGGCCAGCCCGATTCTCGGCACGCTGTTCGCGGTTGCTGGGGCGACGCTGTTTCTCCGCCGCGAAGGCGTGTCCTGGCAAGCGCTGGGTTTTGCCCGACGGATGCCGGCAGGGAAGTTCCTGTTCTTCACCACCGTGACCCTGGTCGCCGTCTTCGTGGTGACCAGCTTCCTGGTGACGCCGGCGCTGCGCCTGGCCGGCGCGCCGCCGCTGGACGTCTCGGTGCTCGCGGCGTTGATCGAGGGAAACCTGGCCAACTACCTGGTATTTCTGCTGCCCATCAGCTGGGGCACCGCCGCGGTGGGCGAAGAGCTGATCGCCCGCGGCTTCCTCCAGTATCGCTTCGAGCAGCTGGGCGGTCCGGTGCTGGCCGTGCTGCTGCAGGCATCGCTGTTTGCGCTCGCGCACAGCTACCAGGGGATCACCGGGGTCATCAACATCTTCTTCCTCGCGCTGATTTTCGGGGCGGTCTACTACCGCTGCGGCAGGAACCTGTGGCCGCTGATCGCAGCCCACGGGCTGATCGACACGGTCGGGATGACGCTGCTGTTCCTCGGACGCACGGATCTCCTCCTCGGCACCTGAGCCTTGCCGCTGGAAAATGGGGCCAACTGGCGATAGCCTGCTATATCCAACCACCGGATCGGGTGTCCGTCGGGTATGCCCACGAGAACCTGAGGAGCGAAACGGAGCGAGCGATGGCGAGCGAACGCGAGAGACTGCACAACCTGTTCCCGGATCTCGATTTCGACCCGGAGGCACTGCGGGAGAAGTACCGCCAGGAGCGCGAGAAGCGGATTCGAGAGGATGGCGAAGACCAGTACGTCGAGGCGGCGGCGGAGTTCGCGCACTACGCGGACGACGACCCCTACGTGGAGCCGGCGGAGCGCGAGCCGCTGGATCTGGAGATCGACGTTGCCGTCATCGGAGCCGGATTCAGCGGCCTGATGACCGCCGCGCGGCTGAAGGAGCGCGGTGTGAGCAACTTCCGCATCATCGAGGCAGGCGGCGACTTCGGCGGCACCTGGTACTGGAACCGTTACCCTGGCGCCCAGTGTGACATCGAGTCCTACTGCTACCTGCCGCTGCTCGAGGAGACCGGCTACATGCCGAAGGAGAAGTACTCGTTCGCGCCGGAGATATTCGAGCACACCCGGCGGATCGGCGAGTATTTCGGGCTCTACGACAACGCTTTGTTCCAGACCCGGGTCACCGAGGTCCGCTGGCTCGAGGACGCGCAGCGCTGGCAGGTGTCTACCCAGCGCAACGACAACATCCGCGCGCGCTTCGTCATTCAGGCCACGGGCCCGGCGAACCGGCCGAAGCTCCCCGGCATCCCCGGTATCCGTGACTTCAAAGGACACACCTTTCACACGTCGCGCTGGGACTACGAGTACACGGGTGGCGATCACAACGGCGGCCTGACCAGGCTTCGCGACAAGCGGGTTGCGATCATCGGCACGGGCGCCACCGCCATCCAGTGCGTGCCGTTCCTCGGCGAGTACGCCCAGCGGCTGTACGTGTTCCAGCGCACGCCGTCCTCGGTGGATCTGCGCGGCAACAAGCCTACCGACGAGGGCTGGTACGGATCCCTGGAGCCCGGCTGGCAGCGGGCCCGGCGCGAGAACTTCGCGGCGGTGTTGCTGGGCCAGAACTTCACGGAAGACCTGGTCGCCGATGGCTGGACCGACATCGCCCGGCGGATCGGCATCTCGCTGATGAACCGCCGGCAGGACGCAGGTGATCTGGATATGGAAGAGATCATGCTGCGTTCGGAGATCGCCGATTTCCAGAAGATGAACGAGATCCGGGCCCGGGTGGACGAGACCGTCAGCAAGGAGGCTGCGGCCGAGGCGCTCAAACCCTGGTACCGGCAGTTCTGCAAACGGCCGACCTTCAACGACGAGTACCTGGCCACGTTCAATCGACCCAACGTGGAGCTCGTCGACGTCTCGGACAGCAAGGGCGTGGAGCGCATCACGGAGACCGGCGTGGTGGCCAACGGCAAGCTCTACGAGGTCGACTGCATCATCTACGCCACCGGCTTCGAGATCACCACCTCGGCGCACCGTCGGGTGGACTTCGACACCATCGGCCGCGGCGGGCAATCGCTCTACGACCATTGGGCCGACGGTTTCCGCACGCTGCACGGCATGGCGAGCCACGGGTTTCCGAACTGGTTCACCATCGGCATCAACCAGAACGGCCTGTCGCCGAACATGACGGCCATGTTCGACGACCAGGCTGTGCACGTGAGCTACATCATCAACGAGGTGCTGGCCCGCGGAAAGACGGCGGTCGAAGTCACGGAGGAAGCGGAGCAGGCCTGGGTGGAGCAGATTGTGAACCTTGCGGGAACCGGTGCGCAGGCGTTTCTGGAGCAGTGCACGCCCGGCTACTACAACCGCGAGGGCAAGGGATCTGGCGGCAACATGCAGAACTCGCCGTACGCTCCCGGGATCAACGCCTTCAACGCCCTGCTGGCGCAGTGGCGGGAGAAGGGCACTCTGGAGGGCATGAAGCTCACCTGACCCCCGCGCCGTTCCGGTTGTCCGGGGGCGCTGTTCCGGCTACTGTACCGTCTGGACGGTATAGCAAGTGCCGGATAGCAAGGAGGGGCTGGTGGAAGGCAGCGACCGCCGGCAGCAGATACTCCAGGCGGCGGCCCTGGTGGTCGAGGGCGCGGGTGCGCGACACCTCACCATCGACGCGGTGGCCCGGCAGGCCGGGGTATCCAAGGGTGGCGTGCTGTACCACTTTCCGTCCAAACGCGCCCTGCTGGAAGGCATGCTGGATCGGTTGCTCGAGCAGATCGAGCTGAGCACGCGGGCGCTGCGCGAGCAGCATCCGCACGCGGCCAATCCGGCCCTCGTCGCCCGGGTTCTCGCCGAGCGGAACCAGAGCGCTGGTGAACGGGCCATGACGAGATCGATTCTGGCCGCCGCGGCGGAGGACCCGGAGCTGCTCGCCGGTGCCCGCGCCGCAGTCTCTTCGGCGTTCGACGAGGCGGGCAGCGGCACCGAGCCGGCGGCGCTCGGCTGGGTCGTGCTGCTCGCGACCGAGGGCCTGCGCTTTCTCGAGATGCTCGATCTGCTGCCGTTGTCCGACGCGCAACGCCAGCAGGTGCACCGGCAGCTGCTTCGCCTTGCCGAGGGCAGTGGCGCGTGAGCGCCCGCTGGCTGGCGATCGCACTCGGGTTGGTGTGCCTTGCCGGCTGCGAGCGGCCGGAGCCGGCGGTCGACGATCAGGCGGTCCGTCCGGCGAAGCTGTTCCGGGTCGCGGCCGACGACGTGGCCGTCAGCCACAGCTTCGTCGGCCGGGTGGAAGCGGCGCAGACCGTGGACGTCTCCTTCGAGGTGGCCGGTGAGCTGGTGGGGCTGCCGATTCGCGAAGGGCAGGACGTGCCGGCGGGCGAGCTGGTGGCCCGGCTCGACCCGCGTGACTTCGAGCTGGCGCTGCGCGAGGCCGAAGTGCAGCTCCGCCTCGCTTCGCAGGATCTGGAACGCAAGGAAGCGCTGCTCCGCCAGCAGGGCATTCCCCGCTCGGTGGTCGACGATGCCCGCGCCCAGTACGACCTGTGGCTGGTCCGTCTGGCGCAGGCCGAGGAGCGGCTCGCCGACACCCGGATCGTTGCGCCGTTTGCTGCCCACATCGGCCGGCGCTACGTCGACAATCGCACCCGCGTTCAGCCCGGCCAGCCCATCGCCCGCCTGCTGGACCTGAACGAGCTGAAGGTGGTGGCCAGCGTTCCGGCCGAGCTGCTGGCCACGGTGACGCCGGAACGGGTGCTGTCGATGACGGCGCGCTTCGACTTTCTCCCCGACGTCGAGTTTCCGCTCGCCTATCGCGAGAACCGGGGGGAAGCCGGCGCGGTGGCGCAGACCTATGAGGTTACGTTCACCCTGAAGCGGCCGGAGGCGGTCAACGTGCTGCCGGGCATGACGGCCGAGGTGCGGGTCGGGGTGCAGGCCCAGGGGGGCAGCGTCATGCGGGTGCCCGCGTCGGCGCTGCTGAGCACACCTGCGGGTCGGTTCTTCGTCTGGGTTTACGATCCGGCCAGCTCCCTGGTGGCGCGGCGGGAGGTGACGGTGGGGGCGCCCCTGCCGACCGGCATCGCGGTGGAGGAAGGGCTGGCAGACGGCGAGCTCGTGGTCGTCGCCGGGGCCAGCCAGCTTCAGGAAGGCATGCGGATCCGGCCCCTGGGCGGACCGCTCACCGGCCCCTAGCGCATGTCGGAGCTGAACGTCGCGCGCCTCTCGATCGAGTACCCGCTGTATCCGTGGCTCATCATTCTTGCCTGCCTGTTCGGGGGGGTCTGGGGCATCGACGCGGTGGGTCGGCTCGAAGACCCGCCGTTCCCCCTGAAGCATGCCTACGTCATCACCGCCTATCCCGGCGCTTCCGCCGAGGAAGTCGAGCAGGAGGTCACCGACGTCATCGAAGCGGCGCTGCAGGAGCTTCCCCACATCAAGGAGCTGACCTCCAAGTCGCTGGCCGGCCGCTCCGACGTGCAGGTGGAGGTCAAGGAGGAGTTCGGCGAGGACGAGGTACAGCAGATCTGGGACGAGCTGCGCCGTCGGGTCGCCGAGGCCGCCCAGCGGCTGCCCCCCGGGGCCGCCACCCCGCTGGTGGAAGACGACTTCGGCGACGTCTACGGCATGCTCTACGCCGTCTCGGCACCCGACTACAGCGAGGCCGAGATCCGCGACATGGCCCGGTATCTTGCCACCTCCCTGAACACGGTCCCTCAGGTTGGCAAGGTTCAGGTCTCCGGCGTGCCGGAGGAGGCGGTGTTTCTGGAGCTGGACCAGCAGCAGCTGGTCCGGCTCGGGCTGCCCCTGGAGTCCGTGCTCCAGAGCATCGGCGCGGAGAATACGGTCGTTCCAACGGGTGCGGTCGAATACGGCGGCCGACGGCTGCGCATCGCCCCGGTGGTGGCATTCGACTCCGTCGCGGCGCTGGAGGACACCCGCATCGGCCGCCCCGGATCCGTGGAGATGGTGCGTCTCGGCGATATTGCGCGCATCTCCCGCGGCGCCGTCGAGCAGCCGGCACAGATCATCCGCCATCGCGGCGAACGGGTGTTCACGGTGGGCGTGTCGGTGGTCGATGACGCCAACGTCGTGGACGTTGGCCGGGCCATCGATGCCCGTGTTCGCGGGCTGGTGCGGAACCTGCCCGTCGGCGTGGAGGTCTCGGCGATCTACGCCCAGAGCGCGGTGGTACAGACGGCGCTGGATGAGTTTCTGACCAACCTCGCGCTGTCGGTGCTGACGGTCATGGCCGCGTTGTGGGTGTTCATGGGCTGGCGCGCCGGCACCGTCGTGGGCAGCGTGCTGCTGCTCACGGTGCTCGGCACCCTGGGCCTGATGGCGATGGCCGGCATCGAGCTGCAGAGGATCTCCCTCGGGGCGCTGATGATCGCCATGGGCATGCTCGTGGACAACGCCATCGTCGTCACCGAAGGGATGGTGACCAGCGTGCAGCGGGGCCTCGCGGCGGGCGATGCCGCCGCGTACTCCGTGCGCCGGACGCAGCTGCCGCTGCTGGGCGCAACCATCATCGGCATCGCCGCGTTCGGCCCCATCGGCCTGGCCGACGACAGCGCCGGGCATTTTCTCCGATCTCTGTTCCAGGTGGTGGCCATCTCGCTGCTGCTGAGCTGGCTGCTCGCCGTGACCGTGGTGCCCCTGCTCGGGAGCCGGCTGCTGCAGGCCCGTGCCCCTGGTCTCGGAACGGATCCCTACGCGGGCTGGGGGTATGGCGCCTATCGCCGCTTCGTCCGGGCCAGTCTGCGCCACGCCTGGCTTGCGACCGTGGTGCTGGCGGCGATCACGGCGTCGTGTCTGTACGGGTTCGGATACGTCAAGCAGGGGTTCTTTCCCACCACGAACTCGCCGCTCTACTTCGTCGACCTGTGGCTCCCCCAGGGCACCGACGTCCATGCCACGGCGGCAGAGGCTGAGCGGCTGGAATCGCTGGTGGCGGCGGATGTGGCGGTGACGGCGGTGACCAGCTTCATCGGCCAGGGTGCGACCCGGTTCGCGGCGACGACGCGCCCGGAGCTGCCGAACCCGGCCTACCTGCAGATGGTGGTGCGGGTCGACGACTCTGGCAACATCGATTCGAGCATGCGGCGGGTCGCCGCCTTGCTCTACGAATCCAGCGTGGACGCGGAAGTCACCGTGCGGCGAACCGAGTTCACGCCGAGCGGCACCTCCAAGATCGAAGCCCGCTTCTCGGGCCCGGATGCCCGCGTGCTGCGCAGCCTGGCGGAGCGGGCGCTGGATTCCTATCTCGACCATGGCCTCATCGATCGCAAGACCAACTGGCGCCAGCGGGAAATCACCCTGGTACCGCGCTTCGACGAGGCCCGTGCCCGCCAGGCGGGCATCAGCCGGGTGGAGGTCGCCCAGGCGCTGGCGTTCACCAGCGACGGCCTACGGATCGGGCTGTTTCGCGACGGGGACAAGGTGATACCGATCGTCGCCCGCGCGCCGCTGGCCGAGCGGCTGGATCTGCAGGGGATCGAGGATCGCCAGGTCTGGAGCCCATCCCAGCAGGCGTACGTGCCGCTCACCCAGGTCGTCTCGGGGCTGGACGTGGTGGCTCAGGACAGCATGATCTTCCGCCGTGACCGCATCCGAACCATCGCCGCGCTGGCGAACCCGCCCATCGGTCACAATGCCACCCGCGCCTTCGAGCGGGTGCGCGGCGACGTCGAGGCGATTCCTCTGCTGCCGGGCTACCGGCTGGAGTGGGGGGGTGAGTACGAGGCGAGCCTCGAGGCGAACACCACCCTGACGAGTCGGATCCCGATGGCCTTCGGCATCATGCTGCTGGTCACCGTGCTGATGTTCGGCAAGGTGCGCCAGGCGCTGGTGATCTGGCTGACGGTGCCGATGATCGTCTGCGGTGTGGTGGTAAGCCTGCTGGTCACCGATCTGTCGTTCACGTTCCCTTCGTTCCTCGGCTTCCTCAGCCTCGCCGGGATGCTGATCAAGAACTGCATAGTGCTGGTCGACGAGATCGACAAACGCCTGGCGGAGCAGGACTGGACGCTGGAAACCGTCGCCCAGGCCAGCGTCAGCCGCCTGCGCCCGGTGCTACTGGCGGCGGGTACCACCATCGCCGGCATGTCGCCGCTGCTGCGCGACGCGTTCTTCCGCGAGATGGCCGTGTGCATCATGGGCGGGCTCGCGTTCGCAACCCTGCTGACGCTGGTGGCGGTACCCGTGTTCTACCGCATTGCCATGGGCCGGAGGCTGAGCGGCTAGCGCCCACTGATGGAAGAACCCCGACCCGTCCGTGAAACGAAGGCTCAAGCAGCGTAACCTTCCTCTGGGGGCCTTCGGGGACGGATAAATGAAATGCCCGCGCTGTGAGTTCGACAATCCGGAGGGTATGAACTTCTGCGGCGCCTGTGGTGGGGCGCTCGGCCACTGCTGCGGAAAGTGTGGCAAGGACAACCCGGCCACGTTTCAATTCTGTGGCAACTGCGGCGCAGCCCTGTCCGAATCGGTTCCTGCTCCGGCCGCTCAGCTTGCGGACGAGGGCGAGCGTCGCCAGCTCACCGTGATGTTCTGCGATCTGGTCGGCTCCACCGCACTCTCGCATCAACTCGACCCCGAGGACCTGCACGAGGTCACCCGCCAGTACCAGCAGCTGGTAGCGCAGGTCGTGCAGCGGTACGGCGGTTACGTGGCCCAGTATCTCGGGGACGGGCTCTTGATCTACTTCGGCTATCCGAGAGCCCACGAGGACGATGCCCGGCGCGCGGTCGAGTCCGGCATGGAAATCTTGTCTTCGATGGACGACCTCAACGAATCGATCTCTCGCGACGGTGTGTCGCTGGCGCTTCGAATCGGTGTGCACACGGGTCCGGTGGTCACGGTGGAGATCGGCGCGAACGCGGAGAAGCTCGCGCTCGGTGCAACGCCCAACGTGGCTGCGAGGGTCCAGAACGAGGCTGCGCCGGGCTGTCTGGTTCTGACCCGGTCGACGCGGGCGCTGGTGCAACCCTATTTCGAGCTCGTCGATGTCGGCGAGCGCGACCTCAAAGGCGTGGCGGATCCAGTGACGCTCTATCAGGTCGTTGGAACCTCGGCAGCAGGATTCGTCGGTGACGGGAACGAGCCGCGGCGCTCACCTTTCGTGGGGCGGCAAGCCGAGATGCAGACGATGGTTTCGCTGCTCGAGCGCACCGCGGCAGGCAGCGGCGCCGTGCTGCTCATCAGGGGCGAGCCTGGGATCGGCAAGTCCCGCCTGCTGGGTGAAGTCCGCAGGATTTCCCGATGGCCGGAGGCGCGATGGTTCACATGCCATTGCTCGGCTTACCACCAGAACACGGCACTCTACCCGGTTGTTCAACTCGTGGGCCGGGTGTTCGGTTTCCTGCGCGCCGATGGGTCCGAGCAGCGTCTCGCCAGAATTCGCAGCGGTCTGGCCGGCCTCGATCTCGAACCCGATGCCGAAGCGCTTCTCGCCGGTTTGCTGGGTCTGGCCGCGGGCTCCGACGGGGTTTCCCGGCTCAACCCGGTCGTCAGAAGAAGACGGACGCTGCGGGTCGTCGTGGAGCTGCTGGTTCGAGCCGACGCGGCGCAGCCGAAGGTCATCGTGGTAGAGGATCTGCACTGGTCGGATCCGTCGACGCTGGAGTTCCTGGAGCTGCTCGTTGCCCGCGCCGCCCAGGCTCCAGTGGCGATCCTGCTCTCCCACCGCCCGGAGTTCGTTCCGATGTGGTCGCCGCCGTCCTACCAGAACGTCATCGAGCTGGCGCGATTGAGCGACGCCGATGCGGAAGCCATGGTCGACGCCTACAACGAGGTCCCCGCGGCGCTGCGCCGGCAGCTTGTTGCGCGCACGGATGGCATCCCGCTGTTTCTGGAAGAGCTGACGCGTAGCATGCTGGACCGGGAGACCCCTCGGCCGCTCGGCTGGGATGATTACGATTACGGTCATTTGGTTCCCGACACGCTGCGTGATCTGCTGATGGCACGGCTCGATGCTCTGGGGGGCGCCAAGGAGGTAGCGCAGCTCGGCGCGCTGCTCGGTCGCCGGTTTCAGTTCGAGCTGCTTGCTTCCGTGAGCGACGCGGATCCGGTCGGCACAGGCGATCTGCTTCAGCGCGTGGTCGATTCCGGCCTGCTGATCCGCGCCGGTGAGCTTCCGCACGCAACCTTCACCTTCAAGCACGCTCTGATTCAGGACGTTGCCTACGACTCGCTGCTGCTGCGCCGCCGCCGCGAGCTCCACAATCGCGTTGTCGACAGCCTGGTGTCGCGGTTCCCGGATATCGCCGGCGACGAGCCGGAGACCCTGGCCTGGCACTACGAGGAAGCAGGCCGCTACGCGGAGGCCGTTGACGCCTACCGCAGGGCCGCTGCCAGGTCCCTGGAGACCAGCGCCTACGCCGAGGCGATTCACCATCTGCACGGCGCTCTGAAGGCCCTCGCCCATGAGCCGGAGAGCGCCGAGCGCGACGAGCAGGAAGTTGCGCTTCTGCAGATGTTGAGCCAGCCGATGTCGGCGCGCCACGGCTACACCTATCCGGAGCTGGAGAAGCTCTACGACCGGACCCTGGAGCTGGTGAGTCGCAGTGAACGAAAAGGCGGGCTGGTCCTCGCGCTGTTCAACATCTGGGCGTACCGGGCCGTGCGGGGCGAGCGCGAGCGCAGCGCGGAGGCGGCGGAGAAGCTGAGAGCTGCTGCGCAGAGCGCTTCCGAGGGGGAACGGGATCTGGCTGGCTATGCGCTTGGCTCCAACGCCTTCTTCCTCGGCAAGCCGGAACTTGCGCTCCAGTACCTGAGTCCGGTGGCCGAGCGGATTCGCGCCCGCACCTCGTCCGACGAGCTGGTGCAGCGCTCGGAGTCCCGCAAGCTGGGGACCTTCATTGCCTGGGTTGTCCAGTGCTGGGCGCTGGCGCTGGCCGGTCACCTGGACCGGGCCTGGGAGTCGGTCTGTGAGCTGGTGGCGACGGCGAACCGGCTCGGGGATCCATTCGCGCTCGCGCAGGCGCTGTCTCACCAGGCCATGGTGTCTCACGAGCTCGCGCATCCGGCGGAGGAGATTGCGAACATCGCCGCGCTGACCCACGCGATCTCGGAGGAGCAGGGGCTGGCGCAGACGCTGCAGTCGTCGCGCCTTCATCTCGGCTGGGCTGCCGCTGTTCTGGAAGGCGAGGATCAGACGGCGGCCATGCGCGACTCCATCGAAGCCACTCGCGCGATGGGAACGCTGATGGCACTGCCCCACCGCCTGGTGATGCTTGCCGAGACCCATGCGCAGCTCGGACAGCCCGAGGAAGCCCTGGCGGCCATCGACGAGTGTCTCACGATCTGTAAAACCAACGCCGGCAGGGTTGGGGAACCGGACGCGCACCGATTGCGCGGGGTTCTGCTTGCCCAGGCGGGCGATCTTGCGGCGGCGGAGGCCAGCTTCGTCTGTGGCATCGAGATTGCGCGGGAGCGCGGTCTCAGGCTCGACGAGCTGCGCACGACGACGGAGCTGGCCAGTATGCTGAACCGGCAGAACCGTGGCAGGGAGGTGGCGGCTCAACTCGACGGCGCTATCGGCTGGTTCTCCGAAGGCTTCGAAACGAAGCACCTGATGAGGGCGGCGGACGTGCTGCGGCAGATCCAGCGGTCGACCGCCGGGCCAGCGGCGTGAAGGGGTCGCCGACCGGAAAGCGTCGCAAGGCGCTGGTTCTGGGCGCCACCGGTCACGTCGGCAACGCCGTGGTTCGCGATCTGGTTGCCAACGGCTGGCGGGTCACCACCACCAGCCGGCAGGTCCGCATCTCGCCGAATCTGCTCGGGCTCGACGTGGAGCATCGCAGGGTCAGCTGGGATGGGTCGGATGCGGTTGACCAGCTGCTGGCGGGGCACGAGCTTTTGGTCGATGCCGCCGCTCCCTACCATCTTTGGTTGAGCGAGGACTCCGCGGGCAACGCCAGCCACGCGCCGGCTCGGCAGCGGATGGCAGCACTGCTCGACGCCTGTCGGGAGCACGAAGCGGGATTCGCCTACGTCAGCTCCTTCACGACGCTGACGCGGCAGCGCGGCTGGCTGGGCGCGCTGCAGCGCAATGCCCTCGAGGTGCTGCATCCGTACTTCGCGCACAAAGCTGCCATGGAGGAGCAGGTGCTCGCCAGCTCGGGGAGCGTTCGCTGTGTGGTGGTGAACCCGACCATGTGCCTCGGCCCCTGGGATCTCAAGCCGCTGGAGCTGTGCCTGATACCGCTGCTGGCCCGGGGGCGCGTCCCCGCCACCAACGGGCACGAGCTGAACGTGATGGACGTGCGCGATGTGGCGCGTGCCGTGCGCGTTGCCTGGGAGCGGGAGGAGTTCGGCCGGCAGATACCGCTGAGCGGCCACAACACCACGGTCGATGCGCTCACGGCGCTGATCTGCCGCCGGGCAGGGGTGCGACCGCCGACCACGAACGTCCCGGCTTCCCTCTCTTCGGCCGTGTTCTACGGCAACGAGGTTCTCTCCCGGGTTGGGTTCAGCCCCGTCGCCTACCCGGCGGTCGGTGCCATGCTGCTGCTCGAACAGCGCTGGACCCAGCCGAGCCCGGCGCAGCGACGCCTCGGAATTTCGCCGCTGCCGTTGTCGCGCACGATAGCCGATGCCGTCGACTGGTACCGGCAGCAGGGTTACCTGCCGGCGCCCATCGAGGTCGACTAGCCGCTCTGCGCGAAGGATTGCCCGCCCGCAACGCGGTACCCGCGCCCTGGCTTCCCGGCGCTTGCCAGCAGGCTGGTGCGGATGGCCCAGGCGAGTGCGGCGTTGGCGGCCAGCAGATCGCGAACGCCGGCCACGCTGCCCCAGCGGTCCGCGCGTGCGCAGATGTAAGCCGTCAGGCGGCGCCGGTACGCGCGCCATGTCTGCCGGGTCACGTCATCCACCCGGACATCGACGAACCCGTGTCGCTGCAGCGACTCCCGGTAGGCGCCGATGCCGCTGACGTAGTTGCCGTCGGGCACCAGCGGCGTGCTCTGGTTCATCAGCAGATCCGACAGCACCAGGCTGCCACCGGGTCTGAGAACTCGGAACGCCTCGGCCAGAAACCGGTCCCGGGTGTCGAAGTGGAAGGCTGCCTCGACACAGATCACCACATCGAAGACCGCGTCGGCAAACCCGAGGCGCGAAGCATCCATCCGCAGGAAGCGGCTGCCCGGCGCGCGCCGTCGGGCGGCTGCGAGTTGCTCGGCAGAAGAACCGATGGCCGTGATCCGGTCCGGATCGGTCCAGGCGGCGAGCCTCGCCGTGCTGCCGCCCAGGCCACAGGCGACATCGAGCACGGCACCGTCGAGTCCGGCCGGGACACGCGCGATCAAGGCGTCGACGAGAGCGTGTCCGGCTGCGGTGGCGTCGTTCGTATCGTCCGCCCAGAGCCCGAGGTTGGCGTAGCCGCTGTCTCCGTACCAGGTGCGCAGGATCGGGTCGGCGAAGAAGGCGCGGTAATACTCGTCCAGAAGTCCGCCGCGGCGCGCGAACGTGGTCCGGTCAGGGGTGATCGAAGCCAAAGATGTCCTCCAGCTTCGGGGCCAGACTGAGCGCATGCGCCGCGAGCCGCCCGGACATGACCGCCGCTTCGACGCATCCGAAGTTGAAACCGCAGTCCGTCCAGTCGCCGGTGATGATGAGGTTGTCGTAGCTGCCGTCCAGGGGTGAGATCCGGTGCTGCAGGGTTCCCGGCAGGGATAGAACGTAGCGATCGGATGGGTTCACGTTGGCAATCCAGAACTGCCCATCGAACGCTTCCTCGCCGGCGTCCGGGTCCTCCTCCGACGTGTCGTCATCAGGATTCATGAGCAGACCCCAGCGGAACAGATCGGGTGCCTGCTGCGCCTCGGGCCAGAGGTGGACGACGTCACGATTCAGAAACCGGATCGCGTTCCGGCGCACGGCCTTGTGGCGCTTCTTCGGATACTTGCGTTTGCCGCGGTCCAGGTCTGCCGCGTCCCTGGCTTCCGGCAGCGCGTTGCAGAAGTACGCAATGGCGCCAGGCTCTCGGGGCCAGTCCTCGACCGGGCCGAGATGACTCATGTCGGCCCAGGTATCGAAGGGCTCGACGAATGCGGACAGATTGGGCGGTGGCTCATGCCAGCCAACGGCGTCCATGCCCTGCTTCATCCAGATCTGGAAGCATTGCGTCGGGACGGTCTTGACCTGCTCCACCATGGTTCGCCATCGGGGATCGGTATCCACCAGCTCGCGGCAGACGTGGGGAATGGAGCCGATGCTGACGCCGAGGATGACGCAATCGAAATCGCGGCTGACCTTCAGCGTCTTTCTGGCTTCACGTCGGTCATCCCACCAGTTTTCGAATTCCCGCCCTTCGGCGCGCAGCTTCTCGCCGCGGACCAGCTGCGCCCAGTCCGGCTCCGCCGGCCAGCAGGGCAGCCCGTGGTAGTCCACGAGAGGCGCGTACTCGCCGCCATGCTGAATCTCGGCCTGGACATCGAACTCCAGGCGCTTGATGAACGGCTTCTCGCCCTTCTTCGGCTTGCCGAGGCCGACGTTCTCGAGCCGATGAAAGAACGCAAAGCGCACCCCGCGCTGCTTCAGGACCTCGTAGAACGGAGCAAAGACCACGTCCCCCATGCCGGCCTGCATCTTCCAGAACAGCGACCCGCGATAGGTGAACAGCATGCGGAAACCTCCGCGCAGACCCTGACCGGCTGCAATCGCGGGTCGGCCCGGGTCGCCGTTCTCGTAGGCAAACGCCAGGTCGTAAAGGCCGCGGACGAACCCGGAATCTACAGACCTCGCCGAAGCACCGTTGAGAACGAGCCACTCCCTCGCATCATAATCGTTGATCGCGTCGAACCCGCGCGGATCGGTGGCGAGCCCGAACCGGACGGCGCCGCGCAGGGTGGCGAGGACGACATCGATGATCTCCCAGAGGTAGCGGTTCTGCGGGTCTTCGGCGAGCAAAGGCTCGAGCAGGCGACTTGCCCCGTCGCGCACCGCGTCGAGAAAGCGCCCGAACAGGTTCGCTGAGACCTTCGGCATCAGCGCAAACGCGCTTTCCAGCAGCGCGGCACCCTGCAGGATGGCGGTGTAGGTTGCGAGCTCGCCGTAGTTGAGCCAGCGGGACATGGCGGCGACGAGTGACTCAGCGGAGATACCATTCGCGCTGGCACCCGCCCGGCTCTCGTCGGGCCTTCGCGGCTGCCCGCCGGCAGCGCGCTGAGCCGCACCGTCGGCGGCCTGCAGCAGGATGTACAGCAGGCGCGCGGAGCGGGTCAGGTAGCCGATCACGGTCATCGGCATGCCGTCTTCGTAGGGGTCGCCGGGCAGGCCCGGAAAAGGACTGAAGTCTGCCATCAGGCGCTGCCATTCCAGCCGCTCTCCCTCGCCGCGGGCGACGTCGGTAATGCCGATGTACGGATCGGGCACGAAGGCGTCGGTCCAGTCGGCGATCGGGCACGACCGAGGATCCCGATCGAGCTCCCGATAGCACTCGCGCATCAGGTGAAAGGCGTTGTCGTAGTGGCCCATCCAGAGATGGATGCCGTGCTCTTCGATGCGACCGTTCACGCCCCGTCCCGACGCGCCCTTGCCGCCGAGACGCCAGCCCTGTTGGTACACGGTGATCTCGTAGCGGCCCTCGTGTTCCGGTCTGCTCAGTTCGAACGCGGCGGTCACGGACGCGCAGCCGCCGCCGATGATCGCCACCTTTACCCGTTTCTGCCTCGGCACGCCGGCTCCTCGTTACTTCCTCAGCTGTCTGCGAGCTCGGGTCCGTTCGGCTC
>JBFISC010000034.1:0-20173 GCA_041608775.1 Pseudomonadales bacterium | reverse complement strand
CGCGGTGATCATCGGCAAGACCCAGCTGACCGAGGGCGCGTTCGGTGCTCACCACCCCGAGGTGAAGGCACCGGTGAACCCGTGGAACGCCGACCACTGGCCCGGGGTGTCGTCGTCGGGGTCGGGCGTGGCGGTGGCGGCCGGGCTTGCCTATGGCGCGCTCGGATCCGATACGGGCGGCAGTATCCGGTTCCCCTCGGCGAGCTGCGGTCTGGTAGGCATCAAGCCGACCTATGGCCGGGTGAGCCGCTACGGTGCCTTTCCTCTGGCGGAATCGCTGGATCACATCGGGCCGATGACCCGAACGGTGGAGGATGCCGCCCGGCTGCTCAAGGTGCTCGCTGGCGCGGACCGCGAGGATCCCACCACGCTGGCGGACCCGGTGCCGAACTACCCGGCGATGCTGGTCGATCGGCTCGCCGGCATGACCATTGGCGTGGATTGGGCTTACGTCGGCCGGGGCGTGGAGCCGGTCGTGGTGGAGACTGTGCGTGAGGCCCTGGCGACGTTCGAGGAACTTGGCGCCAGCATCGTGGAGACCACCATGCCGGACACCACCGATCAGCTGATCCGCGGTTGGGGCATCACCTGCGGCGTCGAGTGCGCCCGTGCCCATGCCCGCTACTATCCGGCCCGAAAGAGCGAGTACGGGCCGGTGCTCGCCGGTCTGATCGAGACCGGGCTCGCTGCCAGCGCGGCCGACTACGACGAGCTGGAAGTGGCCAGAGGCCGTTTCCGCACGGACCTCGACCAGCTGCTCGAGGGCGTCGATGTGATGGTGGCACCCTGCATGCCGTCGCTGCCGCCGACCCTGGAGGCCATGAGCGCTCAGGTGGCGGACGAGACCGAGCGCGCCGAATTCATCACCTTCACCGCGCCGTTCGATTACTCCGGACATCCCACCATCACGCTGCCGGCAGGGCTTGCCGAGAACGGTCTGCCGAAGGCGTTCCAGCTGATCGGCCGGCGGCTCGGTGAGCCGACGCTGATCCGTGCCGGCGCAGCCTACGAGCGGGCCATCGATTTCCGCGCGCACCCGCTGCCCTAGCGTCGTCGGCGCGGGCTTCAGGCCGGATCGTCGCGGTAGTTATCGGGGAGGAACCGCGGCGTGCAGATCGCGAGAAAGACCAGATCGCCGGCCCCGGTGTTGCTCATGGATTGCGGGGTGCCGGGAGGGATCAGCACCGCATCACCCGGTCGGACGTCGAAAGGTGGTTGGTCGCTGATGCTCACGCGGCCCTCACCGCTGAGGATCAGGTAACGCTCCGTGGTGCCGATCAGACGGTGGCGTCGAGTGCTGGTTCCGGGCGGGACTCTGGCCCGGGCGATGGACGCCGCCGGGTCGGCCGGGTCGTTCAGGTACTCGAGAATAAAGCAGCCTTCCTCGAAGAAGTACTCATCACCGGGCTCGGTGCGGAAGCGGCTGCCGCGGATCATGGCGCGGTTGGGGCGGAGGCGGGGTCGGCTGCAGTCACCCGGTCGTGCAGCGCGAAGGCTGCCGCCAGCACCGCGTCGGCGTCTTCGGTCGCGGCAATGACCGTGACCGTGGTGCCGGTTTCGAGCACGTGGTAGGCGCTCGCCGAATACCCGGGGCCGCCGCCGTTGTGGCCGTAGAGCGGGCCGCGTGGACCACGCGGCTCGCCCATCAGCCCAAGGCCGTACCCTGGTTCGGTCCACGGCGGGTGATCCCCGCCGACCGGAACCAGCTCCATCATGGCGTTGGTCAACGTGTCACCCAGCCAGTGGCCGCGGAGCAGCGCGTCGAGGAAGCGAGCTGTGTCTGCTGCGTCGGAGACGATCAGGCGGTGCCAGACCCAGCCCGCCGGGTAATTGCTTTTGACCGGGCGCGGGTTACCGGCCGGCGATAGCAGCGGAGAGGACGCAGGGCAGATGTCGGGATGATCGAGGCTGTCTGCCAGCCGCGTCCGCGCCAGGGTGAGGGGCTGGCAGACCCGTTCGCGCAGCTGCTGGGCCAGCGGTTGCCGCCAGGTTGCTTCCAGAATTCGAACCAGCAGCGCATAGCCGGGATTGGCGTACGACCATCCGGCCCCCGGGGCGAACAATCCTCCTCGGCGATAGGTGCGGGTGGCGAACTCTTCGTCGCTCCACACCGGCGCGCCACCGGCGATCGCCTGGTGGTATTCCGGCAAGGGCCCGTAGTCCCGCAGCCCGGCGGTGTGGTTGAGCAGCTGCCTAAGGCTGATCCGGCCGGCGTCGGGCAGGTCGGGGCAATGGCCGGAAACGTCTTCGTTCAGGTCGAGCCGGCCGGCGCGCACGGCGAGCAACACCAGCGTGGCGATATAGGTCTTGGTAATGCTGTAGATGGGCAGCAGCGGCTGCCGCGGACCATGCCAGAAGCACAGCAGGCGCCCGTCGCGCACCGCGGCCGCCGAGCACCTGCCGGGCGCAAGGTGGTCGTTGAGGAGTGCTTCGATCTCTCTGCGGTCGGGGGTCATGGACGAGACCATACCGCGGCGTTGTGGAAATTGTCTTGGGGTCATGGTCTCATGCGCACCTTCTGACGATGTAGACGACCGAACAGATGCCGACCATTGCCCACCCAGGTAGTTTCCGGGGCGTGGCCCTGCTGCTGACCGCCGCCCTGTTGTTCCCGCCCATGGCCGCGATTGCCGCTGCGTATCCGCTGCCGGAAGGAGAAGTCCAGGTCGTTGGTGCCGTGACCAAGGTTCGCGTGAGCTACGAAGACACGCTCGCCTCGGTGGCTCAGGAACACGGGCTCGGTTATCGGGAGGTGCTCGACGCGAATCCGGACGTGGATCCGTGGATCCCCGGCGAGGGCACCGAGGTGCTGCTGCCCACGTCCTACGTGCTCCCTGCCGCCCCGCGGGAGGGGGTGGTCATCAACGTGGCCGAGTACCGACTCTACTATTACCCGCCCAAGCGCAAGATGGTGATCACCTACCCGGTGGGTCTCGGCCGCGATGAATTCCGCACTCCGCTCGCCACCACCCGGGTGGTCACGGCCATCGAGAACCCGAGCTGGACGCCGACGGCGGCGTCACGCGAGGAGCATGCGGCGGCGGGCAATCCGCTGCCGCACGTGGTGCCGCCGGGGCCGGACAACCCGCTGGGATCCATGGCCATCCAGCTGGCTCTGCCGGGTTATTTCATCCATGGAACCAACCAGCCCTTCGGGGTCGGGCAGATGGTCAGCCAGGGATGCATCCGGCTCTACGAGCCGCACATCGCGACGCTGGCCGAGCTTGCCAGACGGGGTACGCCAGTGCACATCGTCAACGAGCCCTTCAAGGTAGGGTGGCGGGACGATGAGCTGCTGGTCGAGGTGCACCGGGATATCTACGCCGGGGCAGACAGCGACGAACTGACCAAGCGGATATCCGCGGCAATAAAAAACCGCGCCGCAGTCGTGGACTGGGCGCGGGTCGATGCGCTGGTTCAGTCCCCGACGGGCGTGCCGTCGAGGATCTGATCAGAGCTACTTACGGGCGCAGCAGGTATCGGAGATACGCTGGGCGCGCTCGTTCGCCTGGTTGGCTGCATCCATCGCTCGCTGAGCGGCGGATTGGGCCGCGCTGGCTTCCTGACTTGCGCGGGTGGCGGCGGAGGCGGCACGGTCAGCAGCACTGGCAGCTGCCTGCACCTGGCTCTCCAGGGCGCCCAGGCGCGACTCGATGCTGTCGACGCGGTCGGTGCTCACGGACGCACATCCGGCAAATGCGAAAGTTGCGATTAGAGCGATAGCGAGTTTCTTCACGATAAGCCTCTTCTTGTGGCTGTTGATCGAGGCGCCACGATACCACAGGGGATTGAATTTGTATGCGTGGCTGCATGCCTATTCGCTCTAATCCCCCCGGAATTTGCTGGGCTCCGGCAGCCGTCCGGTAGATGGACGCCGCTGGTCCCGGTTCCCGCCCGCCGACTTGTCAGTCCCTGGTCTTCTCGAGGTGCTCACGGACCGCCATGCGCCAGGCTTCCGGGTTCTCGTACTGCGGGGAATGATCCGCTTCCGGGATGGTGACCAGGCGCGCGTCGCGGATCCGCTCGGCGAGCAGGGCGGCCGGCTCGAGAAACGGCACGTCGAACTCGCCGACGATGACGGTCGTCGGGCAGCGAACCGCCCCGAGCTTTTCCACCAGGGAGTCGTGCTCGGCAAGCTCGGCCATGAGATCGCAGAACGCCAGCGGATCCATCTGCTCGAGCTTCACGCCGATCCGCCGCCAGTGCTCGTCGGCGCCGAGAAAATCTATGCCGCGTTGCTGCGCCGGGCTCGGGGTAGCCTGACGTGATGGCGCCAGCAGCGCCTCACAGCCCTGCTCCGTGACCAGCCTGGCCAGGCTGGCGCGCGTTTGCTGGTCCCACAGCGGGAGCGGGGCCGGTGCGGTGTCCATGAGGATCAGCGAACGGAACCGATCCGGATAGGCCAGCACGGCACGCAGCGCCACCATGCCGCCCAGGGAATGCCCGAGCAGATCGCAGTCGTCTATGGCCAGCACGTCGAGCAGGCCCACGAGGTCGTCGACCATGGCATCCAGGCGGTACGGCTGCTGGTTGGACGTCTCCCCGTGGCCCCGCTGATCGCAGGCGATGGACCGGCGCAAGTCGGCGAACCAGGGCAGCTGATCCTGGAAATCCAGCTTCGACCCGGTAAAGCCGTGCACGAGCAGGAACGCGGGACCCGCGCCGGCCTCCTGGTAGGCCATGGTCAGCTCGCCGTTGCTGACGAAGTGGGTGGTGTGCATGTGCGCTCAGAATTCCAGGATCGCGCGGCCGGCTATCCGGCCCTGCTCGAGAGCGGCGGTCGCTTCGTTGATGTCTTCGAGCCGGTAGCGCTGGGTAACCATGGCTTCCAGGTCCAGATCGCCGTTGTCGTGCCATTCGAGAAATCTGGGAAAGTCGCGGTCGGGCGCGCAGGAACCGCCGATGCTGCCGATGAAGTGCTTCTCGTTCACCAGCACGTCGATGGCGTTCAGCTCGACGCTGGTTCCCGGCACGCCGACCAGCACCGCCGTGCCGCCGTCCCGGGCACCGAAGTGTCCGGAGCGGCAGGCGGGCACGATCTGTTCCATGGTGGTTTTGATGCCGATGCAGTCGAAGGCGAAATCGACGCCGCTGACCGGGGTGCGGAAGATGGTGTACTGGGACGGCTGCGGCGTCAGCGCGTGAATCGCCGCCACCGGGTCTTCCCGGCCCGCATTGATGCCGTGGGTCGCGCCGAAGCGTTTCGCGAACGCCAGTTTGTCGTCATCCAGGTCCACGGCGATGATCGGGCTCGCGCCGGCGACCCGGGCGCCCACCACGGCCGACAGGCCCACCCCACCGACGCCGAAGATCGCCACGCTCTGGCCCGGCTGGACCTTTGCGGTGTTGATCACCGCGCCGGCACCGGTCATCACCGCGCAGCCGATGATGGAGGTCACGTCGGTGCGGATGTCCGGGTCCACCTTCACCACGTACTGCTGATCGGCCAGGGTGTGGTCGGCCCAGGTGAAGACGTTCTCCGACTGTGCCTCGCCATCCCGCACGGTCAGCGTCGCCCGCACCGGCGGCTCGTCGGCGGCGGCGGCATTCCGGGGCACCCAGGTCACCAGCACGGTGTCGCCTTCGCGGACGTGGCGGACATCGGCCCCGGTCTTCAGCACCACGCCCGTGCTCTCGTGGCCGAGGATCACCGGCTGCTGGCGTGGCCGGTGAATCTGGTGGAGCTGGGAGTGACAGATGCCGGAAGCAAACTGCTTGACGACGACCTGGGTCGGCCCCGGATCCGGCAGCGCCAGTTCCTCGATTCGCAGTTGGCTGCTGTCTACGGGCAGCACGGCGACCCGAGCGGGTGTGGTCATGGTTTTCCCTATGCGCGATGGCGGCTGTGAGTCAGCCTCGGATATTGCCGGCAGGGCCCGTTGCTGCGCAATGGCGCGCCTGCCGACGGCGCCGCGGCTGGGTGCGCTAGACTTCAGGTTATGAGCGAGACCTACAAGCTGGTGTATCGCGGCGAGGTTCTGGAGGGCCAGCACCCGGCCGTGGTGCGCCGCCGCCTCGGCGAGAGCGTGGGTATTGCCGACGAGGCCCTGGACAAGCTGTTCTCCGGCAAGCCCGTGGTGCTGAAGCAGGAGGCCGATACGGCGACGGCCGCCAGGTTGCAGGCGGTGTTCAAGAAGGCCGGCGCCCGGCTACGCGTGCTGCCTTCGGAGACCGGCAACGACCCGGCGCCCCCGTCGGCCGGAAAGGGAGCGCCGCCCCGGGCCGCCCGGACGCGCCCCCCTGGCGCCGAGGCGACCGGGACCGAACCGGAAGCCGCAGAAGGGTTCGAGCTGTTTCCGGCGGGCAGCCCGCTGCTGCGGGACAGCGAGCGCAATCCCTTCGAGCCCCGGGACGTGGACACGAGCGGGCTGAGTCTCGAAGGCGCACGATTCACGGCGTCGGAGCCGCGATCCGAAGCCGGGGGGCCCGACGTGTCTCATCTTTCCATGGCGGATGTGGGGGCCGATCTCGGCCCGGGCGCGGAACCGACCGCGGCGCCGGTCACGGCACCCGATCTGGACGTCGCGGCGGTGGGGTCCACCCTTGGTCCGGCCGGGAAACCGACAACCCCGGCCATCGACGTCGCTCGGGTGACCTTCGAGGTGGCGCCGGCGGGGTCGGACCTCGGCCAGCGCAAGCCGCTGGCACCGCCCGCGGCACCCGACGTCTCGCATCTGTCCCTGGTGTCGCGCCCGGAAGACCGCGACTGAGTCGGCTCGTCAGGACACGGTGACCATCAGGCTCTGATAGCCGGCCCGCTCCATGGCTGCGGCCACCGTCTGCTGGCTGTCCGGGCACAGTGCGATCATCGAGCCGCCGCCCCCGCCGCCCGTCAGCTTCGCCCCCAGCGCGCCGTTCTCCCGGGCCACGTGGATCAGCTCTTCCAGCTCAGGCGTCGACAGCTGCAGCGCGTTGAGATATCCCTGGCACAGGTTCATCAGCTCGCCCAGCTCCCGCAGCTGCCCGTCCTGCAGGGCCGTCACGCCGGCTTCCGTCAGGGCCGCGATCTGATCGAACAAGGCTTCGTAGCGGGGCTGATGGGTCTGCCAGGCCTGGCGGACCCGCGCCACGGTGTTGGCGGTGAGGCTCTCGCGTCCGGTGATGCCTATCACCAGCGGGATCGGTTCCGCCAGAGCGATCTCCTGGAACTGGCCGCTGCCATCGGCGTCGCGCTGGAATCGCAGCGGCATGCCATAGGTGGCCACGGTGTTGTCGATACCCGACGGCGTGCCGTGGGCGACCTGCTCGCACTCGTAGGCCAGCGCGTTGATCGCGCCGTCGTCCAGGCCCAGGCGGAAGGCTCGATCCAGGGCACGGATGACCGAGACCGCCAGCGCTGCGGAACCGCCGAGACCCATGGCGCGGGGCACGTGCGGAATCACCTCGATGGTCATGGCGGTGTCTGCCAGGCCGAGGCGCTCGAGCAGCGCGAACAGAATGCCGCTCAGCCCCTGCGCGCTGGTAACGCGGATCTTCTGCTCCAGGCCCCAGCGGGGGATGACCAGATTGACACCGCTGCCGCCCTCTCTGACCAGCGCTTCCACCGCCAGCGGGATGGGCAGGGCGATGGCCGGCCGGCCGTACACAACCGCGTGCTCACCCATCAGGATTACCTTGCCGCAGGCGGCGCTGCGCTCGGCAGCGGCGGGGTCGGTGACCTGCCGGGCGAGGTTTTTGACCACTTCCCGGGCCTTCCAGACCTTGATCTCGCCGGACTCGATGAGCGCTTCCACGACGGTGTCGAACAGCTCGTCCGGCACGCCCGCCGTGCTCGCTACGCTGCGGGCGTGGAGCGTCATGTGATTCTGCTGGATGCCGTCGGTGGACAGCGCGCGCAGGGCGGCGAAGTTCTGCGCCAGACCCACCGCGGCCATGATGCCGGCGAGCTCGCGGGCATTCGGCGAGCCGAGCAGCCGATGATTGATCCGCACGCTCGGGTTGCTCTCCAGGGACCCGCCGACCGTACCGACCTTCATGGGCATCTCGATTTCTCCGACCAGATCACCGTCCGCGTTCGCGTACCAGCGGGTCAGCGACCGGTAGCGGCCGGAGCGGGCGGCGAAGGCATGGGCGGCGGCTTCGATGGCCCGCCAGTCGTTGCCAGTGGCAAGCGCCACGGCGTCGACACCGTTCATGATGCCCTTGTTGTGGGTCGCCGCCCGGTACGGGTCCACCGTAGCCAGGTCGTTGGCGAGAATGATGCCGTCGCGAACCGCTTCGCCGGTGTAGCCCTTGCCTTCGAGGTTTCGGGCCGGGATTCGCACCGAAGCCCGGGCCAGCGCGCGGTCGGTGAGATTCGACAGGATACGCAAAAAGACCTTGCCGCCCGTGATGGTCTCCACCAGCGACGCAATGCCTTCGCACATGGTGTTGACCAGGTTTGCCCCCATGGCGTCCCGGGTGTCGACCAGCAGGTGCAGAACCAGCATGTCGCGGCCATCCTCGGGGGCGCGGTGGCGGAACACCTCGACGTCCCTGGCGCCGCCCCCGCGCGCCTGCATCTTGGGATGCAGGCTGTTGGCCAGGGCGAGGATTTCCTCCCGGCGGGCCAGCAGCTGTGCTTCCGCGTGGTCCAGGTCGCTGATGTTCACCGTCTGCACCTGACCGATGAGGATCGGGTCCGTGGTCTCGGTCTGGTAGCCGCCGGATAGGCGCGCCAGCCTCGCTGCACCGGACAGCCCGGCGACGATGGATGGCTCCTCTACCACCAGCGGTATCACGTAGTCGCGACCGTCGATGAGGAAGTTCAGGGCGTAACCGAGCGGCAGCCCGAACACGCCCACCACGTTCTCGATCATCTTGTCCGCCACCGGCAGCCGCAGAGTGTGCTCTCCGGAGGCCAGCGCGCGTACATCGGCGTCGGACAGCAGACCGCGCTGGTGCAGCGCGGCGATTCGCTCGCTCACGCTCATGCGGAAGAAGTTCGGAATTCTGGCGCCGCCTTCGGCGGTCTTGTCAGCCGGTGAGTTCGATGCCATGAGGTGCGGTCTCCAGTGCTAGCGGCATGAATCCGGCGGCCGCGGCGAGTCGGTTGAACCGCTCGATGGCGTCCCCAGACCGGGCGAAAGCAGCGCCGACGTCGCCGCCGCCAGCGCCGCACGGTTTGTAGACCACTCCGGCGTCGATGGCAAGCTGAGCGAGCTGGCGGTGCGCGTCGCTGAAGATATCGAGCCCGGCGGCAGCGTCGAGCGCTTGCAGCGCCTGCACGTAGTCCTGCAGGTCTTCCACCAGCCGCGCCGACTCGAACAGGGCGGCGGCCTGCAGGGCCAGGGCATCGAGCTCGCCGGCTTCGCCCCCGCTCAGCCAGTGCTGCAATGTCCTCAGATGGTCCGAGGTGCGGGCGCTGACGCCTGTCCAGACGAATCCGATCGCGCAGGACTCGGGCAGGGTCCACGGAACCGCGGCCACGCCGGAATCGCCCCTGCGGAACCGCAGGGTGCCGCCGAACCAGGCCGCCGTGACGTCGATGCCGCTGCCGGCGCCCTGCTGGAAACGCCGGTGGGCGTCCAGGGCGGCCTCGAGACTGGGCTCGACGCCGAGCATCCGGCACACGGCGCCGTGCATTGCGACGCACAGCGCCGCGCTGGAACCGAGCCCCAGCTTGGCGCCCTGGAGGTGGAACGCGCCGGTGTCGAAGCTGGCTCGCACGCCGTCGGGCAAGTCGCCCGCGTTCAGGCGCAGGCGTTCCCGCAGGCATGCGAGCACCTGCCAGAGCATGGCCCAGACCTGATCCCTCGCCGGCGGTTCCGGGTCGAGCAGCCTGGCCGGGGTCGCCGCGGCGTCTGCAGCCTGAAAGCCGCTCGCGCGTATCTGCCATCCGGGCGCGTCGACGGGCTCCAGGCGGCAGGTCGCGTAGCGGTCCACGGCCATCACCAGGGCCGGAGCGCCGGCGAGCACCGCGTACTCGCCCCAGAGAACGACCTTGCCTGGTGCCCTGGCCGCAATGGCTGCCGCCAGGGTCCTCACTGGACCCAGGCGCCCGGGCCGAGTCCCGCACTCAGCACCTGGGTAACGCCGGGTATGGCGGTCAGTTCTCGAACCACGTCGTCGCGGCTTCCGGGAAGGCAGATGGCTTTCACCTGGGGCCCAGCATCGACGGTAAAGAACACGTCTGCGCCCCGCTGTCGAAGTGCCCGGATGCGATGCAGGCAGGCAAGGGTGGTGGGGTTCCAGTAGAGCAAGGGTGGCCGGGTGGCGAGCATGAGACCGTGCATCTTCAGGCAGCTGCGCTCCGCGAGTTCTGCCAGGGCGGCGAAGTCGCGCGCTTCCACGGCGGCCAACGCCGCGTCGAAGTCTGCGCCGGCGCTCTCGACCCAGCCGGAGAAGTAGGGCGAGGTCGCCGAGAGCCTCATGCCCTCGGTGGAGGAAACCGCCTTGCTGGAGGTGTCGGTGACGGCAATCACCACCGCCACGGGCCAGTCCCCGGGGTCGAGCAGCGGTCGGCCCTGCCAGGCTGGACCGGCCAGCGCGACGATGCCGCCAAACACCGAGCGGGCGGCGGAAGCCGAAGCCTGGCGGGCGAGCTCGGAGCGCTCGGCGGGGCCAAGCCCTAGCCCGCAGAAGGCGTCCACGGCGGTCACCAGCGCGGCAAAGCCGGATGCCGAGGAAGCCAGGCCGGCGGCTGTGGGGAAGTTGTTGCTGGAGCGGACGGCCAGGGGTGGTATTGCAAACCGCTGGCGCAGGTTGGCCAGACACCTGGCCACCTTCGGATCGGTGGTCGGCACGCCGTTCAGGGAGAACGCGTCCGTGTCCGCTTCCATGACCTCCGTGGTGGTGGTCAGGGTGTTCAGGGTAACGGACAGCGACGGTACCGCCGGGATGTTGCCCGGCTGCGCGGACTTGCCCCAGTACTTGATCAGGGCGATGTTCGGGTGGGCGTGAGCGACGACGCTCACCGGGTTCTCACAGATAGTCCGGCGGCGGCTCGAACCGGCAGCCGGCGGACTCGAGCACTCCGGCCACGCCGATGGTGATCAGGTCTGAATACTCCGGGCCCACGATCTGCACGCCGATCGGCAGGCTGTCGGCGTTCAGCCCGGTCGGCACCACCGTGGAGGGCAGGAACGACACGCCGGTGAGCCCCGCCCAGAAGACCTGCTGGAAGTACGGGTACTCCCGGTTGTCCACCGCGATCGTGCGCTCGCCGAACGGCCGGTGATCGTGGGGAAACGCAGCGGTGGGCATGATAGGCGAAAGCAGCACATCGTAGTCCTTGAAGAACTCGTGCCACTGCCAGCGCAACTTGTGGCGCGCCTCGTTGCCCGCCGACCACTCGCGGAAGCTGGCCACCTGGGCGCGCAGCACTTCTGCGCCGCTGCTGTGGTCATCCGGATCGAGCTCGGCCGCCTTCTGCTGCAGCCGGCGGTAGTCGGCTTCCGGCTGGCGGCTGGCCATGGTGGCCTGCAGCAGCGTCTGATAGGTGGCGTGGCTTTGCTTCGGATCGAAGGCGGGCCGGGCGTGGGCATCGACGCTGGCGCCACGCTCGGCAAGCAGGCCGGCGACGTGGTCGATGCGCCCCCGCACCTCGGCGGACACCGGACACACCTCGTCGTCGGCCCAGACCGCGACCCTCATGCCGGCAATCCCCTGTGCCGGCATCTCCGGAAGCTCCAGCCGGTAGCCGCGGGCCATGATGTCGTCGGGTCCCGCCATGATCCGCAGCGCTGTGTCCAGATCCGGGGCGGAACGTGCCAGCGGCCCGATGACCGAGATGTCGGGCATCGCCCGGATGTCACCGGGTCCGGAGTGGCCGCGCATCCAGAGCAGGCTCCAGGTCGGCTTGTGGCCGAACACGCCGCAGAAGTGGGCCGGGTTGCGGATCGAACCGCCGATGTCCGAGCCGGTTTCCAGCCCGGTGAGCCCGGCGGCGAGGGCGGCCGCAGAGCCGCCGGAGGAACCGCCCGGGGTGCGCTCGTGGTCGTAGGGATTGCCGGTGGTGCCGTAGACGTCGTTGTAGCTCTGGAAATCGGCCAGGGCCAGCGGCACGTTGGTCTTGCCGAAGACGATGGCGCCGGCATCCTCCAGCTTGCGCACCGGCACCGCATCCTCGGCGGCAACGTTGTCCTTCCAGTCCGGGTTGCCCCAAGTGGTGGGGGTACCCGCCAGGTTGTAGGACTCCTTCACGGTCATCGGCACGCCGTGGAGCGGCCCCCACGACTCGCCCCGGGCGGTCGCCGCATCGGCCTCCCGGGCGCGCGCCAGGGCCCGATCGCGCACGTCCACGACGATGGCGTTGAGCTTCGGGTTGTAGGTGTCCACCCGCGCGAGGTAGGTCTCGAGAAGCTCTTCGCTGGTGAGCTCTCCGGCGGCGATACGGCGCGCCAGCTCGGTGGCCGAGAGAAAGACCAGATCGCTCATGGCAGGTTCCGTGGGCTCCGGGAAGTGGTCACGACTGTGACCCGAGGTCAGGTGTTAATCAAGCCTCAACCGGGCATCAGGACGGTCGATCCCGTGGTCGCCCGTGACTCCAGATCCCGGTGGGCCTGAGCCAGCTCGGACAGCGGATAGCGCTGATTGATGTGAATCCTGATTCGGCCGGCGCCGATCAGCCCGAACAGCTCGTCGGCCATGGCCTGCAGGTCTTCCGTGCGGGCGGCGTAGGTGGCCAGCGTGGGTCGGGTGAAGAACAGCGAACCGCGGCTCTGCAGGTCGTGGGGCTGGACGGCCGGGGCGTTTCCGGAGGCATTGCCGTAGCTGACGAACATCCCCAGCGGTGCCAGCGAATCGAGGGAGATCTGGAACGTGTCTCTGCCTACGGAATCGTAGACCACGTCGACGCCGCGGCCGTCGGTGATCTCCCGAACGCGGGCGACCACATCCTCCTCACGGTAGAGGATGGTGTGATCGGCGCCGTTGTCCCGGGCGAGTCGCGCCTTATCCTTGCTGCCGACGGTGCCGATGACCGTTGCGCCGATGATGCGCGCCCACTGGCACAGGATCAGACCCACCCCGCCGGCGGCCGCATGCACGAGCAGCGTGTGCTCCGGTGTGACCTTTACCGTGCGGGTGAGCAGGTAGCAGGTTGTCAGCCCCTTCAGTAGGCTGGCGGCGGCGACCTCGTCGCTCACTTCCTCGGGGACCCGCACAAGCCGGCCCGCCGGAATCAGATTGGCTTCGGCGTACGCTCCCAGCGCGCCCGCGTAGGCGACCCGGTCACCGCTGGCGAGATCCGTGACCCGATCTCCCACTGCCTCGATCACGCCGGCCGCCTCCGTGCCCAGCCGCGACGGCAGCTTGAGCGGATACAGACCGCTGCGGTGGTAAGTGTCGATGTAGTTCAGACCGATTGCCGTGTGGCGCACCAGGACCTGGTCGCCGCCGGGCGGCGCCAGCGACTGCTGCTCCCACCGCAGCACCTCGGGGCCACCGGTCTCGTGAATACGATACACGCCCGTCATGCCGGCTAGTCTCCGGCAACGGTACGCGTGGTGCAACGCGCCTGGCTCGAAGGCTCAGCCCAGGTCGATCTCGTCCTCGAACTGTCGTCGCAGGGCCCGCTGCTCGCGCCAGTCCTCGATGCGCCGTCGGGTCAGCCCTCGACGGTGCAGCCGGTTCGGGCGTTCTTCCTCGTCCGCCCACTTGCGGCTCAGGTGCTCGATGTGTGCGGTGACCACCGGCGACAGGTCGTCGAGGTCGGCGTCGATTTCGTCCAGGTACCTTTGATGTCTCATGTCCAGCCCGATTCACTTCGACCGCGATGCGGCGCCCTGAGGGTCATTAAAGAGGGTTTTGAGGACAAATGAATCAATATTAAATTGCGCTGTTAACAAATTTTGTTTGATCATTGAGCTGACCCGGACGTTCCGGAAGTGCGGCTCGCGACGCCCTGGAGGGTGCCCACATGGACATCGAGCTCGTACGCACCTTTCTCGAGGTGAACCGGCTGCGGCACTTCGCGCGGGCCGCCGAGCGCCTGTTCGTGACGCCGGCCGCGGTCAGCGCGCGGGTACGACTGCTGGAGGAGCACCTGGGTGCGCGGTTGTTCATCCGCAGCCGCAACAACATCCGCCTCACCCCAGCGGGGCAGCGGTTTCTGCCCCACGCCGAGAACATGGTCCGCAGCTGGAACCGCGCGATGCTCAGCGTCGGCGGGCCCGGCGAGCAGCTGGAGATGGTCGCGCTGGGAAGCCTGCACAGCATCTGGGATGTGCTGCTGGTGGGCTGGCTGCCCAGGCTCTACGCCCGACACCCCGAACTGGTGCTGCAGATCGACCTGCTCCCTTCACAGGCGGTGGTGGCCCGGGCACGCGAACAGTCGCTGGATCTGGGGCTGCTCTACGAGCCGCCGCGGGCCAGTGACCTGTCGGTCGAACCCGTTGCGGCGGTCCAGCTTGCGCTGGTGAGCGATCGGGAGGACCTGACGGCCAGCGACGAGTTGCCCGGCTACGTTCACGTCGAGTGGGGCCTGCAGTACACGATGGCCCTGTCGAAGGCCCTGCCGGCGCTGCCGGACCCCACGCTGAGGGTGGATTCGCCGGAGCTGGCCCACGAGTTCCTGCGCGGCCGCGGCGGCACCGCCTACCTGCCGCTGCTGGCCGTCAGGGAGGACCTCGAACAACGCCGCCTGCACCGGGTGGCCGGCGCCCCGCTGATCGAGCGTCCGGTGTTCCTGATCCAGAGCGCTGACGGACAGGAGTCGGCCGCGCACGGTACGGTCCGTGCCGATCTGATCGACTGGCTAGGCTCAGTCCTGGCCGCCGCCTAGCGCAGCTACCTCATTAGCCATCCGGTCCCATTGCGCGAACAGAAAGTCGGTGTGCTCGGCAGGATCCCGGGGGATCCGCTCGAAGGGGACGCGCCAGAAGCGGATGCGGATGTGCTGATTCATCCAGGCGCCGTTCAACAGGTTGCGGAAGTGGCTGGATCCTTCGAAGCCGGTGTGCGCGCAAAACAGCAGATCGCGGCCCGGATTGGCGCCGAGCAGCGCCAGGGTTCCGCCGAGGCGCGGTGGCAGCAGCCCCGGCCAGCGCTCGAGCTGGGCGAGCATCTGCGGTGAGTCGGCATAGCGGCGCCGCAGCGCAGCACGCTTCGCCTCCGAGCTGCGGGTGCCTTCCGGGTAGATCAACGCGCCCTCGTCAGGCCCGAGGCCGCGGATCATCTCGGCAACGCCCTGGCGCGCGGCGTCGCTGTCCTGGCCGCCGCGGTCGACGAAGTAGTTGGGCAGCCGGTTGCCGACGATGTCGAGGCAGGGGTCCAGCAGCAGTTCTTTCTTCAGCACGTACCGCAGTCGCAAGCGCTGGGGAATCGCATAAAACACCATCGGGATGACGGTGTCGGCGATGCTGGCGTGGCGCGGCAGCACGAGGGCCGGCGATCCCGTTAGCGAGGACTCGCCGTCGATGTGAAACCGGAGCCGGAACAGGCGTCGGGCGATGCGCATCAGCGAGCTCGACCACCAGCACTGCAGGCGGTAGTTTCCGTCGAGGAATCGCAACCGATCCCGGTGCCGCAGCCACAGGTAGAAGGCGCTGAGAATGCCCAGGGTTTCGCACCAGAGATAGCCAGCGATGAACAGCAGCGTCGGCACCGCGCCCCGACAGGCCGGCACCACAGACAGCAGCGCGGCCGCGGGCAACAGCAGCGGCAACGCGAGGGTGACCAGGGCGGTCAGGATCAGAAACGCCGGAATGGTCGCCAGTCGCCTAGCCGCCACGGGGGAAGAAGCTCGCGCGGAACCAGAGAAAGCCGAGTATGCCCATCACGCCGTTGCTCACCGCGGTGGCCACGAAGACTCCGGTATAACCGAAAAACCGGTTCAATAGCAGGGCCAGCGGGATGTAGAGGATGAACATCCGGGCAAACGACAGCATGGTGGAGGGGAGCGGCTTGCCGAGGGCGTTGAACGATGCCGACGACATCATCAGCACGCCCCAGAGGCCGTAGCTCCATGGCACCACGGCAAGATAGAACGCGGCGGTCGCGACCACGGCGCGCGTCTCGTCCACCCACGCGGCGATGGTGCTGCCGAAGATCAGCAGCGGCAGCGCAGCGATCAGCCCCCATACCAGGCAGAACCTGTAGGTGACGCTGAGTCCGTCGCGGACCCGGTCGGGTCGGTTCGCCCCCCAGTTCTGGCCCACGAACGGCCCGATGCTGCCGGAGAGCGCGAAAAGCAGCATTACTGCCACGGCCTCCACCCTCGTGGCGACGCCGAACCCGGCTACAACGACCTCGCCGTGGCCGGCGAGCATGCGCGTGATGACGGCAGCGCTGACCGGGCCGATCAGCTGTGTTGCCATGGCCGGCAGCCCGACGTGGAGGATTTTTCTGCAGGAGTCGACGAACCCGGTCACCACGTCTTCCAGCAGCAGCATGCGGCCGCGGGCCACGTACACCAGCAGCACGGACATGGTGACCATCCTGGAGATGGCCATGGCGCTGGCGGCGCCGGCCAGCTCCAGGCGCGGCAGGCCGAACCAGCCGAAGATGAGGAAGGGATCGAGCAGAAGATGCAGCGCTGCGCCGAGCGTCATGACGACACCCGGAATCGTGGCGCTGCCGTTAGCCCGCATGATGTTTCCCGCCACCATGGTGACCGTGAACAGCAGCACGCTGGGGTAGTAGATATTCAGGTAGCTGTGAATCAGCGGCAGTAAATCGGGCGTGGCACCGAGCGCGGTGAAAACCGGATCGATGGTCGCCCAGCCGACCAGCGACAGCGTGGCCATTGCCCCGGCGACCAGCATCAGGCTGTGAGTCCCCAGCCGCTGCACCTCGTCGTGTTGGCCGGAACCGACGTTGCGGGCGATCACCGACGACGTGCCGATGCCGATGCCGAGCGCGATGCTGTTGAGAATCATCACCAGCGGAAACGTGAACGTCACTGCAGCGACCTGCTCGGTGCCGAGCTGGCCGATGAACCCGATCTCCAGCATGGAGACCAGGATGTTGCTCGAGACACCCATCATCATGGGTGCGGTCAGGCGGAACAGTGACCCGGCGACGGGTCCTTGGGTGAGGTCGCGTGCGCTCATTGCGGCAAACCGGGGAGACGTCGCAGTGTATGGGGTGTCGGAGCGATGTCAAAGTGCCGCGCTTGCAGCGCCACGACGAGTTCACCATGATTTCCAACCATGACCAGTATCAGCGGGTATCTGGACGAGCGCTTCCGGTCAGTTGGCGAAGCGTTCCTCGAGGGGTTCGAAGCGGGCCAGGACGTTGGCGCCTCCCTCGCCGTGTTCGTCGACGGTACTCCGGTGATCGATGTCTGGAACGGCTACGCCGACCGCCGCCGCACGATTCCTTGGCGTGAGGACACGCTCGTATGCATGTTCTCCGTCACCAAGGCGATGACGGCTCTGTGTCTGCTTCAGGCAGCGGAACGAGGCGAAATTGATCTCGACGCCCCGGTGGCCACCTACTGGCCGGAGTTCGCTGCCAACGAAAAAGGGACCATCACAACCCGTCAGGTCCTGTCCCATCGCGCGGGCATGGTGGGCTTCCACGATCCGGTCGATCGCGACATCGTCTACGACTGGGGTAGGTTCACGGAGGCCCTTGCGCGCGAGAAGCCGTGGTGGGAGCCCGGGGAGCTGCACGGCTACCACGCACGGACCTTCGGCTTCCTGCTAGGCGAGATCCTCCGTCGCGTAACCGGTCGCTCGGTCGGCGAGTGGTTTGCAGCTGAGGTCGCGGCGCCGCATGGCCTGGATTTCGCCATCGGCCTGGCGTCGGAAGACCTCCAGCGCTGTGCCGAGCTGCTGCCCGCCCGAATGCGGGCCGGCGCCGAGCAGAACCTTCCGCCAGGCGCCCAGGAGATGATGAGTCGCTTCAACGATCTCAGCACCCCGACAGGTGCCGCGTTTCAGAACCCATCCATGGGTGCCGGCTACATGAACACGGCGAAGTTCCGCCAGGCTGAGATCCCCGCCGCCAATGGCCATGGCACCGCTCGCTCGGCGGCCGCCATGTACGATGCCCTTGCTTCACTGCTTACGGCCGAACGACTCGCCGAAGCCACCACGACCCACTCCGTCGGCCCGGACGAGGTGCTGCGCTCGACGACCCACTTCGGCCTCGGTTTCATGCTCTACCACGATGAAACGCCTATCGGCGTGCGTTCGGGAACCTTCGGGCATGCCGGCGCAGGCGGCTCGATGGCGTTTCGTGATCCCGATGCCAATCTCAGCTTCTGCTTCGCAATGAATCAGATGGAGATGGGCGTGATCAGCGGTGGGACCTCTGCCACTCGCTGCGCGAAGGCCGTTTACGATTGCCTTTGAGTTGGAGGCCGCCGGAGGAAGGCTCACCCGCTACGCGGGAATCCCTTCGGATTCAGGGTCGGTGACTGCAGGGAAGATCAGGCGGAACGTCGTGTACTCCCCCTCACGGGACTCGCACTGGATCTCGCCACCAATCGATTCCATCACCATCTTGCAGAAGCTGAGCCCGATGCCGGCGCCCTGGCCAGCACGCGTCGTAGTGTAGAAACGGTCGAAGACTCTGCGACGAGTGGTGGGAGAGATTCCTGGGCCAGAGTCGGTGAACTCGACAACTCCTTGCGAGCCGGTTCTTCGAATGAGGATCATTAGTTGACCGTCGGGACGCCGTTGAGCGTAGAAGACGCCATTCTTCAGCAAATTGAAGAACACGTGAACAACCATCAATCGAGATGCTGTGATGTTGAATCGCCCGTCTACCTTTATTGAGACGAGTCTCCGTTCTCTAGAGTTGTTGAAGGGGTACCTGGCGATCGATTCCTCAATGGCCGTGTCTACTGCGAAGCTCTCCTTCATCGCCTGAAGGTGCTCTCGATCGGAAGTGTTCACGAGGAGCATGTCGATCACGGTGTTCGAATATGCAACCTCTTCCTGGATTGCGCGCAACGCACTTCTCAATCCGTCGATTCGTGAGGGGTCGATCTCCCCAACGCTGATCCCTTTCGCACTTGCGGACTGGTAGGTGTCTACCAATGTGTCTGAATGCTTCTCCAAGGATCTAGCCAGAGATCGAATGCTCGCGAGAGGAGTTCGGAGTTCATGAGCTATGTTTCCGCCAATTGCAGACGCGGCCCTTAGTTTCTCTGAGTTCACGTAGTCGACGTTTCGGTCGGTGATGATTCCAAAGAAGAGCGCCGTTAGGTAACCCGAAACCGGATAGATCATCACTCGGTTCAGTTCATCCCAGTTGATCTGCTCTATGAACAATAGAGACATCGACGCAGCAACCGTACTTGCTGTCCAAAGAGTCGTTGCTAAGAGCCCATTGTGGATGAGTTGAATGAAGAGAAAGAGCGCGACGAAGTACTGAAGGACCCACAACATCTCGATTTCATTGCCAGGGGGCGCAGAAGCAGCGTTTAGAACCAGCATTAGTCCGAAGGTAAACGGCAGCACATACGCCGCGAGTAGAACGAAGTAAACGTGGAAGTTTGGGAGCGAGCGAATGGCTGGAGTTTTGTGCGCAATTAGAGGGGTGGTCAGGAGAAAGGCGATGCACCGTATGGCTAACGTGTCGAAGTACGGCTTACCAACGTAAAAGTCGACAACGTAGGCGGCAGGCACCACGATGGAAAGTAGCCCAAGGAACTGGAAGTGCCTTTCTGAATATTGCGCGCTTCTTCTGCTCGCTTCGTACAAGTGGTCGAGGAATCTGCCCAAGTCTGCAGCCATCACTCGGTGCTTTCCGATTGGTTAGTTGAGAGGTCTAGTCTCCCATTTGCGGAGGATGTCGCAATATGGCCAAGTTCGCACAGTTCAAAGCCACGAATTCCGACGGGCGCAAGGTATTCGGTCTCCGATTCGGGCCTGATTTTGTACTACGCTTCACGCAATGGAGGAGAAGGTCTCTCCGAGTACCGAATTTGCGTCAGGAGATATGCTCAGCTCTCCAACGTGTTGAATTCACTCGAAAAACCGTTCCTCTGGAGAGTGCGTTGGTCTGTGCCTAGTTCGGGATGGGAGTTCCCATTGCGGTGAAGTGGTTCGATTCGGCAATTGCGTGGCTTTTTCCTACAGTTCTCGTAGAGGGAACGCCGTGGAAGCAGCTATGGCTTGAAAGAGACAGGGAAGCATTCACCTTCAGTTGCCGTGTCTTCTTTCCGCTCGTGGCGGTTGTCTACCTTGCCCACTACTTCTTCTACGACCGTGTTAACGGTTTGGAGCCGCTTGAGTTTTGGCTTGCGTTTCGGCTTTTGGTGTCCGGTCTCGCAGCATTCACGCTGGTCTTTTACGTT
>JBFISC010000033.1:0-20250 GCA_041608775.1 Pseudomonadales bacterium | reverse complement strand
CGGCGAGCACCGCGGCAGCCGCAAGCACGTCCCAGGCACTCGCCGCAAACGAATACTGGGTCTGATCCGCCACCGTGGAGGTGACGCCACGCTCGCCGAAGGGGTCGATGAGACACGCGGCGATGCCCGCATCGGTGAGCAGCTCGGCATTGCGCAGGTGGGACGGCGCGATGCCGAGACTGCCGGGGACCACGATCACGGCCGGCCAGGGCCCGTCGCCCCGGGGCGCGAAGAAGCTGCCGAGGATCTCCGCCGGCGGCACCGAGTCGGTGCGCGAAATCGCCTGAAAGTAGCTTTCGGGATTGGCTGTGGGCAAGCGCAGGCCCTCGCCGGCGAGGCCGCC
Source organism: Pseudomonadales bacterium (assembly GCA_041608775.1). GTDB lineage: Bacteria > Pseudomonadota > Gammaproteobacteria > Pseudomonadales > Azotimanducaceae > UBA7803. The sequence continues at coordinate 19,907 of JBFISC010000033.1, read as the reverse complement.
GCGCAGCGTGGTGGTTTCCAGTGCCGTCATGTCGTCTACCCCCTGGCAGCCAGCCTACCGCCAATCCCGCCGTCGGGAAAACCGACCGGCGACCTGCTATGTTGAGGCCGCGGCCAGACAACCGGAGAGCGTGCCCATGGAACCCGACCAGGCAGAGACGGCATCAGGCCACCCCCTCCGGCTCCGGCGCGCGGTCGATGTTCGCGGCGGACGCCGGCTGCTGTGGCTCGCGATGATTGCTCTCGGCGCCTGCAGCGAGCCCGCACCCGGCACGGGCGGCGAAGCGCCGGTGCCCGGGCCCCGGGCCGATACCCTGTACGTCGGCGAGCACATCATCACCCTGGATCCAGAGCATCCGGATGCAACCGCCGTGGCTACCCGGGATGACACCATCGTCTGGGTCGGCCGCCTGGATGACTGGCGCGGCAGCGCCGGCCGCACGGTGGCGCTCGGTGACCGCGCCCTGCTCCCGGGCTTCATCGACGCCCACGGGCACCTGTCGTTTCTTGCCCGCACCGTCAACCTGGCCAACGTCGCATCGCCGCCCGTCGGCGCGGTAACCGATCTGGCTTCGCTCCGCCAGGTGCTGAGCGCGCACATCGCGGAACGCGGGCCGGCGCCCGGGGACTGGGTGCTGGGCATGGGCTACGACGACTCGCTCATGGAGGAGCAGCGCCACCCCGATCGGGACGACCTGGACGCCGTCTCCGTGACGCATCCGATCGCTCTGATCCACGTATCCGGGCACCTGATGGCGGCGAACTCGCGGGCCCTCGAACTGGCCGGCATCGATGCCGCCAGCGCCGATCCGCCCGGCGGGGTGATCCGCCGGCGCCGCGGCAGCCAGGAACCCGATGGCGTGCTCGAAGAAACCGCCACCGGGGCGCTGCAGCAGTTCTTCCTGAGCGGGTCAGACATTCCGTCCGAAGACGTGGCGCGAGCGCTGTCGGTTTACGCGAGCCATGGGATCACCACCGTGCAGGACGGCGCGGCATCCTGGGACATCTACCGCCGCTTTGCCGATGTGGCGGCCGCAGAGGGTCTGATGCTCGACGTGGTGGTCTATCCCCGCGGGATGGAGACCGACTTCGCGGTACCCGAGGGCGTGTCGACCGGCGTCTATCGAAACCGCCTGAAGTTCGGCGGCGTGAAACTGATTCTCGACGGGTCACCCCAGGGCAAGACGGCCTATCTGAGCGAGCCGTACCACGTGCCGCCAGCTGGCCTGGCGGACGACTACCGCGGTTACCCGACGCTGCCCCAGCCAGCCGTGGACGCCCTGGTCGCCGGCTATCTGGCGGCCGGTCTGCCGATGCTGGTGCATTGCAACGGCGACGCCGCGGCACAGATGCTCATCGACGCCGTGGCCCGCGCCCCGGAGGGCGCCGCGTCCGCCGATCATCGGACCGTGATGATCCATGCGCAGACCGTGCGGGAAGATCAGCTCGACCGGATGCAGACCCTCGGCATCGTGCCCTCGTACTTCTCCGCACACACCTTCTACTGGGGCGACTGGCACCGCGATTCGGTGCTGGGACCGGAGCGCGCCGCCCGGATCAGCCCCACCGCGACGACCCTGGCGCGGGGCATGCGGTTCACGGTACACAACGACGCGCCGGTGGTACCACCCGACATGCTGCGCCTGCTCTGGGCGACCACGAACCGGCAGACCCGAAGCGGCGCGATTCTCGGCGAGGCTCAGCGCATCTCCACCCTCGATGCCCTGCGCGCCGTCACCATCGACGCCGCCTACCAGCACTTCGAGGAGGATCTGAAAGGATCGCTGAGCCCGGGCAAGCAGGCTGACCTGGTGATTCTCTCCGCCGATCCCTTGACCACCGACCCTGCCCAGCTGCTCGACCTGAGCGTGATGGCGACCGTGTCCCGGGGTGCCGTCGTGCACTCGGCGCCCGGGAGCCCTCTTTGAGGGCCGCAGGGTCCGGAACGGAGCTAGGCTCATGAGTCACATCGCCACCCCGGAAACCATGGACGCGGCCTGGTTCAGCCGCTGCCTCGCGAACCATGGCTACCAGGGCGTGACCGTGCGAGAGGTAACGCGCAGCCGCATCGGCACGGGGCAGATCGGCCTGTGCGTGCGCTTCGAGCTCGACCTCGACGTTCCCGACAGCGACGCGCCGACGTCTCTGGTGGGCAAGTTCCCCTCCGACGACCCGGCCAGCCGGGCGACCGGCGTCGCCCTGCGCAACTACTACCGGGAGGTGAACTTCTATCAGCAGCTTGCGCCCCGGCTCGGGATCTCGCTGCCCCGCTGCTATCACGCGGATATCGACGGCGAGGGGCCGGCGTTCGCGCTGCTGCTGGAAGACATGCAGCCTGCGCGTCAAGGTGATCAGCTGGAAGGCTGCACGGCGGAGGTCGCTCGCGCCGCGGTGCTCGAGCTGGTCGGGCTGCAGGCGCCGAGCTGGTGCGACCAATCGCTGCTCGGCTACGACTGGCTGACCAGCCCCGATATCGGAGACCCGACGGCGCTGTACGCCCAGATGCTGCCGGGGTTCCTCGAGCGCTACGGCGCCGCGCTCGCCAACGACGAGCGGGACATCATCGCCCGCGTGGCAACCTCGCCCGGCTGTCCCCTGTTCGCGCCGCTGTCCGAGCCGTTCTGCCTCGAGCACGTGGACTACCGGCTGGACAACATGCTCATCGACGATCGCACCACGCCGCCCCGGGTCACCGTCGTGGACTGGCAGAGCGTGCGCGTCGGCAAACCGCTGAACGACGTGGCCTATTTTCTCGGCGCGGGCCTGCTGCCGGCGGTCCGTCGTGAAGCCGAGCACGACATCGTCTCGGACTACCATCGGCGCCTCAGCGACGCCGGCGTCGACGGCTACGACTGGTCCGCCTGCTGGACCGACTACCGGCGGGGCGCTTTCTCGGGGTTCGGGGTGACGGTGATCGCCTCGATGCTGGTCGGCCGCACCGAGCGCGGCGACCAGATGTTCATCACCATGGCGCGCCGCCACGCACGTCACGCGCTCGACCTCGGCGCTGACGAGTTCCTCGACTGACAGTCAGGCCGGGCGGTTGCTGCGGCCTTCGAAGCGTTCGCCTGGACGGATGCGCCGATAGGCTTCCAGCACCGGTTCGAACTCGTCCGGCGTGCTGGCGTGAATGATGATGCCATCGGCTCCCGCCTCGAACTGATCCACCCAGCGACGCGCGCACTCCCGGGCGTCTCCGACCGCGGCGGGTCGCCAGCTGTCGGGAATCAGCTTCTCGATCTTCGCAAGCTGCTCGATCGTGGCCACGCTGTCGATGAGCCCGCCCACCGACCGGACCGCGGCATCCTGCCGGAAGCGGGCCAGGATGCCCGGATCCCAGCCGTTGATCTGTACCAGCATGTCGCCGTACCCGGGGATCTGCAGATAGGTGGCGAGCCGCGCGACGATGTACTTCAGGTAAACCGGCTCGGGAACGTCGCAGGCCGTCGCAAGCACCGACCATACCTTCACGGTGCCGGGTTCCCGGCCCGCCGCGGCCTCGCCGGCGCGCACCGCGGCGACGGCTTCTGCCAGACACTGGTCGCTCATGAAGGTGTGCAGGTGCACACCGTCGTAGATACGCCCCGCATGCTCCAGGCTCTTTGGCCCGAAGCCCACGTAGAGTATGGGGATGTCCTCGTCCACGTAGGGAGCCAGCTGCAGCGCCCGGAAGTCGCCGAGGGCCCCGTGATGGTCGGTGACCAGCTCGCCGCGCCAGAGCCGACGCATCAGCGCCACGAATTCCGCCTCGCGCTCGTAGGTGGGATGCGGCAGGTCCCAGGCCTGCCAGCGCTGGCGCGCGCCCTTCGCCAGCCCAAGCGCAAAGCGGCCGTTGGACAGCCGGTTCAAGGTGCTGCCCATGGACGCCGTGATCACCGGATGACGGGTGTTCAGGTTGGTTCCGGAAGTGCCGATGTACAGAGACTCGGTCACCGCCGCGCAGGCGCCGCAGATGGCCGAGATCTCCTTGTAGTCGGCGCGCTCCGAGATCATCACGTTACCGATCCCCAGGGCTTCCGCGCGGACCACCTGATCGAGCACGTCGCGGGGGGTGCGGGTATGACCCGGCAGGCCGTAGAAGCCGAGCTCGGGGAATTCGGACGTCGGCGCTGTCGCGGTCATGTTGGCTCCTCGGTCGCGCGCTGTCCGCGCGGCGGCATCTGATACTATCACCGGCAGCCGGGCAGCGGCCCGAGGCGGAGACATCCATGAGCGAATCCACTGGTTCGGAACCGGCGCCGATCCGGGTGCCCAAGCCCAGCGACCGGAGTCCGGGTCTGCCGACCGGCGCGCTGCCCGACCCCTGGGCCACGCCCCTGGAGCAACTCGACGTCAGCGACTCACGCCTGTACCAGCAGGACGCCTGGCGCCCCTACTTCGAGCGCCTGCGCCGGGATGATCCGGTCCACTTCACCGCGTCGAGCCCGTTCGGCCCGTACTGGTCCATCACCCGGCACGCGGACATCCGCCACGTGGAGAGCAACCACCAGGTGTTCTCGTCCTTCCCCACCATCGCCATCGGCGACAGCCCGAACGGCGAGTACATCGAGAACTTCATCGCCATGGACCCGCCGCGCCACGAGCAGCAGCGCAACACCGTGGCGCCGGTGGTGGCACCCCGCAACCTGGTTCGGCTGGAGCCGGTCATCCGCCGCCATGCTGCCGAGATCCTGGACAGCCTGCCCGACGACGGCGAGGTGTTCGACTGGGTAGACCACGTCTCCATCGAGCTCACTACCCGGATGCTGGCCACCCTGTTCGACTTCCCGTTCGCCGACCGGCGCAAGCTCACCTACTGGTCGGACCTCTCCATCGGCTCGCCAGAGTCCACCGGCATGGACGAGGGCTTCAGCGCCAAGGAGGTTCAGGAGGGCCTGACCGACATGGCCAACACGTTCATGACGCTGTGGGCCGAGCGCGCCGCCGCGGATCCTGAGGGGCGCAACGACCTGATCACCATGCTGGCCCACGGCAAGGACACCCGGGACATGATCAGCCGGCCGCTGGAGTTCCTCGGCAACATCATGCTGCTCATCGTCGGCGGCAACGACACCACGCGCAACTCCATCACCGGCGGGGTGCTGGCGCTGAATCAGTTTCCCGAGGAGTACGACAAGCTCCGCGCCGGCGTGTCGCAAGGCGATACGAAGCTGATTCCCAACATGGTTTCCGAGATCATCCGCTGGCAGACACCCGTGCTGCACATGCGCCGGACGCTGAAGGCAGACTACGAGCACGCTGGCAAACGGATGAAAGCGGGCGACAAGGTCGTGCTCTGGTACATCTCCGGCAATCGCGACGAGTCGGTGCACGAGCAGGCCGATCGGCTGATCATCGATCGGCCCACGGCGCGACAGCACGCGTCGTTCGGCTTCGGCATCCACCGCTGCATGGGCAACCGGCTCGCCGAGATGCAGCTGCGGGTGGTCTGGGAGGAGATCACCCGGCGGTTCCGTTTCGTCGAGGTGGCCGGCCCGGAGACCCGCCTGAAGTCGAATTTCATCCGCGGCATCCGGGCGCTGCCGGTCCGGGTGCATCGCCACTGACGGCACCCGGCCAGCCGTCAGGACTGGCCGTCGAGCTTCATCCTGGCCTGGCGGAGCCGGGACTCCAGCCAGGGAAAGTGGTTGAAGACCGCGGGGTCCAGATCCCAGCCGTAGCGGTTATCGCGGCCTGCGGCGAGGGCCGCCTCGTACATCGCGATGGCCCGGGGCAGGTCCTGCTGGTAGCCGTGCTTTCCATACTCGTAGCGCGACGCCAGTTCCCGCGTCGCCTCGAAGTGATGAAGTTCTGCCGCCCGCTCTAGCTCGCGCCGGGCCGCCGCAGGGTCGAGCTCCTGCCGAAACCCGCGCTCGTATATCTGCACCAGGCGCCACGCCGCGTCGGCATGACCCAGGTCCGCCGCCTGCTGCAGCCGGGACACCGCCTCGGCTCGCCGGCTGGCGCCGTGCCCGGCCAGCAGCTGCAGGGCGAAGCGGTAGTGGGAATCCGCGTCCGTTCCCCGGCCCAGCGATTCCAGCTCGTCGGCGCCCACCAGCCTGCCGCCGGCCATGCCGGCAAGCCGGTCGAGGTAGCGCAGCCGCGAATCCAGCTCCCTCAGCTTTGCGTCCGCGCCAGGGCCAACGCCGCGGCGAATCCGGTCCTGCAGCGCGGCGATCCAGACCCGCGCCCGGGGGATGTCCACGGCAAACCCCTCGCGACCGTCCATGTAGTTCCGCGCCACCCGGTCCATGGCCGCAACGTCGCCATCCTCTGCGGCCTGCAGCAACCATCCGGCCGCCGCCTCGAGGTCCCGCTCCGCCCCGTCCGAGCCGGTACGCAGCATGACGATCAGCTCGCTCCGGACGGCCGGGTCCGTGGCCGCCACCCGCCCGAACAGCTCGAGGCCCAGCTCGCGCACGCCCGGGCCTGGCAGCGGGCTGGCGAGATAGCGCCGCGCGGCGGCCAGCGTCGCCCCCGGATCTCCGGCATCGATCGCCGCCTGCGAGGCCTGCAGATCGGCAGCGGCAGCGGGGCGATTCCACTCGCGGTACAGGGCAATGGCTTTCTCCGCGGCGACGGGATAGCCGAGGCTACCCCGGGCGTAATGCTCGGCGAGCCGCAGCGCGGCCGCCTCGGAGCCATTCCCTGCCGCCTCTTCGAGCAGCGCCCGGTATCGCGCCAGATCCTCCGGGGGCCCGTTCCCGCGGAGCGTCGTCGCCAGCTGCTGCGCCAGCGCGAACTGCGCCGGGCCGTAATCCGCGTCCGCCGCCGCCAACAGCCACGCCGTCGCCTCCTCCCGCCCCGCCACCCCGCCGTAGCGCACGAGGTGCTGCGCCAGACGGTGCTGAATCACCGGATCGCCCGCCTCAGCGCCGCGCCGCAGCCACTCGAGCCGGCGGATCCGGTTGGGGGTATTGTCCAGCACCCACAGCAGGGCTTCCGTATTGCCGTCGGCGGCCGCGCGCTCGTACCAGTAGCGGGCTTCCGGGCCGCCGGTGCGCGCCACGCAGAGCTGCGCCCGGTCGTTGCCGAGTTGCGCCAGCGGCCGGCAGACCAGGGTCGGGTAGTAGAGATAGATTGCGGCGGTCCCGAGCAGCGCGGCACTGACCTTCAGCACCGGTCCGGTCCAGCGCTCCGCACCGGCGATCAGGCGCCCGTGCGGCGCAACCAGCTGCATGGCCAACAGCACCGCTACCACCACGTGCAGGCCGATCCAGTAGCCGAGCAGGGGCGCTTGCGGAAATCCCGCAACGACTTCCAGCAGAGTCGCATTGCTCGAGCTGTTGTGACCGCCGGCAACGAAGATGGGGAAATACACGGCGCAGAGCGGCACCAGGACGAGCACCGCCAGAATCGACCCGCGCGCAGCCCGGGCGAGCGGACGGAGCAGGCGCGCCAGCAGCCAGGCCAGAGCCCAGCCGATCCCCAGATAAACCAGGCCTGGCAGCAGCGCAAACAACCCGAGGGCCACGCCCTCGCTGTCGAAGGTGAACAGGCTCGCGAGACCGAAGGCCAGCAGCGCGGCCGCCGGCGCGCTGCCGCCGGCCACCGGCGTGATCCAGATCACGGGTACCGCGTGGAGCAGCACCAGCAGGAGCAGCCAGCGCGCGCTGCGCTCCTGGTACCCGCTTTCATGCCGAGCATGCCGGGCGTCGGTCATCGGCAACGTCCTCGAGTTGCGCGCGTTGACCCGAATTATGGCCGGCTAGCGGCGTCCACGGTGTGACGCAGGGTCCACGCCGGCTGTCAGGATTTGGCTGCCTCCGCCTGGCGCCGGCGCAGCCAGCCCCAGCCTTCGGTTGCCCGGCTCATGTCCAGCAGCTCCTCCTTGCGCGCCAGCAGATCCTCGTAGTCCACGTCGGCGCCGAACTTCAGATCCTCGTTGTTGAACACCGCCGCGCAGGAGAACCGGCCGTTGCCCGCCAGGATGACCTTACCGGTGGGCGCTTCCTCCGAACACATGAGCAGGACGGCGGGGGTGACCAGCTTCGGATGACGCATAGGGTCCGGGTTGTCGAGATCCTCGTCACGGCCGGGGATGGTGTTGATCAGTCGCGTCGCCGCCGCCGGCGCCAGGGTGTTGACGCGGATGTTTTTCGCCGCCCCTTCCTTCTCCAGCACGTTCATCAGTCCGAGCATGCCCATCTTCGCGGCGCCGTAGTTGGCCTGCCCGAAGTTGCCGAAGATGCCGGAGGTCGAGCTGGTGAAGACGATGCGGCCGTAGCGCTGCTCGTACATCACCGGCCAGGCCGCGTGGGTGACGTAGGCCGTGCCGTTGAGGTGCACGTCCATGACGATGTTCCAGTCCTCCAGCGGCATCTTCTTGAAGGTCTTGTCGCGGAGAATTCCGGCGTTGTTCACCAGGATGTGCACCGTGCCGAACGCCTTTACCGCGTCGTCGATGATGGATCGGGCACCCTCGGGCGTGGCGACCGATGCTTTGTTCGCGACAGCCTCGCCGCCCGCGGCGCGGATCTCCGCCACGACCTGGTCGGCGGCATCGCCCGATCCGGTGCCATCGCCGCGCCCGCCCAGATCGTTGACCAGAACCTTGGCGCCGCGCCGCGCAAACTCCAGCGCGTGCGCCTTGCCGAGGCCGTTGCCGGCCCCGGTGATCACCACCACCTTGTCCTGAAACTCACTCATGATCGCTGCTCTCCCTCGGTTTGCGTTTCGCTCAATTCATCTCGAACCCGCCGGCCACCGACAGGCTGACGCCGGTCACGTTCGCAGCGGTCGCCAGATAGAGCGCCGCCTGCCCCATGTCCGCCGGCGTCTGCGGCCGCCCCAGCGGAATCGTATCGTGCATGGCGCGCTCGAACTCGGCGCTCTTCTCCCGCGGATCCACGGTGTTGCTCGGCAACAGATGCTCCAGCCACATGGCCGTGCCCACCATCCCGGGACAGACGGCGTTGACCCGGATGTTGTCCGGTGCGAGCTCGGCGGCCAGGGACTGGGTGATGCCGATGGCGGCGAACTTCGAGCCGCAGTAGGCAGCCATGTTCGGATAGCCACGCTTGCCGGCGATGGAGGCGACGTTGACGATGGCGGCATCCGCCGAGCGCCGCAGCGCCGGCAAGGCTGCCCGGGTCATCAGGAACAGGCCTTTCGCGTTGACGGCGAAGATCCGATCCCAGTCGGCTTCGGCGAACTCGCCAATGGGTCCCGACTGAACGACCCCGGCGTTGTTGATCAGCACATCGAGCGCACCGAAGGCGTCCAGCGTCGCCGCCACGGCCGCTTCGCAGCTCGCGGCATCGGTGACATCCAGCTCCACGGACCGCATGCTGCCGCCACCGCGAGCCATGGCCCGCTCGAGCTCATCGGCACCGGAAAGGTCGTAGTTCCAGGCGCCGGAACGCGCTCCCAGGTCACCGATCATGACGCTGGAACCCGCGCCGGCGAAGGTCTCGGCGATTCCCAGGCCGATGCCCCGGGCACCGCCCGTGATCAGAACGACTCGGTTGCTCATGGTGTCCTCCCTGCCCGATAAGTTACCACGAGCCATGCCGCGGCGGACCCCGGGGGTCCTCACGCCAGCCGTTGCGCCATGCTTCGCGCCGGGCTAGCTTATCGAGCAACCCGTCGATGAGCCCGGCCGAGGCAATGAGCAACCTCGAGCAGTTCCGCCGCGAGACCCGCGAGTGGCTGGAGGCCAACTGCCCCGCCTCCATGCGCACCCGCATGGTCTCGGGCGAAGCGATCAACGGCGGCAACAAGCGTCGCAGCAGCAATCCGGAAGCGTACGTCTGGCTCGAAAGGATGGCCGCCCGAGGGTGGACGGTTCCCACCTGGCCGCAGGAGTACGGGGGCGCGGGACTGACCAAGCAGGAGTTTCTCGTGCTGCTCGAAGAGCTCCAGCGCATCCGTGCCCGGCCACCCCTGGTGGGCATGGGGGTGAGCATGATCGGGCCCACCCTGCTGGAGTACGGCACCGACGATCAGAAGCGCCGACACCTGCCGCGGACCGCCCGCGGCGAGGTAGCCTGGTGTCAGGGCTACAGCGAGCCGGGGGCCGGCTCGGACCTCGCGAGCCTGCAGACCCGCGCCGAGGATCAGGGTGATCACTTCCTGGTGAACGGCGCCAAAATCTGGACTTCCGGTGCCAATTACGCGGACTGGATGTTCTGCCTGGTCCGTACCGACCGGGAAGCTCCCAAGCACCAGGGCATCAGCTTTCTGCTGCTGTCCATGGACAGCGACGGTGTGAGCACCCGACCGATTCGGCTGATCAACGGCGAGTCACCCTTCTGCCAGACGTTCTTCGACAACGTGCGGGTCCCCAAGGAAGACCTGGTGGGCGAGCTCAACCGGGGCTGGACCATCGGCAAGCGCCTGCTGCAGCACGAACGCTCCGGCCTCGCGGCGCTCGCCAGCGCGGACACGGCGGGACCGCTGGAGCGAATCAAGCCGGCGCTGCCGCTGCCGGAGCTTGCCAGGCAGTACGCCGGCGGCGATCCTGACCCCGGCTTGCGCAGCGAGATAATCAGCAACGACATGCAGCGGCACGCGTTCCATCTGACCCAGCAGCGGGCGGTGGAAGAAGCAGAGGCCGATACACCGGGGGCAGCCACCTCCATCTTCAACTACGTCGAGGCCGAGTACGTGAAAGCCCAGCTGGAGCTGCAGCTGCGCGTTCGCGGGACCCGCGGTCTGGGCTGGGAGGGAGACGCCTTCGAGGAGGAGGAGCTGCGTATGGCCCGGCTGTGGCTCGAGGCGAAGGCCATCTCCATAGCCGGCGGTTCCAACGAGATCCAGCTCAACATCATCGCGAAGCGGGTGCTAGGGCTCCCGGACTGACATGACAAGCGAGGACACGGATATGGCCGAACCAATCACCGGGCCGCTGTGGGCCGCACGGAACTGGTCCGCCGATGCCGGCGCCGGTAGCATCCACGACGACGAGACCGCCGCCAGGCTCGGTTTCCGCGGCGGCACCGTGGCCGGCGACGTGCACATGAACCAGTTTCCACCCGTGCTGGTGAAGCTGTTCGGCCCCGCCTGGTTCGAGCACGGGAACCTGTCGCTGTCATTCAAGAATGCCACCGTGGACCGGGAGCGGGTGCAGGTGTTCGCCAAGCCCCTGGCCGACGGCCAGGCGCAGACCGAGGTGTGGATGGAGCGCGAAGACGGCATGCTCGTGTGCCGCGGCACCGCGGCGCTCGGCGATCACAGCGGCTCGGAACTGCGGACCCGGGACCTGCGCCCCGGCGATCCCGCCGAGCTGAAGATACTCAATCGGCTCAGTGCCGGTCTTTCCCTCGGCAGCTACGACGTCCTCGCCACCCCGGACAAGCAGTTTCAGCGCTACGACGCTGGCCTGATCAGCGATCCGCTGGACTGGTACCGGCACGGCTCGCCCTGGGGCGACGTGGTGGCGGCGCCTTGCACCATCGTCGAGTACCTGTGGGCCTACCCCATGGAAGGGCTACGTCCCTACGTTGGCGAGTCCGTGGGGCTGTTCGGCGCCATCGAGATCGGCTTCGTCAACGGCCCCTTCCTGCTCAACCGGCGCTACCACCTCGAGAGCGAGGTGGTGTGCGTCGGGCAGAGCCCGCAGACCGAGTACGTCTGGTACGACACGGTGGCGTCCGACGAGTCGGGCCGCACGGTGGCCACCCTGCGCATGCAGTCCCGCGCCATGAAGGCATCTTCGCCCGCCTACGGCAGCGGTTGACGGAAACCGCGCGTCCGCCGCGGACGGCGCCCCGGGGTCGAGCGGTTCCGCGCGCCGCGCCCAGACCTGTCGGTTCGAATCGGCTCAGGCGGTTGCCAGGCTGGCGCCGATGGTCTCCAGCGTTTCCCGCCGCAGCGTCCGCTTGGTGGTCGCGTAGGCAGGTCCGGACAGCGCCGCGAGCTGCGCGGCGATCCCCGTGGCCTCGCCGATCACCTCATCGGCGCCGGTCACCGCGTCCAGATAGCCCGCGGCCACGGCCGCCTCCGGATCGTAGAGTCGGGCCTGGATCACCGAGGCCGTCAGCAGCGCCGGCGCCAGCCGATCCCTCGCGAGCTCGGTGCCGAACACCGGCAGCGCCATGCCGATGGCGGTTTCGTTGAGACCCAGCTTGAACTCGCCGCGGGCACCGATCCGGGTGTCGCAGGCCAGCAGCAGGATCGCGCCCAGCGCCAGGGCGTGGCCGGTGGCTGCGGCAACGACCGGCCTGGGGTAGCCGTACAGACGATGCGCCAGGCGTCCGCCCCGATTCAGCAGCTGAGCCACAGCGGCCGGGTCGCCGCCCTGCATGACGCTCAGATCGAAGCCGGCGCAGAATTTCCCCGGTCGCCCCGCCAGAACCACCGCACCGGCCTTCTCCTCGGCTTCGTCGAGGGCCGGCTCCAGGGCATCGAGGACGGCGTGGGAGATGGCGTTGGCCTTGCCGTCGTCCAGGGTGATGAGCGCGACCTTGTCGCTGATGTCCACGGTGACTGACATGACGGGCCTCGAGCAACGTGACCCCGCAACGATATCACGGTGCGACCGGCCAGGTGCGGCCGGCTCCAGCCGCGGCCGGCTCCAGGCGCGGCCGGCCTAGGCGCGGCCGGCTCACGAGGCGGCCGGAACGACGGCATTCGGCAGCCGTCGTCCCTCGATGAACGCCTCCACGTTCCGCAACGCGCAGAAGCCCATGGCCTCACGGGTCTCCACGGTACCGCTGCCCATGTGGGGCAGCAGCACCACCTGTTCCAGACCGGCCAGCCCCGGCGCCAGCGCCGGCTCGTTCTCGTAAACGTCCAGGCCGGCGCCGGCGATGCGACCGCGGCGCAACGCCTCGACCAGAGCCGGCTCGTCGATCACGTCGCCGCGGGCCGTGTTGACGAGGTGGGCATGGGGCCGCATGCGCCGCAACGCGTCGGCGTCGATCAGGTGCCTCGTCTCAGGGGTTGCCGGGCAATTCAGACTGACGAAATCCGACTGCGCGAGCAGCTCCGGCAGCGCCAGCGGGGTCGCCGCCAGCTCCGCCTCGAGCTCCTCGGCCACCGGATTCCGGTTGCTGTAGCAGATGCGCATTCCGAGCCCATGGTGCGCTTTACGGGCGAGCGCGGTGCCGATCCGGCCCATCCCCACGATGCCCAGCGTCTTGCCCGTCACCTGGGTGGACAACATGTGGGTGGGCCGCCAGCCGGTCCACGCACCGCGCCGCACCAGGCGTTCTCCTTCGCCGACGCGGCGAGCGCTCATCAACAGCAGCGCCAGCGCAATCTCCGCGGTGGCCTCGGTCAGCACGTCGGGGGTGTTGGTTACCGCAATCCCCGCACGTTCGGCAGCCTCGATGTCGATGTGGTTGTAGCCGACGCCGAAGTTGGCGATGAGCCTGGTGCGCACCCCCGCGGCGCTCAGGAGCTCCGCGTCGAGCCGGTCCGTGACCGTGGCGCAGAGCACGTCGGCCCAGGCGAGCGCCCGGGCCAGCTCGTCCCGGGACAGCGCCCGGTCCTCCTCGTTGAGGGTCACCTCGCCGAGGCCGACCATCCGCGCTTCGACCGCCTCGGGCCAGCGGCGCGTCAGCGCTACCCGCGTCTGCGAACCCGTCATCTGCTGCAACCCCTCGAACTCCCTGCCTGCACGGGAGACTACCCGCTCCAGTCCGTTCTGAGCTAGGGTTTGTACCTAACGGCAGCGGCTCCGTGGAGGACGCCATGCTCACCGCCATCGACTACCCCACCGTGGATCAGGAGCGCGCCCGGGAGTTCGCCCGCACCGCCGAGGTCGACGATCTCGACGTCTCCAACTGGCATCTGTTCAGGGCCGATGCCCACTGGCCGTTCTTCGAGCGGCTGCGGCAGGACGATCCGGTCCACTACCACGCTGAAAGCCGCTACGGGCCCTACTGGTCGATCACCCGCTACGACCACATCAAAGAGATCGACATGGACCACGAGCGGTTCTCGTCCCAGGACAACATCACCATCGTCGACTCCCCCGACGAGTTCCACATGCCGAATTTCATCGCCATGGATCCGCCCCGCCACGACGAGCAGCGCAAGATCGTCTCGCCGGTGGTGGGACCGCGCAATCTCGGCGCCATGGAATCGCTGATTCGCTCCCGGGTGGCATCCATTCTCGACAGCCTGCCGCTGGACCAGGAGTTCAACTGGGTGGAGCGCGTCTCCATCGAGCTCACCACCCAGATGCTGGCCACCCTGTTCGACTTCCCCTTCGAGGAGCGCCGCAAGCTCACCTACTGGTCCGACGTCAACACGCTGGGGCCGAAGTCCGGGCTGGTCGCCAGCTGGGACGAGGCCCGCGCCGAGCTGCTCGACTGCCTGGCGTACTTCACCCGCCTGTTCGAGCAGCGCACCGATCCGGCGCACCGGGGCTTCGACCTGCTGACCATGCTCGCCCAGGACCCGAAGACCCGGCACATGGCGCCAATGGAGCTGCTGGGCAACGTGATGCTGCTGATCGTGGGCGGCAACGACACCACCCGCAACTCCATCTCCGGTGGCGTGCTCGCGCTGAACCGGTTCCCGGAGGAGTACGAGAAGCTCCGCCGCTCACCGGACCTCATCCCCAACATGGTGGCCGAGATGATCCGCTGGCAGACGCCGCTGGCGCACATGCGCCGCACGGCGCTCGAGGACGTGGAGTTTCACGGCAAGACCATCCGTCGCGGCGACAAGGTGGTGATGTGGTACGTTTCCGGCAACCGCGATGCGGCCGTCTTCGAGAATCCCGAACGCCTGATCATCGACCGCGCCAATGCCCGTTCCCACGTCGCCTTCGGCTTCGGCCTGCACCGCTGCATGGGCAACCGCCTGGCCGAGATGCAGCTCCGGGTGCTGTGGGAGGAGATCATGAAGCGGTACCACAGGATCGAGGTGACCGGCGAGCCGGTTCGGGTGCTGTCCAACTTCGTCCGCGGCTACTCCCGGCTGCCGGTGCGCCTGCACCCGCTCTGACATGAGCGCGGCTTCTTTCAAGAGGGCTTTCCCATGACGGCGCGGGCTTTCCCATGACGGCGCGGCCGCTCCGATCCGACCTGTACCTGGGCATGCGCCCGGGCGATCTCGACGGCAAGCCTTACGCCCGCTTCTGGAAACCGGCAATGGCCCCACTGCCGGCCCACGTGCGCGATGCCGTGCTGCACGGCCCGGAGGCAGCCGAGCTCGGCCTGGCTCTGGATGAGGCTGACCGGCTGATGGAGCCCGGCTACCTGCCCCTGGAGACCGGCTGGACCGTGGCCCGCGACGGCCACACCATGGTCGCCGTGCGGACGGAAATGCCCGGTACCACCGGCGCCATGTTCGAGTGGTGGATGGGCTGGCACTACATGGAGCACCAGCGCTACAAGCTCTGGCATCCCCGCGCCCATATCGCCAACGGTACCGCCGCGATGCGCGGCGACGACCCGAACCTTTCTGATCGCGAAAAGTACCTGACCACCCATCTGGTCACGGAGTACATCGGGCGGCATCTGCAGAAGATCGCCATCAGCTTCGTCGAGCCGAACCAGTACCTCCGCCACACCAGAGATTTCACCGGCAACGGCGTCACCGCTCTGGTGGCCGCGACCGTCACCCAGCAGCGCACGCCCGTCGTGATCGGCCATCTCGTGCACCAGATCCGCAGCGTCGACGCTGGCTCGGAGATGCGCAGCCGCTTCTGGCTCGGCAAGCCGGCCCTGAAGAACGCGTCGGCACACGACGTGCGCAACCGCCTGCTCGGCTCGAAGCCGCTCCGGCGCCTGCTGGTGCCGCGGGATCTGGCCCACGCCATGCTGGTGCACTGCGCCATGGAGATGAACCATCTCGCCGGCTTTCTGCCGGACCTCTACGCCGAATACCACTGAGCAGCACGACACCTCGTCGCCAACAGGGAGAACCACGCCCCATGAGATTGACCACACTGATCGGCGCCCTGGGCCTGTCGCTGAGCCTATCGTGCGCTGCCGCGCCGGGCAGCGCCGACGTGGGGCTGCTCGGACGCATCCATTTCAATACCCAGACCAGCGACTTCGCCCGGGCCCGCGCCTTCTATCGGCTGCTGGGCTACACCGAGGGTCAGGGCGACTTTCCGCGGACCAACACCCGCGCCATGGCCCGATCGCTGGGAATGTACGACCTGTGCACCTACCGCATCCACGACATCGAGGTCATGCGCATCCCCGGCGGCTGGGGTCCGACCAGCATCGATCTGATTCAGTTCGCGGTTCCCTACAACGATGAGCCACCCTACGCCGCGCCCAATCATCTCGGCATGGCCTACGCCGCGCTCCAGACCACCGATCTGGACCACGACTACGCGTACCTGAAGGAGCGGGGGGTGCCGTTCCTGTCCGAGCCCTACGGCGTGCCGGGCAACCGGTTCGTGTTCCTCACCGATCCGGACGGCGTGTTCTACAAGCTCGAGGAAACCACGCCGCCCCATACTCGCGCCGAGAACGGCACGAACATCGTCGCCATGCCCTACATCGGCTTCAACGTCAGCGATTTCGAGCGCTCCCTGGCCTTCTACCGCAGCCTGGGATACACGGAAATACGCCCCCTCGCGGGGTCGCTCAGCGCCGAGGAAGCCGCTGCCTACGGGCTCGACGGACCCGCGCGAATTCGCGGCGCCGACGTCGCGCTGCCCGGCGGAGACCGGCACAGGCTGCGCATCGTGCAGTGGCTGGAGCCGTTCGACCCGGCTCCGCCCTACCCGGCCCCCATCAGCCACATCGGGATTCACCGCATCGCGCTGGCCGTGGCGGATCTCGATGCCGCAGTCGCAACGCTGACCGCCCAGGGGGTCGAGTTCCTCTCGGAGGTCGCGCCGTGCTGCTCGGGCACCGGCCTGGATACCACCGGGATCATCAACGCGGTGGATCCGGACGGGATCTTCGTCGAGCTGGTCGGGGCCATCGAGCAGCGGCCACCGCCATCGGAAACCGGCGAAGACTGCTCGGAAGCCGCGCCGACCGTCCCGGCAGGCGCGCCGTGAGGATCCGTCGCTGATGAACCCGCACGTCGACTTCTACTGGGATCTCGGCAGCACCAACAGCTACTTTGCGCTGAAGCTGCTGCCGCCCATCGCCGAACGTCACGGCGCCGTCATTCGCTGGCACCCGTTCAACCTCGGGCACGTGTTCAGGACGAACCACTACGTTCTCATGGACGAGCCCAAGGCCAAGCTGCGCAATCGCTACGACGATCTGATGCGCTGGGCCCGGAAGTACGAGCTGCCCTTCAGGCGCCCCACCCGATTCCCGATCAAGACCGCCCGTGCGCTGCGCGGGGCGCTCGCCATGCGCCGCTGGGATCTCGAAGTTCCCTACATCGACGCGATCTTCACCGAGTACTGGGAACGGGACAACGGCGCCATCGGTGACTACGTCGAGCTGCGCCGGATCGCCGCGGATCTCGGCGTGGATGCCGACGAGTTCGAGCAGGCGAGCGAGAGCGACGAGATCCGCCAGGGCCTCATCGATGCCACCAATGCCGCCCTGCAACGAGGCGTGTTCGGGGCGCCGTCGATCATCATCGAAAACGAACTCTACTGGGGCAAGGACCGGATGGAGTTCGTGGACGACCACCTGGCCCGGCTGGGCTGAACGATCATCTCATCGAGTAGCGGATCGGCAGCGACTTGAGCCCCCCGACGAAGGTCGAGTGCACGTACTTCGGCGTGCCGGCCAGCTCGATGCTGTCGACCCGCTGCAGCAGCTCGCGAAAGAGCGCCCTCATCTCCATGCGCGCCAGGTGCTGCCCGAGGCAGACGTGGGCGCCGAAGCCGAAGGCCAGCTGCTTGGCGTCCCTGCGGTCGACCCGGAACTCGAAGGGCGCATCGAAGATCTCCTCATCCCGGTTTGCAGACGGGTACCAGAGGGCCAGGGATTGGCCCTGGGCGATCGTCTGCCCCCGCAGCTGGTAGTCTTCGGTCGCCGTGCGCATGAAGTGCCGGACCGGCGTCACCCAACGGATCATCTCGTCGATGGCGGTCGGCAGCAGCGACTCGACATCGCTGCGAAGCCTGTGCATCTGCTCGGGGTTCTCGAGCAGCGCCAGCAGCCCGCCGGCCGTCGACGCGCTGGTGGTGTCGTGCCCGGCCGTGGCGATGATGATGTAGTAGCCGTTGGACTCGAGCTCGGGAATGGGTTCTCCATCGATGCGCGCGTTGGCGATTAGGCTCGCGGCGTCATCGGTCGGGTGTTCGCGCCGACGCGCGCTGAGCGCGGCGAAGTAGCCCTCGAAGTCCTGCACCACCTGAAAGAAGTCCTCGGGCTCGAAGGAGCGCTGATTGTCCGGATCGGAGGATCCGAACAGCTCCTGGGTGAGCTTGAGCATCAGCGCTTCGTCCTCCTCCGGCACGCCCAGGATCTCCATGATCACCCGCAGCGGGTACCAGATCGCGACATCCTTGACGAAATCGCACTCACCCCCCAGCTCGCCGAGGCGGTCGACGTACAGGCGCGCCAGGTCCGCGACCCGCCCTTCGAGCTTGCGCAGGTTCGTCCCCATGAACCAGCCCTGGGTGAGCATGCGATAACGGGTGTGATCGGGGTCGTCCATCTGCACCAGCGAGCGCACCAGGTGCCGCCGTCCCGTCATCGCCTGGACCATCTCGGTCATGCCGCGCGGCGCGAGGGTAGGACGCGGGTCGTTGATGAAGACCGTCTTGTGCCCTTCCACCTCCTTGATGTCCTGATACTTCGTGACCGACCAGAAAGGCTCGAAGTCGGTCGGAGTCGTCCAGTGCAGCGGATCGTTGGCCCGCATCCAGCGGAACCAGTCGTGCATCGCGGACTCGTCGGACCAGGCGGCAGGATCGACCAGGCGGTTGTCGAGGTCGCCTGGCGCGGATTGCGTTCTGTCTTCCATGGGGTTCCCCGCTGACTCCGGCAGCCGCTGAGGATGACCCATCCGGCCGCCGTGGGCGAGCGGCCGCTTGCGAGCGCCGGATCCGGGACGATCGCAGCAGCTCAGGCGGCCTCCGGGAGACACCTGTGCGGCCAGCCGGATACCCTCGTCCCTGCGTCCGGATTGCGCTAATGTCGGTGGCTCAGCTCTGGAGGGGGAGGATCCGTGGCCATTCACTCGCAAAGACCCATCGGCGCCATGCTGATGTTCGCGCTCGCACTCGCGGCAGTCGCCGCGGCTGCCCAGCCAAGCCCATGGGACGCGCTCACGGAGGCAGAGATCCGGGCCGCCGCCGCCGCGGTGCGGGCCGATCACCCGGGTCCCGTGCTCTTCAACGAGCTGAAGCTCGCCCGGCCGGACAAGGCCATGGCCCTGGCGTGGCGGCCGGGACAACCGGTCGTCAGGCGCGCCGACGTCGTGTTCATGCACGGTGGCGGCGCCTACGAAGGCATCGTCGACCTCGCGAGCGGCAGCGCCGAGATCAACGCCCTGCCTGCCGAGGTCCAGCCGATGCTGTCCGTCGACGGTGACATTCAACCCGCGATGACCGTGGCGAACCGGCACCCGGAGGTGGTCGCCGCGCTGGCGCGGCGCGGCCTGCAGCCAGACCAGGTGCTGTGCGCCCCGCTGACGGTGGGACGCTTTCCCGCAGACGCCGGCGAGACGCGACGTCTCGCCAAGCTGTGGTGCCTGAAGGCGGGCAAGACCCGCAACCTGTTCTCTCAGCCGGTCGAAGGTCTGGTGCCGGTGATCGATCTCGAGCAGCAGGAAATCGTCGAGGTCATCGACCTGTACCAGGATACCCCGGCCCCACCGCTGCCGGAGCTGACCCACGAGTTCGACGAGACCTCGATACCGCCCCGGCCTACCCTGAACGCCGTGCGTCAGACCCGCACCGGCGGGCCGAACTACCAGCGCGACGGCTCCCGAGTGACCTGGCAGAACTGGGACTTCCGCTTCAGCTACGATCCGCGCCAGGGCACGATTCTCAATGACGTCTCCTACCGGGACGGCAAGCGCCGTCGCAGCGTGATCTACGAGGTGGCGATGTCGGAGATGTTCGTGCCCTATCAGGACCCGACGCCGGGCTGG
>JBFISC010000032.1:0-20481 GCA_041608775.1 Pseudomonadales bacterium | reverse complement strand
CGGGACGGGGCTGGGCAGATCGCGCAGGTCGAGGGCTTTGAGTCCGCCAGCAGTCACTGGGTTTGAGGTGTTCGACGTGGCCGTCGACATCGACCCGGCATCGGCCAACTTCGGCCGCTGGGAAGGCGTGGTGCTGTCGGACACCAACGCCCGGCAGCTCTGGATTCCGCCGGGCTATGCCCACGGATTCGTGGTTATTTCCGAAGTCGCCGACTTCGAGTACAAGTGCACCGACTACTACCATCCGGACGACGAGATCGGTGCGGTCTGGAACGACCCGACCGCAGCCATCGACTGGCCGATCGCCGCGCCGATCGTGTCTGAGAAGGACCAGGCGCTGCCGACCTTGAGCGAGTTGCGCGAGCTCCAGGAGCGGTCGTGACGACCCTGGTGCTGGGCAGCAACGGTCAGGTCGGCAGGCATTTGCGAACCCTGCTGCCGGATGCCGCATTCTGGACCCGCGCCGACGCCGACCTGACGGACCCGACCGCGGTGGGTCAGGCGGTTCGCCGGACGGCAGCCGATGTCGTGGTGAACGCATCGGCTTACACCGCCGTCGATCGTGCCGAAGCCGACGCCGAAACGGCGTGGCAGGTCAACGCCGCCAGCGTCGCGGCGATCGCCGCCGCGGTGGCCGATCGCGACGCGGCCTTCGTGCACATCTCCACGGATTACGTCTTCGACGGCAGGCGCGACAGCCCCTATCTGGCGGACGACGCGACTGCCCCGCTCGGCGTGTACGGCAGGACCAAGCTCGCCGGCGAGCTCGCCGTGCAGAGCCTATGCCCGCGTCACTGGATCGTCCGTACCAGCTGGGTGTTCAGCGAGTTCGGCGGCAACTTCGTGAAGACGATGCTGCGACTCGCCGGAGAGCGCGACACCCTGCAGGTGGTCGGTGACCAGCGCGGCCGACCGAGCGACGCGCGGGACGTCGCGCGCCTTCTCGCCGCGCTGGTCTCGCAGCTCGAGCGTGGCCGAGAGCCGGAGCCGGGCGTGTATCACTCGGGCGGGGGTCCGGAAACGACCTGGCACGCGTTCGCCGAGGAGATCTTCAGGCGCGCGCTTGCCCTGGGGCTCATCGCCGCGGCCCCGCAGGTCAGGGAGATCTCTACGGCGGAATACCCCACCCCGGCAAAGCGGCCGATGAACGCCGTGCTGGAACCGAGCGGGGAGTTCCAGGCGCAGCTGGGCATCCGGCCCGACTGGACGTCCGGCGTGGATCGGGTCCTCAGAGCGCTACAGGAGCAGGCATCGGACGATGGGTAAAGCCGTCATCTCCACCATCGGGCGCGATCGGCCAGGGGTCGTGAACCTGGTCTCCGAAGCCGTGTTCGAGCGCGGTCTGTCCATAGACGACAGCAGAATGACCGTGCTCGGCGGCGAGTTCGCCATTCTGATGCTCGTCGCCGGCAGCGACGACGACCTCGAGGCGCTGGACGCCCGCCTCACCGAGCTGTGCGCAGAGAACGAGCTCGCGTATCTGTTCCGGCGCACGGACGCGCGCCCGGAGGAGCGGGTCATGCCTTACCGGGTCCGCGTGGTCGCCATGGATCATCCGGGCATCGTGCGCAGCGTCGCCGGTTTCTTCTCCAGCCGCGACATCAACATCCGTGAGCTCGAGACCGAGACCGAGCGCGCGCCGCACACGGGCACGCCGATCTTCAACCTGACGCTGACGGTAGAGGTCCCGCACGGTACCAAGGTCGCCCGGCTCCGACACGAGTTCGAAGCCTTCTGCGAGGAGCGGGACCTGGACGGAACGCTCAACGTTCCGTTGTAACGGCGCGGTTACCGCGTCAGCGGCTTCAGCGCGATCTCCACGCGGCGGTTCTCGGCACGCCCCTGGGCAGTACTGTTGTCGGCAATGGGGTAGTGCGGGCCGTAACCTTCGGAGTAGATCCGATTGGCCACCACGCCCTGGCTCTGCAGGTACTGCGAGACGCTGTTCGCCCGGCGCTGAGACAGATCCATGTTGTAGGCCACGGTACCCGTGCTGTCGGTGTGCCCGGCCACGTCGATCAGGGTCTGGTTGAACTCCTTCGCCACCTTAGACACCGAGTTCAGCACCGGGTAGAAGTTCGCGTTGATCGCCGCCTGGTTCACGTCGAAGGTAATGTTGCCCGGCATGTTCAGGATGATGTCGTCGCCGATCCGGGTGACGCTGACGCCGGTTCCCGCGAGCTCGTCGCGGAGCTTGGCTTCCTGGCGGTCCATGTAGGCGCCCACGCCGGCACCCGCCAGGCCCCCGATCCCGGCGCCGATGAGGGCGCGCTTGCGGCGCTCGTCGGCATCGTCTCCGGTGAGCACGCCGGCCACGGCGCCGATCGCCGCGCCGATGGCGGCACCCTTGCCGGTGTTGGATGCCTCGCGCTCGCCGGTGTACGGGTTCGTAGTACACGCCGCCAGTAGAGCGCAGGCGCTGACAGCCAGGGCAAATCGCAGCATACGGAACGTCTCCTGAAGGTCGAATGGGGGTAAACTACGCGGCATTGTACTGCCTTTCCTTGAGGAATTTCACAGCGTCGTGAGCACGACCGATTCATCCGTCCAGCTCGAAGTCGTCCGCCAGACCCCGCTCAGCCGGCCCGCCTCAGCCACCTACGCTCGACGCGTGTTCGATCTCGTTCTGTACAAGACCTACGCGGAGCTCAAAGCGGAAGCGAAACGCACCTACATCGGCCTGCTCTGGTGGATCGTAGAGCCCGTGATCTTCATGCTCATCTTCTATTTCGTCTTCGGGGTCCTGTTCGAGCGGGGCACGCCCGACTTCGTGCCGTTTCTCCTGGTGGGCCTGGTGGTGTGGCACTGGTTTCAGGCAACCATCACCCAGTGCAGCAACGCGATCATCGTGAACCAGCCCCTGCTGCAGCAGGTCGTGGTGCCCAAAGCCCTGTTCCCCACCGTCATCATCCTCGCCAACGGCGTGAAGTTCGCCATCGTGGCGTTGATCATGGTGCTGTTCCTGCTCGGGTACGGCGTTTCCGTTCAGGTGAGCTGGCTGTACGGAGCCTTCACCATCGCGGTCATGCTGACGTTCATCATCGGCCTCTCCATGGTACTGGCCGCGATCGTGCCGATCATTCCGGATCTACGCGTGCTGATCGACAACGGGTTCCGGGCCCTGTTCTTTCTCTCCGGAATCTTCTACGACATCTCTCAGCTTCCCGACCGGTTCGAGGAGATCCTGCACTACAATCCCATCGCCGTGATCATCAGCACCCTGCGCGTCGCGGTGCTCGACGGCGAGGTCGCCAACCTGCAGGTCTTGCTCTGGATCGTCCTGTTGTCAGTCGTCATGACGGTCGCCGGTCTGGCGATCATGAAGGCAAACCGATCCCGCTACGCGAAGGCTCCCGTCTGATCCCGCCATGAGTCATCAGGTCCTCGAGCTGAACCACGTCGCCGTCGGCTATCGGCGCCGGACGATGCCCTTCAGGCCACGCCGGATGATCTGGGCGCTCCGCGACGTTAACTTCGAGGTCCGCGCCGGCGAGACGCTCGGGATCATCGGCCGTAACGGCGCCGGCAAGAGCACGCTGCTGAAACTGCTGGCGGGAATTCTGGACCCGGACAAAGGCAGCATAGAGCGCGCTCCGGGACGGGCTTCCCTGCTGTCCCTGCAGGTGGGATTCCTGCCGCACCTGACGGGTCGGGAAAACGCCATCCTCAGCGGCATGCTGCTCGGGCTGTCGAAGCCCCAGATCAAGCACGACCTCGACAACATTCTGGCATTCTCCGAGATCGGCGATTTCTTCGACGAGCCCATCTCGACCTACTCGTCAGGGATGCGGGCACGGCTGGGGTTCGCCGTGGCCTATTTCTCGGCGCCCGAGATCCTGCTGATCGACGAGGTTCTGGGGGTGGGGGATCTGGCGTTCCGCGTCAAGTCATCGGCAGCCATTCAGAACCTCATCAACTCGGACCGGACCGTAATCCTCGTCTCCCACCAGCCGTCCACGCTCCGCAGCCTGTGCGAACGCACCGTGTGGATCGAGGACGGCGTCAGCCGGATGGAGGGGCCAACCGACGAGGTGATGGCGCATTATGAGCAGTTCGTGGCCGAACGGCAGAAGGAGCAGGCATGAGATCAGATCCGTTCCCGGCGGGCGTTTGCAGGCGCACGGGCGGCCCGGCGTGAGGTGCAATCTCTGCGGCAGCTCGAAGTTCGCCGACATCGGCCCGAGGGTCAATGCCAGGTGCGTCGCCTGCGGATCCTACGAGCGCACCCGGGTGATCAAGCTGATGCTGGACCACCATGGCCTGCTGAAACCCGGTGCCCGGGTGCTCCACTTCGCACCCGAATCCGGTCTTGCCAACTGCATCAGCCGGGTCGTCGGTGACGGCTACGACGCGCGCGACATCGATACGGAGCGGTACCGGCACATCGGCGTGACCCGGTTCGATCTGGTCGAAGAAGCGCACACGCTTCCGGACAGCCACTACGACCTGGTCATCCATTCTCATGTTCTCGAGCACCTGCACTGCGACGTCACGACGGTGCTCTTTCACCTCCACCGCGCCCTCGCGCCTTCCGGCACCCACATCATGAGCGTGCCGATACTGAGCGGTGCCTACGAGGAAAGCCTGGCGCCGCTCTCGGACGAGGAGCGCCAGCGGCGGTTCGGGCAGTTCGACCACGTGCGCCGCTGGGGGGCCGATGACATCCACCGGACGCTCGGCATGCTGTTCCGACTGCCCGAGACCTACGACCTGGAGGCGTCCTTCTCACCCGGCGACCTGAGTGCCGCCAACGTTCCCGAAGTGGCGCGCAGAGGGTTCACCGGCCACTCGGTCTTCCTGCTGCGCAAGAACGACATCCGACTGGTCTCTTCAGCCTGAGCAATGCCATGTCCCAACTGACCTACCAACATACCGGTCGCTGCCCGATCTGCGAGAAGCGGTCCAACTTCACGGCCAAGGAAGGCTGGTACAGAGATCATCTGTTCTGCCACGAGTGCGAGGGCGGGTCGAAGCCGCGCGAGCGGGCGCTCATGTTCGCCATCCACACCTTTTTCCCCGACTGGCAGCGGCTGGCCATCCACGAATCATCGCCGATGGAGCGTGGCGCCTCGGTGGTGATGAAGCGGCTCTGCGCCGGTTACCTCGGAACCCAGTTCTTCCCGGGCGTCGCCCCGGGAAGCATCCACAAGGGCATTCGCTGCGAGAATCTCGAGCAGCTGACGTTCGACGACGGAACCTTCGACCTGACGATCTCCCAGGACGTCATGGAGCACGTCAACCGACCGGACCGCTGCTTCCGGGAAGTCGCCCGAACCCTGAAGCCGGCGGGCGCCTACATCTTCACCGCCCCGACCTACAAGAGCCAGGTCAAATCGGAACGGCGGGCGATCATGCACGGGGACTACATCGAGCACCTTCACGAACCCGAGTACCACGGCAATCCGATCGACCCGCAGGGTTCGCTGGTGACTTTCCGCTACGGCTACGATCTTCCCGAGAAGATCTTCGCCTGGTCCGGTCTGAACACCACGGTGATGCGCTTCCACGACCACAACATCGGTGTCATCGGCGAGTTCACCGAGGTTTACGTCTGCCGGAAGACCACCTGACGTTCAGGCCGCCGCCTCCTCGACCTCCAGACCCAGAAGCCCCGCGGTGCCCATGATCGCGGCACGCGCAGTGCCCGGAGGAACGCCAACGACAAGTCGTTCCGCGCTGGTCCTGAGCAGCCAGTTCCCCAGCAGTTCCCGGAAATCCGGCCGTGCCGGATCCAGTTGCCGGCGCTCCGCGTGGCGGCCCCGACGCCGTCCGGGTATCAGCTCGACTACCTGGCCAGCCGCCCGGACCTCTGCGGTCACCGGGGACCCGCTCTCTTCGTCCGCGCGGTCCGCGAACGGACTGACCCAGCCGAGCCCGCGCGCCACCTCCATCCATCCGCTGCTGGCTTCGTTGGCACCCATCCTGGCGGCGGCCGCGATCTCGTTCATCTCCTTTGAGTCGAATGCAGCCTTGACCCGCTGCGCGTAGTCCGGATAGCGGCGGGTGACCACGTCGACGCCCGCAGCAACCAGAGCTTCCCGGCTCGAACCGAAGCTCGCGCTCCTGACGTGATAGACGAACGCGGCTGGCGCGATGACGTTGCGCCAGCCCGCGTTGAGCGCGCGCATGCAGAAATCGTTCTCCTCGCCGTAGCCCCTCGGAAACGCCTGCTCGTCGAACCTGCCGATCTCATCGACGAGGTCCCGTCTGACGTACATGCAGAAGCCGCTCCCCGTCGGCACGTCCACCGGCCGACAGGGCAGGCACCAGCGAGATATCGAGCGCGCGTAGCTGTCGTGGTCGACCCCCTCAGGCCTGGGGTTGCGAACGCCGCTGACGGGCACGGAGAACGCGCCCGCGTTGTCGCTGACCGCGGTGGCCGTGCCGACCTTGCCGTCCAGGTACGCGGCGACCCGCAGCAGCTGAAGCCACCTCGGGGTCACGATCGTGTCGCTGTTGAGAAGAACCACATCACGCCCTGCGGTCAGCTCGAGCCCTCGATTGACGGTGCGCGTGTACCCGAGGTTCTGTCCGTTCCTGTGGATACGCAGGTTCGGCGTGCCATCGATTTCTTCCAGCCACCGGGCTACAGCGGGGTCCGTGCTGCCATCGTCGATGACGAGAATCTCCACCTCCCCGCGAGGCAGGTGCGCGCGGGCAGATTCGACGCACCGTCTGGCATGCTCCGCCGCGTTGAAGACGGGCACGACGACGGAGACCGGGCGCGCCCCTTCGAGCAGCGCAACGCAGCAGAGCGTCGTCTCCCCCGCCGCTGTAGCCGCGTCGTCCGGATCCCGCAGCAGCCACGAGTACGCGGCCGCCATGCGGCTGTTGAGGAGCTCCCGGCTGTACAGCCGGGCGATCCTGGCGCGGCCCCGCTCGCCCATTCCGGGGATCTGTTCCGGTGCCGCACACAGCCGGGCAACATGCTCGGCGACCGCGTCCACGTCGCGGTACGGCGCGAGCAACCCGGTTGACCCGTCCTCCACGAGCTCCGGCAGCGCGCCCCAGCGGTACCCGATCACGGCTCGGCCCGCTGCCATGGCCTCGGCGACGGTTCTGCCGAAGGATTCGGCGAAGCTGGAGAGGTTCATCACCACGTCGGCCTCGGCCAGCGCCTCCTGCGGGGACTGCCGATAGCCGACGAAGGAGACGTTCTCCGGCACCGGGCCGGCGGTCGAGGACCGTCTCAGCGAGGCGACGTAGTCGTTCTCCGGACCGACGACGACGAACGCCGCCTGCGGGCAACGCGCCAGACAGCGGCGTGCAACCTCCAAGAAGTCGGCCAGCCCTTTCTTCGGCAGGTTGCTGCTGATCATGGCGAAACGCAGGGTCGGCCCGGGCTCGACCCGCAGCGCCGAGAACTCGGCCGCCGGGATGCAGTTGGGCACCAGCGCGATCGGGCTTGCCTCCAGAAAGCATGCGGCCGTGGCGATCGAGTTGGCGATGATCAGATCGCAGCGTCGGGCAACGAGCTCGACGATCCGCGAGACCGGCAGGCCGATCTGCTCCACCAGCTCCTGATCGAGATCGATGATCTCGCGCGAGTGAATCACCCGCCGGCAGCCTCGCCGCCCCGCGGCGGTCAGCGGCTCGCGCAGCATGATCGTGTTGGCATGCACGCCCGCCACGTCGTTCTCGTCGATGACCGAGAGGAAGTCCTCGATGACGCGATCGTCCTCGGGCGCACCCTCGCGCCACTGCGGATAGGGGAAGGCGTAGACGCTGCTGCTTCTGGACCTGACCGCTTCGACGTAGTCCGGGTTGTTGCTGCTCGGCAGCGTTGCCACGACGTTGACCCGGGAAGCCCGCAGACCTTCGAGGACATCCAGGAAACTGCGCTCGCCACCGTAGAGCTGATGCCCCGATATGTGGGCACACGCCATGACCACCGGCCAGTCCGGGCGAACCTCGAGTCTCCCCTCCCATCGACGGACCCGGGTCTTCCCGGACGCCGCCGCGGGCTGGCTGCGCGCCTGAGGGATCAGACGCGGCACCGGGCTGGCCGCTCGACCCTCGAAGCGGCCCATGGTCTCGAAGTGAAGCAGCGGGTTGACGCCGGCATTGCGGACATCGGGGTTGTCCCGGAGATACGCCGAAGTGGAGAACGCCGGCCCGGGATTGCGGGCCTCGAGCCAGCCGTGCCTGAGATAGTGGAGCACCGGGTTGAACCCCTGCTCCGCAACGTCCGGGTACTCCTCCAGGTACCACTCGGAATCGAACAGCGGAGAGCGCCAGATCAGGTAGCCGTCCCGGAACTGCTGAAGCAGTCGGCGACCGAGGCTGTCCCGAACCATCCGTCAGAGTTCCGACTGAGTGCCGTGGCCGACCGCGGACTCGACCGCTTCCAGGAACCCGCGCCCGTAGCGCTTCTCGGGCTCGAGGACGGCACCTTCGGCCCACTCGTTCCAGGCGTTCACGAAGATGAGCGGCTCGGAGGAGTCGCCGAAGCGCTGCTCCTGGTCCAGAATCGACTTCATCCAGTAGCGGAACCGCGCCGGCGTCGCGCCGTGGAAGACCCGCGCCGACGCGCCGCGTCTCGCGGTATTGTCCCAGCCCAGCATGCAGCCGCGATGGACCGGCCACGGGTACCCCTCCTCGAAGCGTTCGACATCACCGTCGACCACGGCGTCGTAGCTGAACAGCTCGCCATGGAACGGTGACCGCAGGTCGACCACCTGAGACTGGATGTCCTTCCGCCGGGACTCGTGGGGAAGGAACATCACGTACGCATCCAGGCCATGACGTTCCGGTGGTCCTTCGAGGGGCTCGAGGGTGAAACGCACCGCGCAGAGATGGATCTCTCCGACGCCGGCCTTGCGGCACTCCGCGCGCCACATGTCGGCCGTCTCCACCCAGTCGGGTATCGCAGAAATCCGGTAGACGGCGAGAACCGGCTTGCCCCCGTGCCGTATGTACCTGGGATCCTTCATCATCGGAATCATCTCTCTGATGAATTCGCGATTTCCATCCAGCGAGTACGATTGCTCGAGCAGAATGTGACGATTGTGGCCGTCCCAGTTGCGGGTCCAGTTCTCGTTGGCCCAGCAGATGCAGAACGGCAGATCCGGCTTGCCGGATCTGAACACCGACTCGATCGGTGTCTCGAGCAGCTTTCTGCCGTTGAACCAGTAGTAGTAGTAGCAGAATCCGTGCAGGCCGTAGCGCCGGGCAAGGTCCGCCTGAGCAGCACGGGTCTCAGGCACGCGCAGATCGTAGTACCCGAGTTCCGCCGGCACCCGGGGCTGCCAGTGATACCTGAAGAACTGGCGCCCCCGCGTCACGTTGTTCCACTCGGTGAAACCGGACCCCCACCAGAGGTCGTTCTCGGGGATGGGATGAAACTGCGGCAGGTAGAACGCGACCACCTTCGGCTGCAGAGTCCGGGCGGAACCGGTGCGCAGGGCGCCCGGAGACCGCGTCGTCGAGCAGGTCATGCCCGCGTCCTGAGCCAGCCTGATCAGCAGGCCGTTGAAAGCCATCGCCGCCGCGGCGCCATCGCTGCCGGCGCGATCGGCGAGCTCCGCTTCTGAAACGCCGGCAGCGCCAGCGTGGCGAAGCAGAAACGGGCGGATCCAGAGCGGCGAGGCCACGGTCTGCCGGGCACGGGGCGAGTCACCGTCGCGGCCGAGCCGGGCCCAGAACAGGGCGAGATGGCCATCCACCTCGCTTTGCAGCTCCTCAGGGACTCTCTCGAACGCCGCCCCGCACAGCGCCAGATCGGCATCGCGCTCGAACCGGGCCGCGACGCCGCGATCGACATCGCCTCGCAGCATCGTCAACGCCGCCTCGGTCAGATCGGCAAGCGCCAGCAGCTGGTACTTCCAGACCAGCCCGGCGTTCACCAGATGCATCAGCGCTGACCAGCCGTTGTGGCCGTCCGGATAGACGGCAAGGGTCAGCGGGGGTTCACATGAGCTCAGCTCGGGTGCGGCCTGTCTCAACGCGGCCCGGGTCGTGGTGATCAGCAGATCCGCGTTCTCGCAAGCTGTCGCTGCATCAGCTGCGCGCAGCAGCTGGTCCGGGTCTGCGGCATGGGCGACCACGAGGCAGGAGGCCTGGCTCTGCCGCACCCGCAGCGCGAACAGATCCGGCAGCGCTTTCGGGCTCGACGCCATGTGCAGCTCGACCCCGTCGGGGAGCGCAATGGGTCCATCCTCCGCGGGGCCGGTGTGGTCCGGGGAGTCCGCTCTGGCGATGGATCGCCCCTCTTCACGCCCATAGCGCAGATAGTGGACCGCCGGGTTCACCTGGGAGATCCGGACATCGGGGTTCAGAGTCAGGTAGGTCTCGGTGTCGAACCAGGAATTCGGGTTGCGGCCCTCCGACGCGCCATGCTCGAGGTAGTGGCGCGCCGGCGACAGCCCGGCTGCCGCGACGTCGGGGTAGGTCCGCCGATACCAGGCCACGTCCACGAAGCCCGTCTGGTCCAGCAGCCGGACGTCGTTGCGCAGCCCGCGGCCGAGCCTGCGCCGCAGCCCGGCGAGCGCTCTCTGCGGGAGACCGGCGGCCAGCCGTCTCACGCCGGCGGCTCGGCCGTTTGCCTGCGCCGCCAGCACGGCCCGCCGCCTCAGTTTCCAGCGCCCGCAGTAGGCAACCCAGGCAACGACCGACGCGTCGCCGAAAAGCAGGCCGAGCTTAGAGCCGGGTCTCCCGGCCCCGGCGCTGCGGCGCCCGTCCGGAGCCTGCACCCGAGCGCGCGAATCACGGCTCTCCCGGCCTTCGCGCCTGCCGTAGCGAAGGAAATGCAGGAACGGATTCATACCGCTTTCGAGCACGTCCTCGTGCTCGAGAGCGTAGTCGAGGGTGCTGAACCGCGGACCGGGATCGAGCCCGCGCCATGCCCCCTGCTCCGCGAAGTGCGCGGCGGCAGCAGGCCGTCGGAGCCGCGGGCCCAGTCCGGCCTGGCTTGCGTACCAGGCATGATCGAACAGCTCCGAGCCGGCGATCTGGCGAACTTCCCGCCGCCGCCGACGCCAGCGCGTCAGCGGGTTCCGCCCGGCGCGCCTGCCCGCGCCGCCGTTCATGAGCTGCAGGCGGACCCGCAGCCACCGCTCGACCCGCAGCGCCTGATCGAGGTCCTCACGGGCGGAACCAAGCTGCTTCCTCACGTCATCAAGGTCTCTGAGGTCAGCCTCGAGCGTGAGAACCCTTCGCAGCTGCTCGGCATTCGCGCTCCGCAGCGACGTCGCTTCCTGTTCCCGGAGCTCATGATGACGCCGGAGTTCCTCGTACCTCGCTTCGGCCGCGGCCAGCCCCGCCCCGAGCTCCGCCGAGCGTTTCTCGCTGGCCGAGAGCTTCCGGTCGAGCTCGTCGGACGCGCGCCCGGCTGCATCGAGGGAGGACTCCAGATGACTCCGGTCCCGGTCGAGCACCGCCAGCTGCTGCTTCAGGCTCACGGCTTCTTCATGAAGCCCCGCTGCCTGCGCGGTCGCCTCTGCGCGCTGACGGTTCGTCGACTCCAGACGCCTCTGGAGATCGGCGATCTTTTCCTCCTTCTGCCCGAGCAGCTCGGACCGATCGAATATCTCCTTGCTGAACTCCAGATCGCGCAGCGCCTCCAGCGTCGAGTCCGCGATGTCCGGAATGCTGTCGGCGTCCAGGCGCCGCGGGGAACGCATGCACTCCCACAGCGCCATCTGGGAGCGGGTCAGGAAACCGTCCTCGCCGCCACTGCCGACGCGCTGACGGCGCAGCGCGGGATCGACGAACTGATCCAGGTCATCCTGGCCGGGAGCGCGCAGACCGGCGACTCCCGAAGCCTCCAGCCGTTTGATCAGGCCCTGCATGCGCCGCTTCGGGTCGCGGACGAGGGCGTTGTAGGAGAGCCGGAGTACCGGAACACCCTGAGAGTTACGGATCGCCATCTGGTTGTAGAACTCCCAGAGCGCGATCCCTTCGTGGAGGGTGAACGCGTTGCGCTTCCGCAGCGACTCGGCCACCTCCAGCGGGTTCCTGTAGATGTGAACACAGATCGGGTCGCGCAGCAGGGGCAGGATCGCGGGCAGCAGCAGGCAGAGGCGTGGTTCCTTGATGACCCAGGGCTCGTGCTGACCGAGCTCGTCGAGCACGGATCGGAAGGTCGTTCGCGCCGACTCCACGCTCTCCTGTGACCGCGCTTGAGCCAGGAAGTCGGATACCTTCCACCAGTCGTTGCCGGCGCTGTGCAGCAGCGCGTCGCACAGCCTGCGCATGTCCTTGCGTTCCCAGAACCCCCGCGGGTTCTCCTCGTTCACACCGGTCAGATCCTCCTGCTCGCCGGCGTAGGCCCCGGCCGCCGCGAGGCTTCCGGCAATGCACGAGGTACCGGAACGGTGCATGCCGAGAACCACGATCTGTCCGGACCGCACCCGCTGGCCGCCCTCGTCGGCGTCAGCGACAGGCGCCACGATCACTTACCGGTTGCGCTGGCGCAGGATTCAAAGGGGTCCTTGGTTCGACGGGGATGTCGGCGGGGCGCGTTCAGTCACTCGGAGGTTCCTACCGACCAAACGTCGGGTATCTCAACCGCAGGTCGAAATTGGGATTATAAAACGGATCCCCCGCCGTCAGCCAATCCGCGAGAACCCGCCGGGTCGCCTCGATCTCGGCGGCAGCCATCGGCGACCGGGAACGCGTCGCCGACTCGTGATGAGAGGCGACGACGCGCGGGTCGAAGAGATTGACGAACCCGGCCTCATGAAGCCGCAGGCACACGTCGATATCGCCGCAGATCTTCAGCTGCTCGTTGAAGCCGCCCACCCGTTCGAGCTTGTCCCGGGCGATCATGAGGCAGGCGCCGGTGCAGGCGAGAACGTTTCTCGGCACCTTCGGGTCCACGAACAGGTGCCCGCAGCCGCCCGTTTCCGGCGGCACGGCGGCATAGACGTGGTCGGCGAATCCGCCCATGCCGATCACCACCCCGGCATGCTGGATCGTTCCATCCGGATACAGCAGCAACGGGCCAACGGCCCCGACGTCCAGTCGGCAGGCCTGAACCACCAGCTCGTCGAGCCAGCCCTCCCGGAAGCCGTCCACATCGTTGTTGAGGAAAAGCAGCAGCTCGCCCCGGGACTCGGCGATACCCAGATTGTTCAGGCGCGACCAGTTGAACTCGAAGTCGGCGTCGACCACGCGCAGACCGGTGAACTCCCCGGGCGCGCGACGAAGCCACTCGACCGTCTCGCTGGCCCGCGAACCGTTGTCGAGAATCAGCACTTCAAAGCCCGCGCTCGCTGGAGATGCGTAGATGCTGCCCACGCAGCTCGCGAGAAGATCGAGCCGGTCCCGGGTGGGAATGATGATCGACACCAGCTTGCGGCTCGCGAAAGCGTGTCGCGCGCTGCCCGGCCCGTCGAGCGCGGCACCGAGCTCCGCGCCATAGCAGCGGCGGAGATGCCTCGAGACAGCAGCGCGAGCGGGTCCATCGAGGTTCCACGGACGGGATCGGCGCCAATGCACCAGTACTTCGGGGACGCGGACGAACTGCGCCCCGTGCTCGTAGAGCGCCAGCAGCGTTTCGAAGGAGTCAGCGTCCGCCTCGCAACCGGCTCGGCGGACGAGCTCCCGGCGCGCGACGTAGACCGGCCCGATGTAGTCCTGAGAACGCAGCAGGTCGATGGAGAAGCCGGGCTTGAAACGGGGCCGCAGGCGCGAGCCCCCGTCGCTGATCTGATCCTCGTCGGCATAGGCGACATCAGCCCCCAGCCGCCGCGCGGCACCGATCAGAACCTCCCTGGATGCCGCTGAAAGCTCCGCATCCGGATGGCACACACAGACGAACTCGGGCGCGGGCTGAGAGCCAGACGACCCCGCCGGCTCCGGGCTCGCGCCAGCTTGTCGCGGCGGCAGCCGATCGCCTGGCCCGGAGTCGCCGACACCACGGCGTCCGACGGGTTGCCGTCGGGCCAGCCAAGCCTGATAGCGGCGGAGCTCACCGCGCCGCTCGTACGCGGCGACATCGCGGCACCAGAGCAGAAAGCGGCGGATCCCGCCGCCGTCGACGGCATGCCGCCAGCCCGACCTGCAGGTGCCGACGAGGCCACGCCGATGCAGGACCGTGCCCAGCGCCGACAGCGCCGACCCCACGCCCACGCCTTTGCGAAGCCATGCGGCCGACCAGTCTCGCAGTGACGAAAGCAATGAGAACAACGGGAATCCGTGCCGGTAAGCCTGTATTCTACACGCGCAAATCCACCTGGCGACCCGACCTACCCGCCCTGAATTCAGGAACCACGGACGACAGTGCGAGTTCTACACTTTTACCGGACCTACTTCCCGGACACCCAGGGCGGGCTGGAGGAAGCGATCCGCCAGATCTGCCTGAACACCATACCCGAGGGCATCGCCAGCCAGATACTCACCCTGAGCCCGGACCCCAGCCCGGTCGTGATCGAACGCGCCGAAGCAACCGTCGTCCGAGCCAGGCTTCACGGGACCATCGCCTCGTGCAGCGTCTCGCTGCAGGCGGCGAAGCAGCTGCGCGCGCTGTCGGGCTGGGCCGACATCGTCCATTACCACTTCCCGTGGCCGTTCGCCGATCTGCTGCACTTCTGGACGCGAATCCGCAAGCCGTCGGTCGTGACCTACCATTCGGACATCGTCAGGCAGCGGCTGCTCAAGCATCTGTACGAGCCGCTGCAGAACCGGTTCCTGCGCTCCGTGGATCGGATCGTCTGCACCTCTCCGAACTACTTCGCCACCAGCGACGTGCTGTCTCGCTTCGAGCACAAGGTGGAGGTCATTCCGATCGGCATCGACGAATCGACCTACCCGGAGCCCGGCGCCGACGAGCTCGCCGCCACGGAGGCCGCGTACGGGCGGGATTTCTTCCTCTTCGTTGGTGTGCTTCGTTACTACAAAGGGCTGCACGTGCTGCTCAACGCCATTCAGGGGGCGCCGTACCGGGTGGTGATCGTCGGGTCCGGGCCGACCGAGCTGGAGCTGAAACGTCAGGCCCGGGAACTGGGGCTGAGCAACGTCGTGTTCGCCGGCTATCTTCCCGACGAGGTCAAGATCAGGCTGCTCAAGCTCTGCCGCGGCGTGGTGTTCCCATCCTACATGCGCTCCGAGGCCTTTGGCGTGACCCTGGTGGAGGGGGCCATTCACGGCAAGCCCATGATTTCGACCGAGGTCGGCTCGGGCACCAGCCACGTGAACGTCCACGGCGAGACCGGACTGGTCGTCCCGCCCGGGTCACCGCGCGAACTGCGGCAGGCGATGGATCAGATCTGGCATCGCCCCGACATGGCGCGCCTCATGGGCAGAAAGGCCCGACAGCGTTACGAGCGTCTGTTCACGGGAAAGCTCATGGGAAAACGTTACGCCCGCCTGTACCGCGACCTGGTCGGGCTGCCCCAGCAGGACGGGTCGGCGGAGATCGCCGAAGGCGCCCGTTGAGGATTGCCGTCGACGCCAGGCCGCTCTGCGCACCCCACAACGGCATCGGACGCTACCTGACCAGCCTGCTGGGGCAGCTGACGGAATCACCCCACGAGTGGCTGCTCTACAGCCACCGACCCATCAGCCTGCCGTCACACGTCCATGCCCCGCGGGTGCGCACGGGCCGCGTGAGCGGGCGTTCCACCAGCACCCTGTTTGCCCAGACGGTCTTCCCGCGATGGGCCCGGCAGGACCGGGCAGATCTGTTCTGGTCACCGAGACACCACCTGCCTCTGACCCTGACGGAGGTTCCCGGCGCCGTAACCGTTCACGACATGGTCTGGCGCCGGGCGCCTGAGACGATGGCTCGCTTCGCACCCCTGCTCGAGCGCATGCTGATGCCCCCGTCACTGCGTCGCGCCAGAGCGATCATCACGCCCTCCCAGGCGACCGCCCGCGACATCGTGGCCGATTACCCGCAGCTCGCCGACAGGGTCCACGTAGTGCCCCTCGCCTCGGCGCTGACCCGGAGCACGGCAGGCGGCGATGCTGGCCGGATCGCCGGGCCCTACATGCTCTTCGTCGGCACCCTCGAGCCGAGGAAGAACCTCGCCCGGGTGCTGGACGCCTTCGAGCGCCTGGTGTCGGAGGGGTCGATCTCTCACCGGCTCGTCATCGCCGGTGGCCCCGGCTGGAAGAGCGAAGCGCTCAGGGAGCGTCTGCGCCAAGCGCCTGCGGACAGCAGAACGGACTATCTCGGCGAGGTCAGCGACGAGGATCTCTGCACCCTCTACCGGCACTGCGACTTCGTGCTGGCGCCGTCGCTCTACGAGGGTTTCGGGCTGCAGATTCTGGAGGCGTTCAGCTTCGGCAAACCGGTGATCAGCTCCAGCATCTCGTCGATGCCCGAAGTGGTGGGCGATGCCGGCCTGCTGGTGGACCCCCTGAACGAAGCCGCCATCGCCGACGCCATCCGCAGACTCTGCGACGATCGGCCGCTGCGCGACGACCTGGCGGAGCGAGCCAGCGCCCGGGCAGCCGGCTACTCCTGGCAGCGGACGGCCGCGGCAACCCTGGCAATTCTCGAGTGCGCGGCCGGCGCGTCAGAGCCTCGCGGCCGCGCGGACGAGCACCCGAGCGATTGACGACCCGCCCGGCCGATGGATGCGTGCCCGCGGCGTGTGGTGGGCCCACCAGGACTCGAACCTGGGACCAATGGATTATGAGTCCACTGCTCTAACCAACTGAGCTATAGGCCCGCAGCCGGGATTCTAGCGCCTCACAGTCCGCGTGGCAGCCAGCGCCAGCTGATGCCGAGCGCGATCGCCACCGGCAGCCAGAACAGAAACCAGGTCGCGCCGACATCGTCCACCAGCTGATGGCCATCCAGCAGGTACGCTGGAAGCGCCACCCCGAGAATACCGAGCGCCAGCTTGGCATCCGCCTCCTGGTAGTTGCGAACCAGAACGATCAGCACCGCGGCGATGAGCAGCAGAAACAGCGCCAGGCCGACCAGACCACCCTGATAGGCCACGGAGAGATACATGCTGTAGGGGTGCTCGAACTCGATGCCGTCGGCCACCACCGTGTTGCGCGTGTTGATGCCGAGGCCGAACCAGGGTCCTCCCCGGATCAGGTCGCCCACGGCGTCGCTCCAGATTTCCGGACGGAAACTGGTGCCACGCGGGACCAGAACGTCCCGCGCAGCCGGGTTGGCCACCAGCGCCCCGACCAGCACGCCGAGCACCACCGTCAGCGCCGCGACGCCGGCGACGAAGCGCTGCGGGTCGAGCACCAGGCGGGCCATCAGAAACACCCCGACGCCGATCAGCGTGCTTACCCAGGCGTTGCGGGAGTCCGAAAGGAAGATCGTCCAGGCCAGCAGCAGCGCGCTGGCCACCGCGACCAGGCGCCACGCGCTGGAGCGGTCGGACGCGGCAACGTCCAGCACCAGAACCAGCACGACGGCGTAAACCCAGGCCGCCACCACGTGGTTGGCCAGCAGACCCAGGCCGCGTAGCCTGCCGTCCGCCGGCTCCGAAGCGTAGAACAGCGCCAGCGCGGCGATCACGGTGATGATGCCCACCACCGCCATGGAGCGGCCGACCCAGCGCCGCAGCTGGCCGCGCATCTGGCACTCGGCGAAGGCCACGACGAACATCAGCACCAGGGCCCCGTGCAGGAACACCCGCAGCACGGCGTCTGCCGTCACCGACGCGGACCACAGGCTGCTCAGACACAGATAGCCGAGCATGGCGGCGATCAGCCACAGCAGCCGTCGCCCGCCGATGTCGCGCCACTGGGGCCAGGTGAGGAGCATCACCGCCGCGAGCAGATAGGCGGGCACGTTGGCCGCCGCCGGCCACGGCACCGCCAGCGCCGCGACGAAGCACAGAACGATCAGCAGCGAGTTGAGCTCGAGGCGGTCACGAAACAGCTCGTGAATGGGGTCACCTGCTATCCTCGGGGGTCTGGCCGGATTCTAGCCCGAGCGTGGCTGTACCATGAAGGAAGCGCGGAGCGAATGAAGCCGCTCAAGCTGTTCTGGGCCCGGGGCACGGGCAAGAGCGCTGGCGCCCGCAATGCCGGCGACTGGTACTCGCCGCTCATCTGCGCGCACCTGAGCGGACGCGGGGTCGAGTACGCGCCGCCCCATCGCTGCGAGCTGGTGGCGGCGGGCAGCCTGCTGCAGCGGCTCAACCGGTCCCACCGCCTGCACCGCCTGGGGCTGAGCCGTCGGCTGCACCTCTGGGGCACGGGGTCGCTGCGGGCCGAGGACTCGCTGGGGGGCAGGCACCACGTTCACGCGCTGCGCGGCCCGCTGACGCTGGACCGCGTTGCCGCGGCGGACCCCTCAATCCCCCTCGGCGATCCCGGGCTGCTGGCGGAAGTCCTCGTGGGCGCACCGAGTGCCAGGCACAGGGCGCTCGGCGTGATTCCGCACATGGTCGACCGGGGCCACCCCGAGGTGCAGGCATTCCTCGAGCGCAACCCGCACGCCCAGCTGCTCGACATCACCGCCGACGTGCGCCAGCTGCTCGGCAGCATCGCCGCCTGCGAGCAGATTCTCTCGTCCTCGCTGCACGGCCTGATCTTCGCAGATGCCTTCGGCGTGCCGAACGCGTGGTTCACGGCCTCGGACCGGCTGATCGGCGGGCGGCACAAGTTCGACGACTACTACGGGGTGTTCGGTCTGCGCCCGGACCCGGTACGTCTCGACGAGGTTCGAGCCGACGACGTCGCGGCCGGCTACGCCCGTCCCGGCATCGAGCGCATCAAGGCCGACCTGGCGGCGAGCTTTCCCCGCCTCTAGCGGCCAGCACCATCACCGGAATCCAGAATCCCGGCCAGAACAGCGATCCGCGAACCAGCACGTGATCGCCGCTGGTGACGTTCGCCAGCAGGACGAAGCCCAGCATCCAGGCCCAGCCGCGCACCTGCATCGCGTCGCCGCGCAGGCCCCGGAGGAGCAGCCAGCCCAGGGCGCCGAGAAACACCCCCAGCCCGAGCAGACCCTGGTGGTAGAGGGCAGCGAAGAAGATGCTGTGGGCCCGGTCGCCCTCGACCCCGGCGAGCTCGACCAACAGCGGGGTGGCAATGCCGCAGCCGAGCAGAGCCGAACACGCCTGGTAGGCGGCCCACACCTGCTGCCAGACGACGTCGCGGTAAGAGAGCCCGCGGGCCAGCCAGATCTCACTGGCCCGCTCGATGCCGACGAACGCCACGGCCAGGACCGTCATGCCGGCGGCCGCGACCACGACCCAGGCCAGCGCCCGCGGCCTGTGCATCCCGACCAGCGCTAACACGGTGAGCAGATAGGCGGCAGCCGCGGTGCGCGCGCCGGCGAGCAGCGCAAATGCCAACGGCAGCGGCAGCGCCAACAGCCACCAGCGGGCGCGGCCGGCAGCAACCGCCACGAGCACGGGCAGGGTGCTGCCGAGCAGCAGCACCGAAGCGTGCACGGGGTTGTCGATTCCCCAGACGCCGACCAGACGGGCCGGTCCCGTGTCGTCGGCGAGGCCCCAGGCCAGCAGCGACACCGCTGCCGCCACGTTTCCTGCAAGCAGAATCAGCACCACCAGGTACCCGCTCAGGTCGTTGCGCCGCGCGAGCACCCGGGCAACGCCGAAGTAGCACCAGAGCAGACAATAGGCGGCGATCAGCAGGTCCTGGCGGGCATCGCCGCCGGCGCCGGAGCTCCACAGCAGGGACAGGGCAGGAGCCAGGACCAGCAGCAGCACCGCCCAGCCGCCAGGACCGGCGAACGCCGTGCGCCACTGCCCGGCGCGGAACGCCAGGCCGTGGGCGCTGAGCGCCGTCAGGTAGAGAAGGAGATTGCGTCCGGCCTGGTCGGGAACAAAAAAAAACTCAGCACCAGCAGCGCGAACAGGGAGGCAAACGCCCTCTCGGGCCAGCCAAGCGCTACCGTTGCCGGCAACGCTTCCGCAGCCGAGGTCACCGTGCGGCGCCTGGCCCGCTCAACGGCCGCCGGTGTTGTCCAGCCACTCGTCCAGGAAGCTGCGCAGGTGCTCGGACCGGCTCGGATGCCGGAGCTTGCGCAGCGCCTTCGCCTCGATCTGGCGGATCCGCTCCCGGGTGACGTCGAACTGCTTGCCGACCTCCTCGAGGGTGTGGTCGGTGTTCATGTCGATGCCGAAACGCATCCGCAGCACCTTGGC
Organism: Pseudomonadales bacterium; assembly: GCA_041608775.1. Taxonomy (GTDB): domain Bacteria; phylum Pseudomonadota; class Gammaproteobacteria; order Pseudomonadales; family Azotimanducaceae; genus UBA7803. Next base: position 442 of record JBFISC010000032.1, on the reverse strand, counting down.
TTCCCGGGCTGTGAGCCCGCCGAGCACCTCGCGGGTCGCTTCCCGCAGGCCTTCCCCGGTCGCAAGGTCCACGGGCGAGCCGATGGTGATGTCCTCGATGAAGTCGCCGAGGTGCGAGTCCTCGTCGTCACCGATCGGTGTCTCCATGGAGATTGGCTCCTTGGCGATCTTCAGGACTTTGCGGACCTTGTCCTCCGGCATCTCCATGCGTTCAGCCAGTTCTTCCGGTGTCGGCTCGCGACCGATCTCTTGCAGCATCTGCCGGGAAATACGGTTGAGCTTGTTGATGGTCTCGATCATGTGCACCGGGATGCGAATGGTGCGGGCATGGTCGGCGATGGCGCGTGTGATGGCCTGTCGAATCCACCAGGTTGCATAAGTCGAAAACTTGTACCCGCGCTTGTATTCGTATTTATCGACAGCACGCATCAGGCCGGTGTTG